>NZ_JBIUSS010000001.1:224204-577423 GCF_044741445.1 Kitasatospora sp. NPDC088160 | reverse complement strand
ACCCGTCGTCGCCTTGGTAGGCCATTACCCCACCAACAAGCTGATAGGCCGCGGGCTCATCCTGCACCGCCGGAGCTTTACACCAACCCCCATGCAGAGGAAGGTCATATCCGGTATTAGACCCCGTTTCCAGGGCTTGTCCCAGAGTGCAGGGCAGATTGCCCACGTGTTACTCACCCGTTCGCCACTGATCCACCCCGAAGGGCTTCACCGTTCGACTTGCATGTGTTAAGCACGCCGCCAGCGTTCGTCCTGAGCCAGGATCAAACTCTCCGTGAATGTCTACCCGCAGTGCTTAATTAAAAGCGTCGGGCGGCACCCGCGTTGAGCGGCACGGCAACCACCGGAATAGGGCGGTCCCGCGCACTGCGTCCTCGCTAGTGTTTTACTTCAAAAGGAATCTCCAACCCCGATCAAACGATCGAGGCCGAGGATGTCAACATATCTGGCGTTGACTTTTGGCACGCTGTTGAGTTCTCAAGGAACGGACACTTCCTTCGGACCGCCTTCCAGCGGGCCCTCCGGGCGCTTCGTTCTTTCGTGTTTCAAGCTTATCAGATGTTTTCCGCTCCGTTTTCCGGAGTTTCATTCATCGGAATTCGCTTTCCGCTTGCCCCCGCTCTCTCGCGGCGACTCCGGAACTGTACGGGGACAGGACCGCCACATGCAAATCGCCCCCGCCCGGGGTCCCGGGCAGGGGCGATCCGATGTTCAGGCGCCGTCAGACGCGGCCCATCTCCTCGGCGATGGCCGCCACGAAGCCGTCGATGTCGGCCTCCGTGGTGTCGTACGAGCACATCCAGCGCACCTCGCCGGTGTGCTCGTTCCAGAAGTAGAAGCGGTAGTGCTTCTGAAGCCGCTCGCTCACCTCGCGCGGGAGGATCGCGAACACCGCGTTCGCCTGGACCGGGCGCACGATCTCGACGCCGTCGATCCCGCGAACGGCCGCCTCCAGCCGGCTGGCCATCGCATTGGCGTGCCCGGCATTGCGCAGATAGAGGTCGCCGGAGAGCAGCGCCTCGAACTGGACGGAGAGGAAGCGCATCTTCGAGGCGAGCTGCATCGAGGTCTTGCGCAGGAACTTGATGTTCCGCACCCGCTCGGGGTTGAGCACCACCACGACCTCGCCGAACAGCAGGCCGTTCTTCGTACCGCCGAAGGACAGCACGTCGACGCCCACGTCCGTGGTGAAGGCGCGCAGCGGCAGGCCGAGCGCTGCGGCGGCGTTGGCCAGGCGGGAGCCGTCGACGTGGACGAGCATGCCGAGCTGGTGGGCGTGCTCGGTGATCGCACGGATCTCGTCGGCGGTGTAGAGGGTGCCGAGCTCGGTGCTCTGGGTGATGGAGACCGCGAGCGGCTGCGCGCGGTGCTCGTCGCCGAAGCCCCAGGCCTGCTGGTCGAGCAGCTCGGGGGTGAGCTTGCCGTCCGGGGTGGGGACGGTGAGCAGCTTGATGCCGCCCATCTTCTCCGGGGCGCCGCCCTCGTCCACGTTGATGTGGGCGGATTCGGCGGCGACCACGGCACCCCAGCGCGGGAGCAGCGCCTGGAGGGCGACCACGTTGGCGCCGGTGCCGTTGAAGACGGGGTGGGCCTCGGCCTTGTCGCCGAAGTGGCGGCGGAAGACGTCCTGGAGGTGGGCCGTGTAGTCGTCCTCGCCGTAGGCGATCTGGTGGCCGCCGTTGGCGAGGGCTATCGCGGCGAGGATCTCCGGGTGCACGCCGGCGTAGTTGTCGCTGGCGAAGCCGCGGACGGCGGGGTCGTGCCGCCGTACCGCGTCCGTACGGGTGAGGTCGGTCATCGGGCTGTCAGCCACAGGTGCTGTCCGTTCAGTTCTGCTGCGGGGCGGTCCCAGAGGCCCGCCAGGTGTCCGGCGAGGTCGGCGGTGTCGGTGAAGCCGGCGAACTTCGCCTCCGGCTTCTCGGCCCGCATTTCGGGGCTGACCAGCGCCTTGATGACCAGGATCGCAGCCGCTGCGGTGGGCTCGCCGTCGGGGGCGGTGGTCTCCTTCTTGAAGGAGTCCGCCATGGCGAGGGTCCAGGCCTCGGTGGCAGCCTTGGCGGCCGCGTAGGCGGCGCCGCCGGCGGTGGGCTTGTGCGCGGCGGCGGCGGAGATCATCGCGTAGCGGCCGGCGGAGCTGCGGACCAGGGCGGGCTGGAAGGCCAGCGAGGTGTGCTGGAGGGTGCGCACGACGGTGTCGTGCAGGAAGTCCCAGTCGTCCAGGCGGGTGTCGAAGAAGGTCTTGCTGCCGCGCCAGCCGCCGACCAGGTGGAACAGACCGTCGACATGGCCGTGCTCGGCCTCCAGGTGGTCGGCCCAGTCGTGGACCTCCTGCGGGTCGAGCAGGTCGATCACCTGTCCGCTGACCTTGGCCCCGCGCACGGCGATGCGGGTGGCGTCCAGCGCGGATTCGAGGCGCTGGGCGTCGATGTCGGCACCGATCACGGTGGCGCCGTCGGCGGTGAGGCGGCGCAGCACCGCCTGGCCGGCCGGGCCGCTGGCTCCGGCGACGGCGATGACCTTGCCGGTCAGCGGGGACTTGGTGGTCGTGGTCACGCGGCGGCTCCCTGGATACCGGTGCCGGTGATGCCGGCGGTGGCGGCGATGACGCCGCCGAGCTTCTTGGACAGGGCCTCGTAGAACATGCTCAGCGGGAACTCGTCCGGGAGCACCGCGTCGCACAGCGCCTTGTTGAGGGCCTTGCCATCGGTGATGTCGAGCGGCAGCGCCTCGGAGCCCTTCGCCCAGGTGGAGGCGGGGTGCGGGGTGAGGTAGCGGGAGACCAGCTGGTAGGCGGCGATCCAGTGGGCCGGCTTGGGCCGGTCGATGCCGTCGCGGTAGAGGGTCTCGATCTCGGCGCAGAGCGCGTTGGTGACCTGCGGGGCCCGGTCCCAGTCGATGCTGAGGCGGTTGTCGCGCCAGCGCAGCGCGTCGTGCTTGTGCAGGTAGGCGAAGAGCAACTGGCCGCCCATGCCGTCGTAGTTGCGGACGCGGTCGCCGCTGACCGGGAAGCGGAACAGGCGGTCGAAGAGGATCGCGTACTGGACGTCGCGGGCGTGCGTGTTGCCCTCGGCCTCCAGTTTCACCGCCTCCTTGAAGGTGGTGAGGTCGCAGCGGAGCTCCTCCAGGCCGTACATCCAGAACGGGCTGCGCTGCTTGATCATGAAGGGGTCGAACGGCAGGTCGCCGTGGCTGTGGGTGCGGTCGTGGACGAGGTCCCACAGGACGAAGGTCTCCTGCGCGCGGTCCTGGTCCTTGAGCAGGCCCTCGGCGTCGGCCGGGATCTCCAGGCCGAGCTGCTGGACGGCGCTGGTGGTGACGGCGCGGAAGCGGGCGGCCTCGCGGTCGCAGAAGATGCCGCCCCAGGTGAAACGTTCCGGCGCCTTGCGCACGGCCACCGTCTCGGGGAAGAGGACGGCGGAGTTGGTGTCGTAGCCGGCCGTGAAGTCGGTGAAGGTGATCGGCACGAACATCGGGTTGTCGAAGCGGGTCCGCTCCAGCTCGGCCAGCCAGTCGGGCCACACGACGCTCAGCAGGACGGCTTCCAGGTTGCGGTCCGGGTTGCCGTTCTGCGTGTACATCGGGAAGACGACGAGGTGCTCCAGGCCGTCCTCGCGCTGGTCGGCGGGGTGGAAGGCGAGCAGCGAGTCCAGGAAGTCGGGCTCCCGGTAGCCGGTGTCGGCCCACTTGGCCAGGTCCGCGTCGACGGCGGCCAGGTAGGCGGCGTCGTGCGGGAACAGCGGGGCGAGCTCCTCGACGGCGCCGCGGACAGTGGCCAGCAGCGGGTCGACGGTGTGCCGCTGGACGGCGGACAGGTCGATCGAGCCGTCCTTGGACTGCAGCGGGCGCAGCGTCTCGACGGCCTCCTTCAGGCGCAGCCAGGCCGGGTGGCCGGCGAGGGTCGAGACCGGGGCGTCGGCCGCCGCAGCGAGCCTTGGCGAAAGATTCTGCATCGGGGACTCACTTCGACAGGAGTTATTTCAACGGAGACACCATAAGTACGAAAGGTTCTCCTGTTCAAGGGGGTCGCGACCGACAAAGCTTCGGCGTGGCTCCGCCGAGCCCCTGGCGGGGCCCCGGGGCGCGGGCCCGCCGGCCGGGCGTCCGCCATGTGGACAGGGATCTGGATGTTCTGGACAGACGCACTGTCGGAATGCGAACCTCCCGCCATGCTCCCGGCGGTGATCACGGTGACCGAGTGCCACATCGGCCTTTTCCGGGCGCCCTCTTGTTGTCACGCCTGCTGTCGCGTGCGCGGCCTCTGCCGCCGCTGTCGCTGATCCGGCTCGGAGGGCGCCGCGGACGCGGGCCCGTACGCCGACCATGCCGTGTGTGTTCCGGCGCCGCCACCGGGGGGAAGTGACCCGCCGGGCCCGCGGCCGGCCCCGGCCCGCCCGTCGCCTCCCCTGTCCCACCCGGCCCTTGCCTCCTCCCTGTCCCGCCCGGCCCTTCCTCACTGGAGCCCTGCCATGACCATCCGCAAGCCGTCCGCCGCACTGCCCCTCGCCGCACTGCTCGCCGCGGCCGCCGCGCTGACCGCGTGCGCGCCGCAGGACGCCAAGTCCGACGGGGCCGCCGCCTCGGGCTCCTCGGGTGCGGCCGGTACCGCCGCGGGCTGCGCACCGGGCGCGCTGGCGACCCGGACGGCGGGGACGCTGACCGTCGGCACCGACAAGCCCGCGTACGACCCGTGGTTCACCGAGGACAAGCCGGAGAACGGCAAGGGGTTCGAGTCCGCCGTGGCCTTCGCGGTGGCGGAGAAGCTGGGCTACCCCAAGGAGAAGGTCAGCTGGGTGGTCGCGCCGTTCGGCAAGGCCACCTCGCCCGGGGCCAAGGACTTCGACTTCGACGTCAACCAGGTGTCCATCAGTGACGAGCGCAAGCAGGCCGTCGACTTCTCCTCCGGCTACTACGACGTGCGCCAGGCCGTGATCGCGCTGAAGAACTCCAAGGCGGCGGGCGCGAAGAGCATCGCCGACCTGAAGGGCGCCAAGCTGGGCGCGCAGGTCGGCACCACCAGCCTCGACACCATCACCGACACGATCAAGCCGAGCGTCCAGCCGGCCGTGTTCGACTCCAACGACCTCGCGAAGGCCGCGCTGAAGAACGGCCAGGTCGAGGCGCTCGTGGTGGATCTGCCGACGGCCTTCTACATCACCGGCGCCGAGGTGCCGGAGGCGCAGGTGGTCGGCCAGTTCGCGGGGGCCACGCAGGGCGAACAGTTCGGCCTGGTGCTGGACAAGGGCTCGAAGCTGACCGGCTGCGTGTCGCAGGCGGTGGACGCGCTGCGCTCCGACGGCACGCTCGCGAGGCTGGAGAAGCAGTGGCTCTCCGACGCCGTCTCGGCACCGGTGCTCAAGTGAGCGGCGACGCGGTGGCGGCCGGTCCGGCGTCGGTCGCCAAGGGCCGGGACGGGAAGGGCCGAGACGGGAAGGGGCTCGAAGGGGGTGACCTCGACGGGGAGGGCCTCGACGGCGGCGGGGGCAAGGGGGACGACGACGGCTACCGTCCGTCCGAACGGCGGCTGGCGCACGAGGCGTACCGGCGCGGCCGGGCCCGCCGGTCGGCGCTGATGGCCGCCGGGTCGACCCTGGCGACGGCGGTCGCGCTCTACCTGCTGGTCGTCAACTCCCCCGGCTGGGAGGTGACTCGGAAGACCTTCTTCAACGCCGACTACGCCCGCCAGGCGCTGCCCGAGGTACTGAAGGGGCTACGGCTCAACCTGGAGCTGATGCTCGGCTGCGGCGCCCTGATCCTGGTGTTCGGCCTGCTGCTCGCGGTGCTGCGGACGCTGCGCGGGCCGGTGTTCCTGCCGGTGCGGCTGCTGGCCACCGCGTACGTGGACTTCTTCCTCGGGCTGCCGATGATCATCTGCCTGCTGGTGATGATCACCGGGGTGCCGGCGCTGCGGCTCGGCGGGGTGACCACCGATCCGCTGGTGCTCGGCGGGGCGGCGCTGGTGCTGACGTACTCCGCCTACGTGTCGGAGGTGTTCCGCTCCGGCATCGAGTCGGTGCACCCCAGCCAGCGGGCCGCGGCCCGGTCGCTCGGGCTCACCAACGCGCAGGCGATGCGGTACGTGGTGCTCCCGCAGGCCGTGCGGCGGGTGGTGCCGCCGCTGCTGAACAACCTGGTCAGCCTGCAGAAGGACACCGGGCTGGTGTCGATCGGCGGGGCGATCGACGCGGTGTACGCGGCCAAGATCATCGCGGCCCGGTCGTTCAACTTCACGCCGTACCTGGTGGCGGGACTGGTGTTCATCGTGCTGACCATTCCGCTGACGCGGTTCGCCGACTGGCTGACCGCACGGACGAACCGTCGGCAGTTCCAGGGAGGTGCGGTGTGAGCGGGGACGTGCTCCGACTGGAGTCCGTGCGCAAGACCTTCGGCGGCCAGGTGGTGCTGCGCGACGTGGGGTTCGCGGTGCCCGAACACTCGGTGACGGCACTGATCGGGGCGTCCGGCTCCGGCAAGTCCACGCTGATGCGGTGCGTCAACCTGCTGGAGGGGATCGACGACGGGGCGGTCTTCCTGGACGGGGAGGAGATCACCGACCCGCGCGCGGACCAGGACGCCGTCCGCCTCCGGATCGGCGTGGTGTTCCAGTCCTACAACCTGTTCCCGCACCTGACCGTGCTGGAGAACATCACGCTCGCCCCCCGCCGGGTGCACGGACGGGGGCGGGCCGAGGCGGAGGCGGAGGCGCTGGGGCTGCTCGACCGGCTGGGGCTGGCGGCCAAGGCGAAGGAGTACCCGGACCGGCTCTCCGGAGGACAGCAGCAGCGCGTCGCCATCGTGCGGGCGCTGGCCACCGGGCCCCGGCTGCTGCTGCTCGACGAGATCACCGCGGCGCTCGACCCGGTCCTGGTCGGGGAGGTGCTCTCGGTGGTGCGCGACCTCAAGGAGCAGGGCATGACGATGGTCCTGTCCACCCACGAGATGGGGTTCGCGCGCGAGGTGGCCGACCAGGTCTGCTTCCTGGACGACGGGGTGGTGCTCGAACAGGGGCCGCCGGAGCAGGTGTTCGGCGATCCGCGGGAGGAGCGGACGCGACGGTTCCTCAGCCGGGTCGTCGCCTCGGGGCGGCTCGCGGGCTGAGCACCGGCCGGGGCGGCGGAGCGTGTGCCCGGTGGCCGCACACCGGGGGCACCACTGTGCGCCCCGGTGCGCGCCCTGCCCGCGCCCCGGCCACAGCGGTGATCGTGGACTGGACGACCGTCCAGACCGCGGTCGGCGGGCGACGGTGTGGCGGGCCGCACCGCACCGCCGCCGGCCGCCCGCCCTCGCCGCCCCGGGAGGCCGCCGTTGCACGGACCCTCGCTGATCAGCTGGCTGCTCGCGCTCCTCACCGCCACCGCCGGCGCCTACTGCCTCACCCGACTGCGCCACTCCCCCTGCGTCGCCGACACCACTCACCACTTCGGCGCCCGCCGCCTGCTCGCCCGGGAGTCCGACGCCGCCGAGGCCCTGATGGGGCTCGGCATGGCCGCCATGGCCGTGACCGGCGGCGCCGTCCCGGCCACCGTCTGGGCCTGGGTGTTCGGTCTCCCCGCCACCACCTTCCTGCTCGCCGCCGTACGCGCCCCGGCCCGCCGGGCACACCGGCTGCACCACGCGATCGGTGCGCTCGCCATGACGTACATGGCGCTCGCGATGACCGCCACCCCCGGCCATCACCACCACGCCGCCGACGCCGGCACGCCGCTGCTGACCGGCTCCCTCCTGCTCTACTTCGGCGGCTACTCCCTGTGGGCCGGCACCCGGCTCCTGCACACGGCCTCCGGGACCGTGGCACTCGGCACCGCCGGCCTGCCCCGGGCCTGCCGGCTCACGATGGGCATCGGCATGTTCGCCATGCTCCTGACCATGTGAGCCCGGATCGATCCAAGAGCCCATCCCTGACGTGGCGTTGGTCACTGGCCGGTCGAAAGCCGTTCCTCCGGACGTCATCAGCGCATAGGTTGGCAGGGAGCGCGTTGTCGCGTTCCGTGCGTACTCGGGGAGCCCATGCGATGACTGCCCTGATCGGCCTGCTGCTGCTCGGACTGCTGCTCTCGACCGTCGCGCCCCGGCTGCTGGCCCGGGCCCGCTGGGCGGAGCGCGAACCGGTGCTGGCGCTGCTGGCGTGGCAGTGCCTGGTGGTGGCCGTGCTGCTGTGCTGCGTCCTGGGCCTGCTGCTGGCCGCCTCCGCCGCGCTGCCCGAACTGCGCGCCCTGGTGTTCTCGGGCGCCCCGCACGGCGTCGAGGCCGCGTACGGCCTCCAGGACGCCGAGGGCTGGGGCCGACTGTGCGCCGCGGTGCTGGCGGCGGGCGGCCTGCAGACGGTGCTGGCGCTCACCCGCGAAGTCCGTTCCGCGAAGGCGATCCGCGACCACCGACATGCTCAACTCACGGTCCGTGCTCCGGAGTTGCCCGAGGCCATCGCGTCCGCCCGCAGTCGCCGGGAGCGGCTGGTGGTGCTGGAGAACGTCCGCCCGGAGGCGTGGTCGCTGCCCGGCCCGGACTCCCGCCTGGTGGTCACCACCGGCGCCCTCCAACAGCTGACCGACCGGGAGTTGGCCGCCGTCCTGAGCCACGAGCGCGGGCACGTCCGGGCCCGGCACCACTGGCTCCAGCAGTGCGCACAGGCGCTCGCCTCCGGCTTCCCCGGGGTCGGCGTGTTCAGCGCCTTCCGGGCCCAGGTGGAGGAACTGGTGGAGCTGGCGGCCGACGACCGGGCGGCGCGCCGGCACGGCCGGCACACCACCGCCCTCGCGCTGGCCGAACTCAACCTGGACCGCGGGGTGTTCGGCTCCTGCCCGCCTGGTCTGGCGCAGTCCCCGCGGCGGGTGGACCGGCTGCTCGCGGGCCGTCCTCGGCTGTCCGTCCCGCACCGGCTGCGGCTCACCGTCGTCGCCCTCGCCGCACCTGCCGCGGCCGTCCTGCTGGCCGTCGCCCCGGGGCTGACCTCGCTCCTCTGAGAAGGCCCGCACCCCTTCGGAAAGGTCCGATCCGGGCGTCGGCCCACCGAGTTGACACCAGGTCAGCTTGCCGGCGGCTCGCCCAGCGGCCCGAGCGGAGCGCCGAGGGTCAGTTCGAGCACCTCGCGATGGAGCGGCCTGGCCTGCTCGTACCGCTCCCGACCGGTCCCGGTCAGGGTGATCACGATGGCCCGCCGGTCGCTCTCGCACATCGCCCGGGTGACCAGCCCGCCCTTCTCCAAGCGGGCGATCACCCGGGACAGCGCGCTCTGGCTGAGGTGGACGGTGTGGGCCAGCTCCTGCGCCCGCAGCGCATGACCGCCGCCCTGGCACCCCTCCACCAGGCGCTCCAGCACCTCGAACTCGCTCACGCCCAGTCCGCACTTGTCACCCAGCTCGCGATCGAGCATGCAGGCCGTGGCGGCATGCCGGGCCAGCAGGTCGCGCCATTGCGCGACGAGACCGGCCTCCGCCGGGGAGTCGAGATCAGCCACGGTGCCACCCTAGCACGTGCGCCGTAAAATTATGTGTTCACATCTTATTCATTTGCATTGAATGCACGTGCATGTACTGTCCTCCCCATGACCACCGCGACCGCCACGTCACCCGACGCCCCGTCAACCAGCGGGCTGAGCTGGACACCCCGCCTCTGGGGCACCCTGATCGTGCTCTGCGCCGCCATGTTCCTGGACGCCCTGGACGTCTCCATGGTCGGCGTCGCCCTCCCGTCCATCGGCTCCGAGCTGCACCTCTCCACCTCCGCCCTGCAATGGGTGGTCTCCGGCTACGTGCTCGGCTACGGCGGCCTGCTGCTGCTCGGCGGCCGCGCCGCCGACCTGCTCGGCCGCCGCCGGGTCTTCCTGGTCGCCCTGGGCGTCTTCGCCGCCGCCTCGCTGCTCGGCGGCCTGGTCGACGACGGCGGGCTGCTGATCGCCGCCCGCTTCCTCAAGGGCGTCAGCGCCGCCTTCACCGCCCCCGCCGGCCTGTCGATCATCACCACGACCTTCGCCCAGGGCCCCGCCCGCAACCGGGCGCTGTCGATCTACACCACCTGCGGCGCCAGTGGCTTCTCGCTCGGCCTGGTGCTCAGCGGGCTGCTCACCTCGGTCGGCTGGCGCTGGACGTTCCTGATGCCCGTTCCGGTCGCACTGCTCGCCCTGCTCTTCGCGGTCCGGCTGCTCCCCCGCCCCGCCGAGGAGCGCGCCAAGGGCGGCTACGACGTGCTGGGTGCGATCACCGGCACCGCGACCGTGCTGCTGCTGGTGTTCACCGTCACCGAGGCGCAGGGCGTCGGCTGGCTGAGCCTGCGCACCGTCGGCTCGCTGGTCGTGGTCGCCGCACTGGCCGCCGCCTTCCTGCTGGTGGAGAGCCGCACCGCCCACCCGCTGGTCCGACTCGGCATCTTCCGCAACGGCTCGGTCGCCCGGGCCAACGTGATCGCCTTCGCCATGGCCGGCGCGTACGGCGGGTTCCAGTTCGTCGTCACGCTCTACCTGCAGCACCTGCTGGGCTGGTCGGCGCTGCAGATGGCCCTCGGGCTGCTGCCGGCCGGCGCGTTCATCGCGCTCTCGGCACCGTTCATGGGCCCGATCGTGGACCGCTTCGGCACCGGCAGGCTGCTGCCGATCGGCCTGCTGGCCCTGGTCGGCGCGTTCGCACTGTTCCTGCGGCTGGACGAGCACAGCTCGTACCTGGGTCTGGTCCTGCCCTCGATGCTGCTGCTCGGCGTGGGCTTCGCGCTGGCCTTCCCCTCGGTGAACATCGCCGCCACCGACGGCGTGGGCGACGAGGAGCAGGGTCTGGCCTCCGGCCTGGTCAACACCGCGATCCAGGTCGGCACCGCGGTGGTCCTGGCCGGCGCGACCGCGATGATCGCCGCCGGCAGTGCCGGCGGCGACAGCCCGCAGGCGCAGCTGGACGGCTACCGGCCGGCCCTGGTGTTCGTCACGGCGGTCGCGCTGTTCGGCCTGCTGATCGCCGCGGTGGGCGCCCTGGTCGACCGGCGGCGGACGTCAGCTCCCGCGCCGGTGCGGGACTACGATTACCCCCCGGTCGGGTCGAGCACGGCGCGGACCGAAGTCCTGACCAACCGCTGACCGTCGACCGCCGCCCGGGGGGCCGGCCCCCCGGCCCCCGCCGTCGGACAATGGCGCCGGCTCCACCAAACCCCCGTTTTGGTGGAGCCGGCCGTCTTCTGTACCGGGCGCCCGAGCGGCGCCCACCGGTGCGCGGTTTCACGGTGCGACTACCGGCTCCGCCAGTATATTGGCCCGGAGCCAACGAACGTTCGGAGCAGACACGATGGCACCTCGCGGGGATTCGGTCAATGAGGAGATGCGGCAACGCTCCCGTCTGCGCATCATGCGAGCCACCGTCGAACTGGTCGACCGGCACGGATACGCGGGCACCACACTGACCGACATCGCCGAGCGGGCCGGGCTCGCGCGCGGGCTGCTCTCCTACTACTTCGACGGGAAACGGCTGCTGATGCAGTCGGCGACGCACCGGATGATGCACCAGTCGCTCTCCGGCGCGCTCGCCGAGCTGACCCCGGACGCCACGCCGGCGGCCCGGCTGGCCCGCGCGATCGACGCGGTCCTCACCCTCGCCCTGGAGCATCCGCGGGTGATGCGCTCGCACCTCGCGCTGATCCTGGACCCGGACTCCGGCGCCTTCGTCCAGGACCCGGAGCAGCAGCAGCTCGGCGCGATCCTCCAAGGCCTGCTGCTCGACTGGGGCGCACCGGACCCGGCCGCCGAGCACGCGGTGCTGCGCAGCGCGCTGATGGGCGGCTGCATCGGGGTGCTGCTGCCGGGCGCCGAACTCCCGCTGGCACTGATCCGGGCCGACCTGTTCCGCCGCTACGACCTGCCCTGGGAACTGGGCACCCCGCCGCAGGCACTGCCGCCGGAACGCGAACGGCCGCCGGCCCGCGGCTGACGGCGGGTGGACGGCGGCTCGGTGTCCGGGCGACCGATCGCGGGAGCCGGACCCGTACGCTCTGCCGGGAGTTCCTCTCAGCGCTCCTTGAGGATCGACGCCAGCAGGTCCACGGTCCGCTCCGGCGTGAGGCTGTCCACGCAGAGCCGCTCCATGACCTGGATGTACGCGTCGACGTCGTCCCGCTTGTCGAGGTACAGCGCGCTGGTGAGCTGCTCCAGGTAGACGACGTCCGCGAGGTCCTGTTCAGGGAAGCGCAGGATCGTGAACGCCCCGGACTCCCCCGCGTGCGCGCCGAATCGGAACGGCATCACCTGGATCACGACGTTGGCCTGCTCGGCGACGTCGATCAGGTACTGCACCTGGCCGCGCATCACCTTGGGCCCGCCGACGGGGCGGCGCAGCGCGGCCTCGTCGATCACGGCCCACAGTCGCGGGCTGGCGCCCTCGGTCAGCAGCTTCTGGCGACGCAGGCGGAGGCTGACCCGCCGCTCGATCTCCTCCTCGCTGACGACCGGCCGACTCTGGCCGAAAACCGCCCGTGCGTACTCCTCGGACTGCAGCAGTCCGGGGATGAACTGCACCTCGTAGGTGCGGATCAGCTGGGCGGCCTCCTCCAGGCCGACGTAGGTCTGGAACCAGCCCGGCAGCACGTCGTTGAAGCTGTGCCACCAGCCGGACTTGTTGGCCTCGCGGACCAGCCCGAGCAGTGCCTCCCGCTCCAGGCCGTCGTCCACGCCGTAGAGGCTGAGCAGGTCGGCGACGTCGCGCTCCTTGAAGCTGACGCGGCCGAGTTCCATGCGGCTGATCTTGGACTCCGAGGCCCTGATCGCGTAGCCGGCGTCCTCGCGCGTGATGCCGCGCGTCTCACGCAGGCGACGCAGCTGAGAACCGAGGAGGATCCGGCGGACCATCGAGCCGCCGCCCGGCTGAACTGTGGTCATGCGGTCGAAACCTCCACCTAGGGCAAACAGCGCACAGTCTGCCATCAGTTGAGCGCTCACGGTGCCGATACTGACGGATGTTCCTATCAGTTCCACACTCCACACACCAGGATGCACGTGCATCCGGCGCTTGCATATGCCAATAGTGCGACTGCACGTGAATCGACTCTTGCATCTGCAGTGAGCGCACACCACCATGGTGCACGTGCACCTGCACATCCCTGGCATTCCCGCGGGCTCCGCGTCGACCCCACGCGCGACTCCGTGCACCGACCCGGCAGCGTTCCCCCGCGCCACCGGGGGTTCGTGTGCGCGCGCGCTGGTCGAGGGGGCGGCCGAGCGGCCGAGCGAGTCGGAGGTGACCGGCATGACCCCGGCGGGTCCAGCCGTGTCCGCCCCCTTATGGGAGGAGCTCTTCATGAGCACCGGTACGGCTTTGGCGGTTGACCCCCATGTGGTCACCTGTACGCTCGCTCCTCGCTTCGAAGCCGTCAGAACCGCGCGCGACTTCGCCAGAACCTCTCTTCAGCGCTGGGGCCTGATGGAGCTGTTCGACGACGTCGCGCTGGTGGCCTCGGAGCTGGTGACCAACGCACTGCGGCATGCGATCGGCGCACGGCCCGACCCTGCGGGTGGCGTCCAGGGCGAGTACGACTTTCCCATACAGCCGACCCCTGAGGGCCGGCTGCCGATCCGAATAAGCCTGGTCCACCGCTCCCCCCAGGTGGTCTGCGCGGTGAGCGACCCGAGCTGCATCGGCCCGGTCGCCCGGGAGGCGGACTTCGTCGCCGAGTCCGGCCGCGGACTGCACCTGGTGGAGTCCTTCAGCCGCTCCTGGGGTTGGCACCCGCTGGGCAGCGGCAAGGTGGTCTGGGCCCTGTTCGAGGCGGAGCCGGCCACCGGTTCCGAACTCGGTGGACGGCACCGGCGCTCGGCCTAGCGCCAGGCGGCGCGCGGCCGGCCGAGGGAGGCCCCGGGAGGACCGCACCCCGGGCTCCGCGGAGCGGATCGACGGGCCTGGCACAGGTGCGCCACGGGCTCCGGCCCAGCCCTCAGGGCGATTCCCGCGACGATTCCCGGGCCTGTCTCCCGGACGAGCCGGCCGGACCGACGGCCGGGCACCCCGGCGGCCCGACTCCCGTCCACGTCCGGGCCCCCAGCCGTGCGCGGGACCACCCGCCACACCTGCGCGCGGTCGGCCGCGAGAACGGCCGCCACGAGAGCGCCCGCCACGAGAGCGCCCGTCATGTGGCCCCGGACCGGCCCCGGACAAGACAAAGGCCGTCGCGGTGTCAGCACCCACGACGGCCCCCCGATGGCAGGACGGCGGCCGGTCAGACCGCCAGGTGGTCGAACTCCCCGTCCTTGGCCCCCAGCAGCAGGGCGGCGATCTCGGCCCGGGTGTAGATGAGCGCCGGACCTTCCGGGAAGCGCGAGTTGCGCATCGCCACATCGCCCCCCGGCAGGGCCGCGAACTCGACGCAGTTCCCCTGGGAGTTGCTGTGCAGGCTCTTCTGCCAGACAACCCCCTTGAGGTCGGCGGCCGCCATCCCGTTGTAGGTGTCGTACGAGCCGTACGTGTCCTGCGAGTCGTGCATAGAAATCTCCCGAAGAGCTCCGGAGTGGTCGTCCAGCGCGGCGCTCCCGGCACCCGCCGAACGAACGGACCGGCCCCGTACCGGCCCGGCACAACGCCTCACTTGACGCGATGATAGCTGCTGTGCACGTGCATCAGCACGGGACATTGCAGGTGCACGAGGCCTTTCACCGGCAGTTCTGAACTCTTCACGGACCCTTCTCCTGACGGTACGTAAACGGACATAGCCGAGTGAATCGCCAGATTCTCGATAACCGGCCGTGAGCGATTCCCCGCTGAATGTTGATCTTCAGACGCCCGGAGTCGCGCCTTCGTGACCCTCCGTCAGGCGACCTCCCGGCTGTGAGACATCTCACGCGCCACAGAAGCAACTCGACGCCCCGTCGGACACGTCAGGGCAACCAGCGGTGATCGCTCGAAGGCTGGGTGAGATATGTCCGGATTGCGGGCAAACCGCCCGGACGGACACGACGGGAGCGCGGCGCACCCGCCATGACCACGTGAAACTCGAACGGCAGCCGAATGCAGGCCTGACGGGCCGATGTCCTACGATCTCCGGCATGAGCACCGCAGCCATCCCGGGCGCGCCACTGCCCGTCCGCACTCCAGGCTCCCGTGCGCGGGGGCGCCACCGCCGCCCCGAGCGCCCCGAGATCCCGGCCGGATCCCCGGCCCTGGTGCTCGCCGTGCCCGCGACCGCCGGGCCCGAGTCCCGCTCGGTCGTCGAGGAGCTGCTGTCGATCGTCCGCAGCGAGCAGGGCGACATCCAGACCGCCGTCGGCTACCTCCCGGGCGAAGCCGCCCAGGGCGCCGACAGCGACGACCGCACCGTCGCCGAACTGCTGGCCATGGCCGCCGAGGCCGGCCTGCCCGCGCCGGTCCTGGTGCCGCTGGTACCCGGCCCGCACGGATTCCTGACCGAACTCCACGCCCTCGCCGCCGAGTACGGAGCCCCCGTCACCGACGTGCTCGGCCCGCACCCGCTGCTCGCCGAGGCCGTGCACGTGCGCCTGTCCGAGGCCGGCCTGGCGCGTGCCGACCGGGCCCGGCTGTTCGCCATCGCGACCGCCGCGGACGGCGTCGTGCTGACCACCGTCGGCGGCGAGGAGGCCGCTGCCGCTGCCGGCATCACCGGTGTCCTGCTGGCGGCCCGGCTGGCCGTCCCGGTCGTGCCCGCCGCGCTCGACGTGCCGGGCTCGGTCGCCGCGGCCGTCAACCACCTCAAGGAGACCGGCTCCCAGCGCCCGGCGCTGGCCCCGCTGGTGATCGGGCCGGAGGCCGACTCCGAGCTGCTCGCCACGGCCGCCGAGGAGACCGGCTGCCCGTCCGCGGCGCCGCTGGGCGCCTACCCGACGGTCGGCCAGCTGATCGCCTCCACCTACCTGGCCGCGCTGCCGGCGCCCTCCCCCGAGGCCCTGGCGCAGGCCGAGGCCGAGGCGGCGGAGGCCGCCGAGGGCACCCACGCCGACCACTCCGGCCGGGGTGGTCGCGCCGCTCACGCCGCTCACGCCGCCGCCGAGGAGTCGGCCGGCCAGTAGTAGCGGTCACCGCACGTGTGAAGGGCCCGGAACGTAGCCGTTCCGGGCCCTTCCCGCTTGTCCCGTAAGGGAGTTAAAGGACGAATAGGTGTGATGTCCGTTCTATCCGCATTTGTTCACCATCGCTCGACGCACCCCCCGACGGCCACAGTGCGGACACGCCGCTCTCCCGGCGGGCAGGCCCCCGGGCGACCCGACCCACCGTCACCCGCCTCCTGAAACGCAGACAGTTGCGCGCACCCTTCGCAGCGTTGCCGGAAATCGGTCATTTCCGATCATGACAAGTGAGGGGAACGACCGTTCTCGCCAAACCGTGATGCGCGTCACAGGTGTTTGCAGTTTGAACTTAAGTCTGCTTAACGTGCTCCCCGTTCGTGGCCACACGAACCCAGTTCATCCGCGACGCCGAGTCCTGCCGTCGGATGTCCTGGCAGCGCGAAAACGCACCACGGCAGGAGCGGGGGACCCACAGGTAAGTCGCCCCGGACCGTTCCCCGGAACGATCCAGGGCTAGGGGTGAAGCCGCGCCCACAGCGCGGCCGGGCAACTCCAGCCCGAATCCGACAGCTCACCTCGCAGGCGTGGGAGAGGACTGCGTCTTCATGCTGCCCACCAACGGCACCCGTCTGTCCAGTCGTACCCGACGCGTGATCGCCGCCGTCGGCGTCGCGGGCGTCGGCCTCACCATCCCCTGCCTCACCTCCGGCACCGCCTCCGCCGCCTCCGTCGCCACCTGGGACAAGGTCGCCCAGTGCGAGAGCACCGGCAACTGGAGCATCAACACCGGCAACGGCTTCTACGGCGGCCTGCAGTTCACCTCCAGCACCTGGGCCGCCTTCGGCGGCACCGCCTACGCCCCCCAGGCCAACCAGGCCACCAAGGACCAGCAGATCGCCGTCGCCGAGAAGGTCCTCGCCTCGCAGGGCCCCGGCGCCTGGCCGGTGTGCTCGGTCCAGGCCGGCCTGACCAAGGGCGGCACCCCGGCCGCCGTCGACACCTCGGCCGGCTCGACCACCGGCTCGGCTGCCGGTTCGACCGCCACCAAGCCCGCCGCGAAGCCGGCCGCCCCGGCCGCCAAGCCCGCGCAGACCCAGACCCCGGCCCCGGCCGCGAAGCCCGCCAAGCCGGCCGCACCGGCCCAGGACCAGGCGCAGGCCCCCGCCGACTCCACCAACGGCACCTCGGCCCAGAAGGGCCAGAGCCAGGCCCGGAACAGCGCCCAGCCCCAGGCCGACGACTACACCGTCGCCTCCGGCGACTGGCTGTCCTCGATCGCCGACAAGCACAACCTCCAGGGCGGCTGGCAGCGGCTGTACGAACTCAACCGCGGCACCCTGACCGAGGGCCCGGACTCCATCTACCCGGGCCAGCGCCTCTCGTTCAAGGACGGCGGCCAGGCCCAGCAGTCGGCTCAGGCCGACCGGTCCGGCTCCGGCTCGTCGGCCACGTCCGGCTCGGACTTCACCTGGTTCGACCGCTCGCAGAAGTCCGGCCAGACCTCCAACGGCGCTGTCGCGAGCGCCAAGCCGGCCGCCCAGCCCCAGGCCCCGGCCACCAAGCCGGCCTCCAAGCCGGCCTCCAAGCCGGCCGCCCAGGCTCAGACCCCGGCTCAGACCCCGGCCGCCACCGGCAGCATGGCCGCCGCGGTCTCCTTCGCCCAGTCGAAGGTCGGCCAGGCGTACGTCTACGGCGGTACCGGCAACGGCGGCTGGGACTGCTCCGGCCTGACCCAGGCCGCGCTGCGCGCCGCGGGCGTCTCCGTCCCGCGCGTCGCCGCCGACCAGGCCGCCGCCAGCACCCGCGTCTCGCTGGACAGCCTGCAGGCGGGCGACCTGCTGTTCTGGTCCAACAACGGCCAGAACTCCGGCGTCTACCACGTCGCGATCTACATCGGCGGCGGCCAGTACGTCGAGGCCGCCAACCCGAGCTCGGGCGTGCGCCTGCAGACCGTCGCCAACTGGGCGCCGGACTTCGCCGGCCGGGTCTGAGCACGACCGACGGGTGACAGCCGACAACTGACGGCTGACCCGGCACCCGGGCGGCACACAACGGACCCCGGAGAGCAACTGCTCTCCGGGGCCCGTCCGTTGACCGTCCTCAGCGCGCGCAGGCCCCCGTGGACCCACGCATGACCAGCTCCGGCTGGAACATGAACTCCCCGCGCTGGACGGCGTTTCCGCCGACCTCCTCCAGCAGCGCGTCCACCGCCGCGGTCGCCATCGCCTCGACCGGCTGGCGGATCGTGGTCAGCGGCGGCTCGGTGAAGGCGATCAGCGGCGAGTCGTCGAAGCCGACCACCGAGACGTCGTGCGGCACCGACAGCCCACGCTGCCGCACCGCCCGGATCGCCCCGAGCGCCATCATGTCGCTGCCGCAGACGATCGCCGTGCAGCCCTTGTCCAGCAGCGCGCCGGCCGCCGCGTGCCCGCCCTCCACGCTGAACAGCGTGTGGTGGACGAGTTCCTCGGCCTCCTCCTGGCTCCGTCCCAGCACCTCGCGCATCGCCGCCGTGAAGCCCTCGATCTTGCGCAGCACCGGCACGTACCGCCGCTGCCCGACCGCCAGCCCGATCCGCTCGTGCCCGAGTTCGGCCAGGTGCTGGACGGCCATCCACATCGCGGCCCGGTCGTCCGGCGAGATGAACGGCGCGTCGATCCGCTCGCTGTAGCCGTTGATCAGCACGAACGGCACCCCTCGCCCGGTCAGCCGGGCGTAGCGGTCGAGGTCGGCGGTGGAGTCGGCGTGCAGCCCGGAGACGAAGACGATGCCCGCCACGCCCCGGTCGACCAGCATCTCGACCAGTTCGTCCTCGGTGGACCCGCCCGGTGTCTGGGTGCACAGCACCGGGGTGTACCCGTGCCGGCTGAGCACCTGCTCGATCACCTGGGCCAGTGCGGGGAAGATCGGGTTGCTCAGCTCCGGCGTGATCAGCCCGATCAGGCCGGCGCTGCGCTGGCGCAGTCGGGTCGGCCGCTCGTAGCCGAGCACGTCGAGCGCCGCCAGCACGGTCTGCCGGGTGGCGGCGGAGACGTTCGCCTTGCCGTTGAGTACGCGGGAGACGGTGGCTTCGCTGACCCCCGCCTGCGCCGCGATGTCTGAGAGTCGCGCCGTAGTCACGGTCCCAGAGCCTATTGCAACCACGTCAGACCGCCCACCAGCCGGTGCTGTCCGGCGCGAGCACCGTCTCGCTGCCGTCGACCACCAGCTCCACCGAGGAGAGCAGCAGCTTTCCGGGCGCCGCTATCCGGACCGGCTCGTCCGTGGCGTTGACGGTGCAGACGAAGGAGCCGCGGCGGAACGTCAGGGTCCCCTCGGGGCCCTCCAGCCACTCCACGGCCGTCCCGGCGCCGAGGTCGTCCTGGGAGCGGCGGACGGCGAGCGCGCTGCGGTACAGCTCCAGGGTGGACGCCGGGTCGCCGGTCTGCGCCTCGACGCTCAGCTCGGCCCACTCGGCCGGCTGCGGCAGCCAGGACGGCCCGCCGGCGACCGGGCCGAAGCCGTACGGGGCCTCGGTGCCGGACCACGGGATCGGGACGCGGCAGCCGTCGCGGTAGCCGTCCTGCCCGGCCTTGCGGAAGAACGACGGGTCCTGGCGGACCTCGTCCGGCAGGTCGGTGACGTCCGGCAGACCGAGTTCCTCGCCCTGGTAGATGTACGCGGAGCCGGGCAGCGCGAGCATCAGCAGGGTGGCGGCGCGGGCGCGGCGCAGGCCGAGCTCGCGGTCGCCGGGCGTGCGGATCTGGGTGCCGAGGCCGGGCGGGTTGGCGAAGCGGGTGGCGTGCCGGGTGACGTCGTGGTTGGACAGCACCCAGGTGGTCGGGGCGTCGACCGGGCGCATCGAGTCGAGCGAGACGTCGATCACCTCGCGCAGCGCGGCGGCGTCCCAACCGGTGCCCAGGTACTGGAAGTTGAAGGCCTGGTGCAGCTCATCGGGGCGCACGTAGTTGGCGGTGCGCTGGACGGTCGGGGTCCAGGCCTCGGCGACGCCGATCCGCTGGCCCGGGTACTCGTCGAGGATCTTGCGCCAGCTGCGGTAGATCTCGTGCACGCCGTCCTGGTCGAAGAACGGCATGACGTCGTTGCCGAGCAGCTTGAGCTGGTCGGAGCCGCCGAGGTCGGGCAGGCCGGGGGCCTTCACCAGGCCGTGGGCGACGTCGATGCGGAAGCCGTCGACACCCATGTCGAGCCAGAACCGCAGGATCGAGCGGAACTCGTCGGCGACGGCCCGGTTCTCCCAGTTGAAGTCGGGCTGCTCGGGGGCGAACAGGTGCAGGTACCAGTCGCCGGGGGTGCCGTCCGGGTTCTCGCTGCGGGTCCAGGCCGGGCCGCCGAAGATGGACTCCCAGTCGTTGGGCGGCAGTTCGCCGTTCTCGCCCTTGCCGGGGCGGAAGTGGTACCGCTCGCGCAGCGGGGACTCGGGGCCCTCGCGCAGGGCGCGCTGGAACCACTCGTGCTGGTCCGAGGAGTGGTTCGGGACGAGGTCGACGATGATCCGCAGCCCCAGCTGGTGGGCGTCCCGGATGAGCGCGTCAGCGTCCAGCAGGCTGCCGAACATCGGGTCCACGGCGCGGTAGTCGGCGACGTCGTAGCCCGCGTCCGCCTGCGGCGAGGCGTAGAACGGCGACAGCCAGACCGCGTCCACGCCGAGGTCGCGCAGGTACGGCAGGCGGCTGCGGATGCCGGGCAGGTCACCCATGCCGTCGCCGTTGGAGTCGGCGAAGCTGCGCGGGTACACCTGGTAGATGACCGCGTCCCGCCACCAGCCTCTGGACGCGCCGCCAGTCGCAGGAGCCGGGGTGACCGCCTCGTGGGCGGCGGCGTCGGCGGCAGGCCGGGAGGTGTCGGCCAGGTTCTGGGTCATGGACGGTATCCCTTGGGGACTAGAGGAGCGAGGAGCGTTACGACTTGGAGGCACCGGCGGTCAGACCGGTGACCAGGTGGCGCTGCACCAGGTAGAAGAAGGCTGCCGACGGGATCGCGATCAGCACGGCGGTCGCGGCCATCAGGTTCCACTGGGCGTCGTGCTCGCTGACGAAGGTCTGCAGGCCCACGGCCAGCGTGTACTTGTCGGAGCTGAGCATGAAGGTGGAGGCGAACGGCACCTCGGCCCAGTACGTGAGGAAGGAGTAGAAGGCGGCCACCGCCAGGCCCGGGCGGGCGAGCGGCAGCACCAGCCGCCAGAAGGTGCCGAACGGGCTGAGCCCGTCGACCCGGCCGGCCTCGTCGATCTCCACCGGGATGGTGTCGAAGTAGCCCTTCAGCAGCCACGCGCAGTACGGCACGGTGGTGGTCGAGTAGACCAGGATCAGGCCCAGGTAGCTGTCCAGCAGGCCGAGGTCGGAGAGCATCGTGTACATCGGCACGATCAGCACCGCGATCGGGAACATCTGGGTGACCAGCAGCGACCACATCAGCGGCCGGTGGCCGGGGAAGCGCATCCGGGAGACGGCGTAGCCGGTGGTGGCGGCGACCAGGACGCCGAACACGGTGGTGACGCCGGAGACCAGCAGGGCGTTGCCGAACCAGGTGAAGAAGTCCGTGTCGAACAGCACGTGGTGGTAGTTCGACAGCGTGAGCTTGTCGAGGATCGCGCCGGGGTGGAGGTAGTCGGTCTTGTCCGGGCCGAGCGAGACGAAGAGGATCCACGCCACCGGGAACAGCGCGATCAGGCCGGCCACGATCAGGGTGCCGTGGGACAGCGCCCTGGCCAGCAGGCTGCTCTCACCGCGCCGGCGGACCTTGGCCGGCCGGGCGGCCGGGGCCACGGTCGTCGCGGGGGTGGGGAGTTCGGTGGTGGTGCTCATCGGGGGTACCTGCCTTCGTGGGTCAACTGGGTCCGGGGCCTCAGCCGTTGGCCTGCTCGTTGCGGGCGAGCCAGCGCCGGTAGAAGGCGGTGAAGACGATCAGGATGGACAGCAGGATCACGCCGTAGGCGGCGGACTGCGCGTAGTCCCGGGGGATCTGGCCGAAGCCGAGCCGGTAGGCCCAGGTGACCAGCAGTTGGGCGTCGGGCGCACCGGTGCCGAAGAGCAGGAAGATGACGTTGAACTGGTTGAACGTCCAGATCACGCCGAGCAGGACGACGGTGGAGGAGACGGCCCGCAGCCCGGGCAGGGTGACGTACCGGAAGCGCTGCCACGGCGTGGCGCCGTCCATCTCGGCGGCCTCGTACAGCTCGGCCGGGATCGACTGCAGGCCGCCGAGCAGCGAGATCATCATGAACGGCACGCCGGCCCAGGTGTTGACCAGGATCGCGGCGGACTTCTGCGCCCACGGGTCGGTGAGCCAACCGGGTTCGGGCAGGTGGAGGAAGGAGAGCATGCTGTTGACGACACCGCCGTCGGACAGCATCAGTCGCCAGGAGAAGACGGTGACGAAGGTCGGCACGGCCCAGGGCAGGATGAGCAGCATCCGGTAGACGGCGCGGCCGCGCAGCTTCTTGTTGAGCAGCAGGGCGAGGCCCAGGCCGAGGGTGTAGTGCAGGAGGACGCAGATGGCCGTCCAGGCGATGGTCCAGACGAAGTGGGACCAGAAGCGGTCGTACGAGCCGGGGCCCCACAGGATGTCGGCGTAGTTGTGGAAGCCGACGAAGTTGTAGCTGGCCGGGATCTCGTTGACGCCGATCTTGCGGGCGACGTTGAGGCTGTTGGCGTCGGTCAGGGTGAGCCAGAGGCCCTGGACCAGCGGGTAGAGCACCAGCGCACCGAGGACCAGCACCACGGGGGCGATCATCGCGTAGGCGTACCAGTGCTTGGCGTAGGAGCGCTTGACGCGTTCCAGCAGGCCCGGACGCTGCTCGCGCTCCGGGCTGCCCTTGCCGGTGGCGCCCTGCACGGCGACTGACATCGATTGACACCTTCTCGGGGGGAAGTCTCGGGGAGAGCGGGTCCGGCCGCCGGGCCCGCCGGGTGGCCGCCGCCGCGAGAGCGGCGGCGGCCCGGACGGCCGACGGCGACTACTTGGCGAAGCCCGGCAGCAGCTTGGCGTAGTCGGTGGCGACGGTGTTCAGCGCGTCCTGGGTGCCGGTGCCCTGGACGGCCTTGCCCAGGTTGGTGCCGAGCGAGGAGAACAGCGAGCTGTACTCGGGCAGTTCGGGGCGCGGCTTGGCGCTGCCGAGGACGGCCTGGAAGCCGGCGATGCCGGGGTCGGCCTTGACGTCGGCGGTGAAGGCGTCGGAGCGGGTCGGCAGGGTGGAGTTCTTCTGCGCGATGAACGCCTGGCTCTCCGCCGAGGTCATGAAGGCGGCGAACTTCTCGGCGGCGGCCTTGTGGGCCTGGTCGGCACCGGCGTAGACGGAGATGTTGTGCCCGCCGGTGGGCGCACCGGACTTGCCGCTGGAGCCCGCCGGGACGGGCGCGATGCCGAGGTTGTTCTTGTCGGCGAACGCGGCGCCCTTGTAGATGTTGGTGATCTCCCACGGGCCCTGGACGATGGCCGCGACCTTGCCGTTGTTGAAGGCGTCCATCATGTGCGCGTAGGCGTCGGTGGTGACGTCGGCCTTGGCCATGCCGGGCGCGGTGAACATCGTCTTGTAGGTCTCGATGGCCTTGACGGCCTCCGGCGAGGTGACGGTGATCTTCTTGCCGGCGGCGTCGACGGTGTCGGTGCCCTCGCCGAACAGGAACGGCATCGCGTAGTAGCCGTCCGCGGCCTTCAGCCAGAAGCCGTCGACACCGGCCTTGTCCTTGAGCGCGGCGGCGTCGGTCTTCAGCTCGTCCCAGGTCTTGGGGGCGTCGGTGATGCCGGCCTTGGCGAACAGCTCCTTGTTGTAGAGCAGGCCCAGGGTGTCGGTGACCAGCGGCACGCCGTACAGCTTGCCGTCGAACTTGGCCTGCTGGATCAGGCTGGGCTGGAAGGCGGAGGTGTCGGCGACGGCCGGGGTGCCGTCGAGCGGCTCCAGGTAGCCGGCCTTGGCGAAGGCGGCGGTCCAGCCGACCTCGGAGCGGAACACGTCCGGAGCACCCTTGGCCCCCATGGCGGTCTGGAGCTTGTTCTGCGCCTGGTCGAACGGGACGTTGACGAAGTCGACCTTGACGTTCGGGTTGGCGGCCTCGAACTTCTTGACCAGCTCCTGGTAGTTCGGCGCCTCGTTGGTGGCGTTCGAGGTGTCCCAGTAGGTGAGGGTGACCGGCCCGTCGGCCTTGCCGTTTGAGCTGGAGCCGCTGCTGCCACAGGCAGCCATCGAGACCGCGAGGGCCACAACGAGGGCAGAGGCCGCGATGCCACGCCGCATGAGAACTCCTTGGGAGGGTGGGGGTGCCCGAGATCTTCGGAGACAGGCGCATAATGGCTGCCTCGTGCCGACTGCACCGTTGCTGCCGTCGGGCTCGGAAGGAAGTTAACAGCGGTGCAATAGCGACGGAAAGTCCTTGCAGCAAGTTTCTGCAAGAAACGGCGATCGTTACGCCCACGTGTCCTGGACGTAGCCGCACGGTAGTTGACAGTGCGACCAAATGTCCGGGTTCACCCGTTTCGATCCGGTACCGGATGGCCGAGAGCACCACCATCCCTGGCCGAAAACCGCTTGCAGCAGACTGAACGCATGCGTATCAGAGCCGCCATGAGGGACGAACTACCGCTGCTGTGCGAACTGGAGCGGGCCGCCGGGGCCCCCTTCGCCGCGATCGGCATGCCGGAGATCGCCGACGACGAACCACCGGCCCCGCACGAGCTGGCCCACTACCTGGACGCGGGCGTCGCCCTGGTCGCCGTCCCCGACGCGACCGACCTGCCCCACGGGACCGACCTGCCCGACGCGGCCGACCTGCCCCACGGGACCGACCTGCCCCAGCAGCCCGGTCCCGGTCCGATCGCCGGCTACCTGCTCGCCGAGCCGGTGGACGGCGCCCTGCACATCGAACAGGTGTCGGTCCACCCCGACCACGCCCGCCGGGGCATCGGCCGGGCACTGATCGAACACCTCGCGGCCGGCACCGACGCCCCCGCGCTCACCCTCACCACTTTCGCCGACGTCCCCTGGAACGCCCCCTACTACGCCCGCTGCGGCTTCCGCCCGCTCGCCGACCACGAGCTCACCCCGGGCCTGCGGGAGATCCGCCGCAAGGAGGCCGAGCACGGTCTCGACCGCTGGCCCCGGCTCTGCATGCGCCGGGACCTCGCACGGGACCCCCGGCAGGACCCCCAGCGGGACCTCACCCCGGACGCGCCCGGAGCGCTCAGCTGACGCCCAGCCGCAGCACGGTCGTCGAGCGGAACTCCTCCCCCGGCCGCAGCACGGTGCTCGGGAACGCCGGGTGGTTCGGGGAGTCCGGGAAGTGCTGGGTCTCCAGCGCGATCCCGGCGAACGGCCCGTACGGGACGCCGCTCGCGCCGGTGACCGCGCCCTGGAACTTGTTGGCCGTGTAGACCTGGACGCCCGGCTCGGTGGTCAGCACCTCCAGGGTGCGCCCGCTGACCGGGTCCTCCAGCAGCGCCGCCCGGGCCGGGCCGCCGTCGGCCGGCCGGGCCCGGAGCACCCAGTTGTGGTCGTAGCCGCCGGGCCCGGCCAGCTGCGGGTGGTCGTCGTGCACCGACTTGCCGATCGGCGTGGCCACCGTGAAGTCGAACGGCGTGCCGGCCACCGGTTCGGTCCGCCCGTACGGGATCTGCCGCTCGTCGGCCGGGGTGTAGGCGTCGGCGTCGAGGGTGAGCAGGTGGCCGAGGACGTCGCCGTTCCCTTCACCCGCAAGGTTGAAGTACGCGTGGTTGGTCAGGTTGACCACGGTCGGCTTGCTGGTGGCGGCGCGGTAGGCGATCACCAGCTCGCCGGCCGGGTCCAGGGTGTAGGAGACGGTGACGTCCAGCGCACCGGGGAAGCCCTGGTCGCCGTCCGGGCTGTGCAGCCGCAGCCGCACCCCGCCCTCGATCCCGTCGGCCTCCCAGATCCGCTGCGCGAAGCCGTCCGGCCCGCCGTGGATGGTGATGCCGCCGCCGGTCGGGGCGAGCGGGTGCTCCTCGCCGTCGATGGTGATCCTGGAGCCGTCGATCCGGTTGGCGTACCGGCCGACCACGGTGCCGTAGTGCCGGGCCGGGCCGAGGATCTGCGTCAGCTGGTCGGTGGAGAGCAGCAGTTGGGCGGGGCGCCCGGCGCGGTCCGGGCCGGTGAGGGTGTGCAGGGTGGCGCCGAGGGTGAGCACGCTCGCCTCGTACGGGCCGGCGGAGAGCGTCCAGCGCTCGATCGCGGCGCCCGCGCCCGAGGGGTCGAGGGGTTCGTGCCGCACGCTGGTGGCCTCGCTCGCCATGGCCTGCTCCTCACTGGCGGTCGCGGGTGCCGTGACCGCCCCGGTTCCGGGTCCGTCCAGGGGGTCGCCGCGGCGACCCCCACGTCTGCGTCAGCCTAGCGACGGCGACCGCCCCGGGAGCGCTCCCGTGCCTCCGCGCGCCGCCCGGGCGCCCGCCGCCCACGCGCCCGGGCCGCCACGGCTACTCCTCCTCGGGCTCCGCCCCCGGCCGGGTGGCCCCGCGCGGCTGCGTCGGCAGCCCGAGGGCGGAGGCCAGGCCGTCCGGCCCGCTGCCCGCCTTGCGGTAGACCGCGGCCAGTCGACGGTTGACCAGGCTGAGGTGCACGCCGAGCTCGTCGGCGATGCGCTGCGGCGGCACGCCCTGCACCGCGAGGTTGGCGACCTCCCACTCGGGCTGGCTGAGCGTCTCCCGGAAGTCGCGCAGCCCCAGCCGGTTGGGCCGCAGGCCGTAGTTGGCCAGCTCCCGCCGCGCCTGGTCGACCAGCCCCTCGGCCGAGCAGTGCTGGGCCAGTTCGATGCCCTGGTACAGGTACTCCTGCGCGTCCTCCAGCCGCCCGACCCGGCGCAGCGCGGCGCCGAGGTCGACCAGCGCGACGGCGTGCTCGTACCCGGCCGGCGACTGGCCGAGGTACATCACGGCCTGCTCCAGCAGTTCGACCGCCTGCTGGCCGTCCTCGATCTGGGCGTTCAGCCGCAGCGCGGTGCCGATCGCCGAGGCGGTGCCGAAGGTACGGGCGTCCTGGACGGCCTTGTGGGCGTACTCGCGGGCCCGGTCGGGCTCGTCGGCCGCGATCGCGATGGCGAGGTGGCCGGCCCAGGGCGCCCATACGGTGTTGTGCCAGCCGCGGGCCTCCAGTTGGGCGCCGGCCTCGGTGAGTGCGGCGGCCGCCCCGGCGTAGCGCTTCTTGGCGATCAGCAGCTTGCCGTACAGCGAGGGCGCGTCGGGCAGCACCATCGCGGTCGCGTGGTACGGCGGGTGGAAGCCGAACTTGACGGCGAGTTCCCAGGCCTCCTCGGTCCGGCCGCGGGCGAGCAGGGTGTCCACCAGGACGCCGACGGCGTCCCAGGCGAGCGGCAGCTTGGGGCCGATCCGCTCGGACAGTCGCAGCGCGCGGCGCAGGAAGTCCTCGGCCTCGGCGAGCAGGCCGCGGCGGAAGCGGGCGAGGCCCATCAGGAAGTACGCGAAGCCCCGGTGGGCACCGCTCCACCCGGCCACCTCGAACTGGATGATGGCGTCCGCGAACAGCCGCTCGGCCTGGGCGATGCGGTCGTTGTAGGTGTAGGTGAGGCCGAGCATGGAGGGCAGTTCGAAGCCCCAGGTGCTGTTGGTCCAGCCGAGTCCCTTGGGCAGTCGGCCTGCGTCGAGGACCGAGTCGGCGTAGGTCAGCGCCTCGGCGGAGGGGGCGCCGCGCAGGGTGAGGTCCCAGGCGCGCATCGCGAGGACGGCCCGGTCGGCGGCGTCGCGGGTGCTGAGGCCGTCGCACATGAGGCCGAGCCGGGTGGAGCGGCCGGGCCCGTCGTCCTCGGACTTGCGGAAGGCGTGCCACATGAACGAGGCGGCCTGGAGCCGGAGTCGGCCGGCCGGGTCGGCGGTCTGCTCGGCCTCGTCCTGGCAGACCACCGCGGCCTGGCGCAGTTCGCCGCTGTGTGCGAGCACCTCGGAGAGCCGGAAGGTGGCGTCGACCCGCAGTTCGGGGCGCAGCGGCCCCTCGTCGGGGTCGAGGGCGAGCTTGAGCTGGTTGACGGTGGCGACGGGGTCGGTGAGCAGCGCGGAGCAGCCCAGTTCGTACAGGACCTCGGCGCGGATGTCGTCGGCCGGGGGTTCGTTGAGGGCCCGGTGCAGGCAGCGCTGGGCGGCTTCGGGGGCGCCGATCAGCAGGTGTTCGACGGCGGCCCGGCGCAGTTTGCGGACGGTCTTGTCGTCGCCCTCGCCGGAGAAGGTCTCGACGAGGTGGCGGGAGGCGGCGAGCAGGCCGAGTCCGGCGTTCTCGATCTCGGCGGCGGCGACGCCGTGCATGCCGGTGCGGGTGGCCTCCGGCATGGTGTTGTAGATCGAGCTGCCGATCAGCGGGTGGACGAACTCCAGGTTGCCGTTGGGGGTCTGGGTGAGCACGCGCTGCTTGCGCAGCTGCTTGATGGCGTCGCGGGCGCCCTCGGTGGTCTGGGCGCAGATCCGGGTGGCGAGGTCGACCCGGATGTCGGTGCCGAGCATCGCGCAGGCCCAGGCGAAGCGCAGGGTGCCGGAGCCGAGCCGGTCGATCCAGCTCTTGAGGGTCATTCCGGTGGCGTCGACGGCGAGTTCGCGCAGTTGTTGGGAGTTCTCCTCGACCGGTTCGAGGTCCTGGTCGCGGACCTGGTCGAGCAGGGCGACGGCTTCGAAGGGGTTGCCGTTGACGACGTTCCAGAACTCGTAGCAGAAGGCGTCCTCGGCCTTGTCGCCGAGTTCGGCGCGGATCATGTCGGTGACGGAGACCAGCGAGAGCCGGTTGAGCTCGTGCTTGCTGGTGGCGAGGCCGAGGACGGCCTTGCGGTGCTGCTGGATCTCGGTCGGCCAGTCGTTCTCGTCCTCGCGGAAGGCGAAGACGAGCAGGACGGGCAGTTCGCGGGAGCGGACGGCGAACTGGGTGAGCCAGGAGAGCGACTCGTGGTCGCCCCAGTGCAGGTCGTCGACGATCATGACCAGCGGGGCCCGGCGCGGCGCGAGTTGGGTGAGGACGTAGTCGAGGCCGTCGCGCACGCCCTGGGGGTCGAGGCGGCGGGCGCCGGCCTTGGGCCGCTTGAGGCCCATGGCCGGTCCGACGACCTCCTCCCAGGTGCCCATGACCTGGCGGAACTCGTCGGGCTCCAGGCTGGTGAGGAGGGGTTGGAGGAGCTGGCGCAGCACGTGGTAGGGCTCGTTGAACTGGCGTTCGCCGCCGCGGGCGAACAACACGGTGGCGCGGTCGCGGAGTTTGGCGACCCGTCGGACCTCGTGCAGCAGGCTGGTCTTGCCGATGCCGGGGCGGCCGGAGAAGGCGAGCAGTTCGCCGATCTCGGTGCCGCCGGCCGCGAATTCGCAGCAGAGTTTGTCGACGGCCGTTTCGACGGAGCGCAGTTCGGCGTCGCGGTCGCGCAGCCTGACCCTCGGCGAGGTGCTGTCGCCGTCCCGGCCGGAACCTGATCCCGTCCGAAGTTCGTTGTCCTGCTCGGTCACCGTCGTGCCTCCGCCTCGCCACTCGCGTCACAGCCCGTGTCGCTGCTCGCATCACTGCCCGTGGAGCCGAGGTTAGCGCTGCGTGGCACTCACTGTGGGGCATTCGCGCAGGCTGGGGCGGACGGTGAGGGTTCGGACGCCTTGCCAAGGGCAATTGCCCTATACCCCTAACGTCCGATCATTACATCAGATACCCTACGGCCCGCGAGGCGAAGATGATCTTTCGCTACCACCCTCTCCCCGGAAGCCTCGCCGCGTCAACTCCCCCCACACCGAGCGTTCGAACCACTAGTGCCCCCACCCTTCGCCGCACCGGGAGTCCGATGTCTGACGACACCTCACTTCAGATTCCGTTCCCGCACCGCCGCAGCCCGCACGGCCCGCAGGCCACCGCACTGCACCGTGACTGGCTGGTCCGCCACCCGCTGCTCCCCGACGTCGACCACCCCGGGTACGCCCACTGGGAGGTGGTCGACCTCGCCGCCCTCGGCTACCCCGACACCGGCCCGGACGAACTCTCCCTCGCCGCCGACCTGATGGGCTTCTACTTCCTCTTCGACGACCAGTTCGACGGCCCGCTCGGCCGCCGCCCGACGGAGGTCGCCCCCATCTGCGAGCGGCTGATCGCCGTCCTGCACGGCGCCCGCCCCGACCAGGACTCGCCGGTCGAGACCGCCTTCGCCGACCTCTGGGACCGCAGCGTGCGCGGCATGCCCGCCCGTTGGCAGGCCCGCGCCGCGTACAACTGGGAGTGGTACCTGGCCAGTCACCCCGCCGAGGCCGCCGGCCGCATCTCCACCCGGCCACCCGACCGCGACGGCTACCTGGTGCTCAGACGAGGCACCGCGGCGATGGAGACCATCTTCGACATGGTCGAACGCCTCGGCCAGTTCGAGGTCCCCGCCGCCGTCCTGCACCACCCGGTGCTGCGTCAACTGCGCCAGCTGGCCGCCGACATCCCCTCGCTCAGCAACGACGTCCGGTCGTTCCCGCTGGAAGCCCCGCGCGGCGACGTCAACAACCTGGTGATGATCGTCCAACGCGAGCGCCGCTGCTCGGCCGAGGAGGCCTGCGCGGTGGTGCTGGAGGAGGCGCAGCTGATGGTCGAGCGCTGCCGGGACCTGCACGGCCGACTGCCGGACGTCTACCGGGAGTTGGGCCTCTCCCGAGTCGAACGGACGATCGCCCAGCGGTACGCGGACGGGCTGGTCACCTGGCTCGCCGGCTACCTGTACTGGGAGTCCCGCACCGGCCGCTACCACGCGGTCTGACACCGTCCCGACCGGAGCGCGGAGACACGGTGCGCGCCCCCGCGCGACGGCCGGAACGCGCACCCTCCGTACGGGCCGGGCGCACGGACCGTAGCCGCGCCCCGCGCCGGGCGGCTATCGTGCTCGACGGCGGACGCCCCGGCGGGCCTCCGCCCCGAATTGCGTGTCCGCACCCTCCCGCCGGGCCGCCCCCGCGCCGGGCGCGGCCCGGCGCGCCGCCCCCGCCACCCGGTCCGGGCGGCGCCCGACGTCGCGAGGAGACACCAGAGCATGACGGTCTACCAGCCCCCCGGCACGCCCGGCAGCATCGTCGCCTACCGCTCCCGGTACGAGCACTGGATCGGCGGCGGCTGGACCCCGCCGGCGCGCGGCGAGTACTTCGGCGACCCGACCCCGGTCACCGGCGAGGTGTTCACCGAAGTCGCCCGCGGCACCGCCGAGGACATCGAGGCCGCGCTGGACGCGGCCCACGCCGCCGCCCCCGGCTGGGGCCGCACCCCGCCCGCCGAGCGGGCCCAGGTGCTGCTGCGGATCGCCGACCGGATGGAGGCGAACCTGGAGCGGCTGGCCGTCGCGGAGAGCTGGGAGAACGGCAAGCCGGTGCGCGAGACGCTGGCCGCCGACCTCCCGCTCGCGGTCGACCACCTGCGCTACTTCGCGGGCGCGCTGCGCGCCCAGGAGGGCGGCCTGTCCCAGCTGGACGAGGACACCGTGGCGTACCACTTCCACGAGCCGCTGGGCGTGGTCGGCCAGATCATCCCGTGGAACTTCCCGATCCTGATGGCGGTCTGGAAGCTCGCCCCGGCGCTCGCGGCCGGCAACGCGGTGGTGCTCAAGCCCGCCGAGCAGACCCCGGCCTCGGTGCTGCTGTGGGCCGAGCTGACCGCCGACCTGCTGCCGCCCGGCGTGGTCAACATCGTCACCGGCTTCGGCGAGGAGGCCGGCGCCCCGCTGGCCTCCAGCAACCGCATCCGCAAGATCGCCTTCACCGGCGAGACCACCACCGGCCGGCTGATCGCCCGCTACGCCAGCGACAACCTGATCCCGGTCTCGCTGGAACTCGGCGGCAAGAGCCCCAACCTGTTCTTCGCGGACGTCGCCGACGCCTCGGACGCCTTCTACGACAAGGCGGTCGAGGGCTTCGCGATGTTCGCCCTCAACCAGGGCGAGGTGTGCACCTGCCCCAGCCGGGCGCTGATCCAGTCCTCGGTCTACGAGCGGCTGCTCGCCGACGGTCTGGAGCGGGTGCGCGCGATGCGCCAGGGCGACCCGCTGGACACCGAGACCCAGGTCGGCGCGCAGGCCAGCGCCGAACAGCTGAAGAAGGTCCTCTCCTACTTCGAGATCGGCCAGGCCGAGGGCGCCAAGCTGCTGGCCGGCGGCGAGCGGGCCGACCTCGGCGGCGCCCTGGCCGGCGGGTACTACGTGGCGCCGACGGTGTTCGAGGGCGTCAACAGCATGCGGGTCTTCCAGGAGGAGATCTTCGGCCCGGTCGTCTCGGTCACCCGCTTCGAGGACTTCGCCGAGGCGATCAGCCTCGCCAACGACACCCAGTACGGGCTCGGCGCGGGCGTCTGGACCCGCGACCTCAACACCGCCCACCGCGCCGGGCGCGCCATCCAGGCCGGCCGGGTGTGGACCAACTGCTTCCACGCCTACCCCGCCCACGCGGCCTTCGGCGGCTACAAGAACTCCGGCATCGGCCGGGAGAACCACAAGGCGCTGCTGGAGCACTACCAGCAGACCAAGAACCTGCTGGTCAGCTACTCCCCGGACGCGGTCGGCCTCTTCTAGGCCACGGCCTTCACGAAACACGGAGCGGGAGACCGGTCCCGGCCTCCCGCTCCGCCGCCACTCCCCGTGGCCGCACCGCGAACGCCCGCTGGGACGTCCACGCTGCGCAACCCTCCGTAGGGCAAAACGCCCATTTCGGGATCTAAGCACATGAATGCGCGATTTTCTCGACGCGCCGCCGACATGCCCGAACACACCCGGCGAACGCCGTAAACAGGACTCCCCGTCCCTCACCCCCGGGAGTCCCGATGACCATCTCCCCCGCCAAGCTCTCCGACCCCACCGTGCGCGCCTTCGTCGCCGCGGTCAACGCGGGCGACCGCGACGCCTTCCTGGCCACCCTCACCCCGGACGCGACCATGTCCGACGACGGCTCCGACCGCGACCTGCCCCAGTGGATCGACAAGGAGATCTTCACCGTCCGCGGCCGGATGGACGTCCAGACCGAATCGGACGGCGGCCACGCGCTGATCGCCAACTTCACCAACGACACCTGGGGCGAGATGCGCACCGCCTGGCGCTTCACCCTCACCGGCCCCAAGATCACCCGCTTCGAGACCGGCCAGGCCTGACGGCTCGGGACCGGGCCCGCCGCTACCCGGACAGCCCCAGGCACCCCCGCACCGCGCGGATCAGGTTGCGCGAGCGGATGTCGCCGGTGACACCCGGCTGCATGCCGTTGGTGACGTAGCCGAAGCCCAGCCCGAGCTCCGGGTCGGCGAAGCCCAGCGAGCCGCCCCGGCCGGGGTGGCCGAAGCTCGCCGGGGAGGCCATCGGTGCGGTCGGGCCGTGCCGCCAGAAGCCCAGGCCGAAAGTGGAGTTGACGATCAGCACCCGGTCCGGCCCGCTCACCTCGGGCCCGGCCGCGCGGGTCAGCACCCCGGGCGCGAGCAGCGGCGGCAGCAGCGCGCCGGAGCCGTCCGGGCGGTCGGCGGCGCCGATCAGCGCCGCGTAGAACCGGGCCAGCGAGCGGGCGGTGCCGATGCCCCCCGCGCCGGGGATCTCGGCGGCCTGCACCGCCGGGTCGTTGAGGTCCACCCCGGGGCGCACCGAAGCGAAGGACCGCGCGGTCAGCGAGGCCGGGTCCTGGTAGGCGTCCCGGACGGACTGCTTGGGTCGCAGTCGCAGCCCACTCGGCCCGGTCCGGGCCGCCTCCGGGGCGGGCAGGTCGACCAGCCGGCCGACCCTCGGCGCGGCCCCGGCCGGCAGCCCGATCCACAGGTCCAGCCCGAGCGGCCGGGCGATCTCCTCGGCGAAGTACTGGCCGATCGTGCGCCCGCTCACCCGCCGCACCACCTCGCCGACCAGCCAGCCGAAGGTGTACGGGTGGTAGCCGTGCGCGGTGCCCGGCTCCCAGGCGGGCGCCTGCGCGGCCACCGCGGCCGCCGCGCGCTCCCAGGTCAGCACGTCCTCCAGCCGCAGCGGCACGTCCAGCGCGGGCACCCCGGCCTGGTGCGACAGCAGCCAGCGCACCGGCACCCCGCCCTTGCCGGCCTGCGCGAACTCGGGCCAGTAGGAGGCCACCGGGGCGTCCAGGTCGAGCAGGCCGCGCTCGGCCAGCAGCAGCGCGGTGGCCGCGGTCAGGCCCTTGGTGACCGAGCGCAGCACCTGGGCGGTGTCCGCCGTCCAGGGCACCGCCGGCGCGGGCCGCCCGCCGACCTCGGGCCGGGCGTCACCGCCCCACAGGTCGACCACCTTGCGGCCGCGCGCGTACAGCGCGAAGGCCGCGCCCAGTTCGCCGTACTCGCGGAAGTTCCGCGCGAAGGCCTCCCGTACGGGCTCGAACCCCTCGGCCGTCTCTCCCCAGATCTCCACCACCGCGCGCCGCCCTCAGCCTGTCCGGTTCCTGCGTTCCCGCCCGCGTCGGATCGCACACGAATCGCATGCGCATCACAGTGCGCATCACATGCGAATCGAGCTCGGATCGCACTCGAAAAGCGTTCGAAGCGGGCCCCGAAACCCTAACCTGTCCATCATGACCAACCCTGCCGAAGAGCTGCTGGACGTCGTCGACGAGCACGACCGGGTGATCGGGACGGCGCTGCGCGGGGAGGTGTACCGGCAGGGGCTCACCCACCGGTGCGTCTTCATCCTGGTCCGCGACCCGGCCGGGCGGATCTTCGTCCACCGCCGCACCGACACCAAGCTGTTCGCCCCCGGCGCGTACGACATGTTCGTCGGCGGCGTGGTCGGCTCCGGCGAGACGTACGCCGAGGCCGCCGTACGCGAGGCCGAGGAGGAGCTCGGCGTGCACGGGATCAGCCCGCGTCCGCTCTTCAAGTTCCTCTTCCGGCAGGACCGGCTCTCCTGGTGGAGCGACATGTACGAGGCCGAGTGGGACGGCCCGGTCCAGCCGCAGGAATCCGAGGTCGCCTGGCACGCCTGGCTCACCCCCGCCGAGCTCGCCGACCGCCTCGCCCGCGACCACTTCGTCCCCGACGGCCGCGAGGCCTACCGCCGCTACCTGGACCTCCACGCCGCGTAGGCCCCGCCCCGGACGGCGGATAGGGTGGCGCGCATGGCCTCCCGTACGCCGTCGCCGACGGCCGCCCGCGCTGCACGGACCCCCGCCCCGGAGCAGGCACCGGCCCGGGCGGCGGGCCAGGCGCCGGACCGGGCACCGGCCCGGGCGGCTGCCGGTGAGCGGCCGCGCCGCAGGCTCAGCGTGGACGAGCGGCGCGAGCAGCTGATCGCCGTCGCGCTGGAGCTGTTCAGCCGCCGCCCGCCGGAGGAGGTGTCGATCGACGACATCGCCGCCGCCGCGGGGGCCTCCCGGCCGCTGGTGTACCACTACTTCCCCGGCAAGCAGGCGCTGTACGAGGAGTCGCTGCGGCGGGCCGGGCGGGAGCTCTCGGCGCGCTTCGAGGAGGCCGCCGACGGGCCGCTGTCCGAGCGGCTGTACCGGGTGATGGGCCGCTACCTGGACTTCGTGCAGAGCCACGGGCCCGGCTTCGCGGCGCTGCTGCGCGGCGGCTCGGTGGCGGCCAGCGCGGGCACCTCGGCGGTGATCGACGAGGTGCGGCGGGCCGCCCACGACCAGATCCTCTCCCACCTGGCGATCCCCGCGCCGAGCCCCGGGCTGCGGCTGACCGTCCGGGCCTGGATCGCCAACGCCGAGATCACCTCGCTGGAGTGGCTGGCCGAACGCTCGGTGCCGCTGGAGGACCTGCAGCTGCACCTGGTGCAGGAGTTCGTCGCCTCCCTCACCCTCACCGCCGCCCGGGAGCCGGCGCTCGCCGCCGAACTCGCCTCGTTCTTCGCGGACGAGCGTCCTGACGGCCCGACCGGGCGCCTGGTGCGGGAGCTCGCCGGACTGTTCGCCGTCCCCGGGATCGCCGAGGCGGTCACCGCGCTCGCCACCGCACCGTCCGGCGAAACGTCCCCGCAGGCCACGGGCGAAACGGCCGCGGCTCCCATCGGGTGATCCGCCGGTTCGGTCCCGACAGCGGGCTCTGATAGGAATGAGCACGGATCCGACGGCACGCCGCCACGGCGCGCGCGGACCCACCCGAACCAGCGGACCGCAGACGCAGCAGAGCGGGGGGCTCAACAGTTGACCCAGGACGTCCAGTTCAGCGCGGAGGCCAATCCCTTCGCGGCGGCGGAGCAGGTCTGCGCGACCCTCGGCACGCTCACCGACGCCCTCTTCGACGAGCGCACCTCCCGCCATCCGGCGGCCTCGCTCAGCGCCCTGCGTCCGGCCGAACACCCCGCCTCCGAGGCGCTGTTCGGCCTCCCGCTGGCCCCGAACGGCCCGGTGCACGCGGCCGTGGACCGGCTCGGCACGGTGCTCACCGCCGGCACGGCCCGCCCCGGTACCGGCGCCCGGGTCGCCGACCGGGTGACCACCGCCCTCCACACCCGCTACGGCGGCGGGGCGGTGCGCGGCGCGATCGCCGACCGGGGCACCACCTCGGCCGCACTGTTCCAACTGCCGGTCACCGGCGAATTCGCCGACCCCAAGCTGCGCCCTCCGTTCGCCCCGGCGCTGGCCGCGCTGGCCGCCGGGCAGCAGACCCGCCAGCCGGTCGAACTGGCCACCGGCGCGGGCGCCGAGGTCCGGCTGGTGGTCCCGCCCGGCTTCCACCCGCTGACCTCCCCCGGTGGTCCGGCCGGGGTCTGCTCCCGTACGGTGCCCGCGCCGGCGGGCGGGGCGGACGGCGTCGACCCGGCCACCGCCGCGGCCGCCGAGGAACTGACCGGGCATCTGGCCGAGGTCGCCGAGGAGCTGTTCAGCGGTGACGGTCCGGAGCAGCGCCGCGACTTCGCGGTCATCTCCGCCACCCTCGCCGACCTGGTCCACGACGCCGGCACGGTCTACGCCGGCGTCTGCGCGCTGGACGTGGACGGCCGGGCCTCCGACGCCGCCCTGGTCGTCTCGCTCGCCCGGCACCCGCTGCCGATCACCGCGCTCGCCACCGAGCTCGCCACCGTCCGGCGGCACGCCGAGGTGTGGACGGTCCTGCTGCCGGCCGGGCCGGCCGCCGTCCTGGTCGAGGGACGGACCGTCCCGGTGCCGGGGCCGCTGTCCGCCGACGGGCAGCGGCGCTGGGTGGTCACCTCGGCGGTCGAGGCCTTCGTCCCGCTGCCGGACGGCGGCACCGTGCTCTGCGTCCAGCTGTCCACGGCGCAGCCGGAGGACTGGGACCTGTACACGCAGGCGTTCGCGGAGCTGCTGAAGAGCGTTCAGTTCGGCTGGGACGGGGAGGTGTCCGGCGCCGTGCGCGCGCCCGTGCCCGCCACGCCTGCCGCCGCTCCCACTCCCGCTCCCGTCGAGAAGGAGCCGGAAGAGGTGCCGGCGCAGCTCCCGCCCGAGGACTTCAACCCGTTCGCGCCCGTCGCGGAGGCCTCCCCGGCCGACGCCGAGCCACAGGCGGCGCCGGCCAGGCGGAAGGGCACGCCGGTCATGGTGCCCCCGCCGGACTTCAACCCCTTCGCCCCGGAAAGCCTCCCGTCCACCCCGGACACGTCCCCGGCGGCGGCCGCCCCGGCCACCGACCCGTTCGGCACGGTGACGGCCGACCAGTCGGACCCGTTCGGCACCACGCTCGCGGCGCAGGGCCCGGCCGTCCCACCGCCGCCCTCCGCACCGCCGGCCGTTCCCGCGCAGGTTGCTCCCGCGCAGGACGCCCCGCGGAAGGGCACGCCGGTCATGGTGCCTCCGCCGGACTTCAACCCCTTCGCCCCGGAAAGCCTCCCGTCCACCCCGGACGAAGCGACGGAGACCGACGCGGCGGAGGCTTCGGGCCCGGAGACCAGGCCGTTCGGCTGAGCCCCGACCACTGCCCCTCCGCCAGGATCCAACCGCAGGATCGACAGGAGGCCGCGACAACGCGACGCCGAAAGCCGGCAGTTGACCGCCGTTGTGGACAACGCCCGGACGCGACAGGAAGGTTGGGAGGCCCTACGCCGTCAGCCGGCGCGCCGGGCCAGGTGGACCACGTCCGGCACGCCGCGGCTGACCGGGATCTCGTGCGTGACGACGTCGGAGAAGCCCGCCGCCCGCAGTGCCTCCTCGAAGTCCGCGGAAGGCTGCGCGCTCCACACCGCCAGCACCCCGCCCGGCTGCAGCCGGTGCCAGAGCACCGCGAGCCCGTCGGCGCCGTACAGCCCGGCGTTGGAGTCGGTGACGGTCCAGTCCGGGCCGTTGTCGATGTCGAGGCACAGCGCGTCGTAGCGCTCGCCGTCGGCAGCCGCCAGGTACTCCAGCAGGTCGGTGTGGAGGACCTGGACCCGCTGGTCCTCCAGCGCGCCGCCGGAGAAGGCGCCGAGCGGCCCGCTCCGGTGCCAGTCGATGACGGCGCTCTCGCGCTCGACGATGGCGATCCGCCCCCAGCGCGGCTCGGCCGCCGCGTACGCCAGCGAGAAGCCGACGCCGAGGCCTCCGATCAGCACCGAGGGCTCCGCGGGGGCGCCGGTGCGGTCCAGTTCGTCCAGCGCCGCCTGGATCAGCAGGCGTTCGGAGCGGCCGTCGGCGGTGTCCATCAGGAAGCAGCCGTTGGCGATGATCTCGAAGTGCCGACCGCGCCGGCGCAGTACCACCTCGCCGAACGGGCCGTCCCGCCGGTCGAGCGTGACGACGGCCTCGTGAGCGTCCCGTTCGGGCAGTGCGGTGGACATGCGGCTTCCTCAGCGGACTCGGGTGCAGGAGCGTCCCGGCGGACGAGTACCCGCCCGACAATAGCCGAGTCCGCCCCTGCGCCCGTCACGTCGTGACCAGCACCCCGGCGTAGGAGACGCCCGCGACGACCACCCAGGAGCCGAGCCCGAGCAGGGCGAGCCGCCCGCCGGTGCGGACCATGGTCGGCAGGTGCACGGCGCTGCCGAGGCCGAACAGCGCGGCGGCCAGCAGCAGTTCCTGGGCGTCCCCGGCGAGGGTGAGCGCCCGCTCCGGAAGCACCCCGGTGGTCCGCAGCACGATCATCGCGAGGAACCCCGCCACGAACAGCGGGACGATCGGCGGGCGGCTGCCGATGGTGCCCGGGTTCTTCGCAGGGCCTTCCCCCGACTCCTGGCCGGCCCCGACGACGGCCTCCCCGGCCCGTCGCGCCCGGCGCCGCACCGCGACGGCCATCCCGGCGACCAGCGGCGCCAGTAGCACCACCCGCATCAGCTTGACCAGGACGGCCTCCCGCAACGCGCCCGCCCCGCCGGTCTGCGCGGTGGCGACCACCTGCCCGACGTCGTGCACGCTGGCGCCGACCCACCGCCCGAACTCCACGTCACCCAGCCCGAACGGCTGCTGGAGCAGCGGCAGCACGGCGATGGCCAGCGTCCCGCACAGGGTGACCAGGGCCACCGAGGCGGCGACGTCCTCCTCCTCGCTGCCGGCCGCCTGGCTGACCGCGCCGATCGCCGAGGCTCCGCAGATGGAGTACCCGGTGGCGACCAGCAGCGGCTGGTCGCCCGGCAGGCCGAGCCGCCGGCCGAGCCAGAGCGTGCCGGTGAAGGTGGCCGCGACCACCGCGAGCACCATGGCGACGGTGGCCCAGCCGAGGCCGAGCACGTCGTCCAGGCTGAGTTTGAGCCCGAGCAGGACGATCCCGAGCCGCATCAGCCGCTTGCCGGCCATGGACAGCCCTGGCCGGGCCACCCCGCGCACCACCGGGCGCAGCGCGGGCAGGTGGGCAGCCGCCATGCCGAGCACGACGGCTGCGGTCAGCTTGGGCACGGCGGGCACGGCCGCGTGGACGGCGATCGCGGCGGCCACCCCGGCCGCCGCGAGCAGCAGGCCGGGGGCGTCCCCGCCGAGCGGGGGCAGTGAGCGGGTGCGCGTGGCGCGCTCCCGGAGGGTCAGTGCCACGCCGCCCTCACTGCTGCTGGTCGGCGGGCAGCCGGTAGACGCGCCGGATGCTGGTGCCGAGCCGCGAGACGTCCGCGCCGTAGACGTGGATGGAGATGGCGGTGCTGTTGCAGGCGTTGCGCACCAGGTGGATGTCACCGGGCGGGGCGAAGGCGGCGACGGTGCCGGCCGGGCCGGCGACGTGCTCGGTCTCGACGAGGTGGGCGGTGCGGCCGTCGGAGACCAGCCGGTAGCGGGTCTCGCTCTCCTGGCCCTGGTGGACGCCGGCCACGCACCAGGAGACGTGGTCGTGGATCGGGGTCTGCTGGCCGGGCAGCCAGACCAGGGCGACGACGGAGAAGGCGCCGTCCTCCTCGGCGTGCAGGACGTGCTGGCGGTAGCGCGTCGGGTCGCCCTCGCGCTGGGCGGGGGTGAGCAGCGCGTCGGGCCCGTCGGGGTCGGCGCGCAGGTGCGGGGCGAGGCGTTCGCCGACCAGGTAGGCGGTGAGTTCCGGGGGCAGTCCGCGGTCCACGACGGCACGGATCTCGCCGATCAGGGCGGTCATCCGCTCGGTGAGCCGGTCGCTGCCGACCGTGGCTGGGGGTGTCATGCCAGCAGGTTCGGCTGCACCGACCTATCACGTCCAACGATGGTTCTTAAGCTTCCCCCCAACTTCAGCTTATGAATCGCCCCGGTGAGCACCCACCGGAGCCACGACTCAGCACCCGATCCGGCTCGCCGCCGCCCGCCGCAGGTGGTCCAGCACCAGCCCGGTGGCCGGTATCCGCCGGTGCTCGCGCAGCACGTACGCGCTCACCTGCCGGCGCAGGTGCGGTTCGACGGCCCGCCCGGTGACCTTGCGGTGGCACATGAAGGAGAGCACCAACGCGGGCATCAGCGCGATCCCGACCCCGGCGGCGACCAGGCTCTGCACCGCGAGGTTGTCGTCCGTGGAGAACACGATGTCCGGCGCGAAGCCCTCCTCCGCGCAGACGTTCAGCAGGTTGGCCCGGCAGCGCGGGCACCCGGCGATCCAGCGCTCGCCGTCGAGGTCGGCGAGCCGAACGGCGTGCCGACGGCCGAGTGGGTGTCCGACCGGCAGCAGCACGGTGAGCAGGTCCTCCATCAGCGGGATCTCGTCCAGCCCGTCGGGCACCTCGGTCGCGCCGCCGGGGTAGCGGAAGGCCAGCGCGATGTCGCACTCCCCGCGCAGCAGTCGCTGGACGGAGTCCGGCGGTTCGGCCTCCAGCAGCTCGACCCGCACACCGGGATGCTCCGCGAGCAGCCGGGCCATCGCCTCGGGTATCAGGGTGGCGTTGGCGCTGGGGAAGGCGCAGACCCGCACCCGCCCGGCCCGCAGCCGGGCGAGCGCGGCGAGCTGCTGCTGGGCGGCGGAGAGGCTGCCGAGGATCAGTTCGGCGTGCCGGGAGAGCGCCTCGCCCGCCTCGGTGAGCCGCAGTCCGCGCCCGGCCCGGGTGAACAGCGCCACGCCGACGGTGCGTTCGAGCGCCTTCATCTGCTGGGTGATGGCGGGCTGGGTGTAGCCGAGCTCGCGGGCGGCGGCCGAGTAGGAGCCCGCTCTGACGACCTCGTGGAACGTCCTGATGTGCCGCGAGTCGAATACCGGCTCCATGGCCCTCCCCCGGTCGTCGTCGTCGAACCTCCGCAATCATAAGAGGAAATTGGAGATGCCCGCTCTATCCCCACCCACACCTATGGTTCAGGATCGAACCAGGCCTCTCACTGCTGCGCGGACGGCGGCAGCCCCATCGCCACCCCGGCCTTGACCACCGGCGCCCCGCCCCGCATGCTCGGGCTGCGCCGACTGCGGCGCTCGACCCAGCGGGCGAGCCAGGAGAGCAGCAGGCACATGCCGATGTAGATCGGCGCGATCACGATCACCACCGGGATGAACGGCAGGTCGTAGTCGAGGTTGGTGGCGATCAGCTTGCCCGCGTGCAGGAACTCCTCGTAGGTGATCAGGAAGCCCAGCGAGGTGTCCTTGAGCGCGACCACCAGTTGGCTGATGATGGCCGGCAGCATGGCCCGGTTGGCCTGCGGCACCAGCACGTACGTCATCACCTGGGTCTTGCGCAGGCCGAGCGCGTAGGCCGCCTCGCGCTGGCCCTTGGGCACCGCGAGCACGCCGGCCCGGAAGACCTCGGCCAGCACCGAGCCGTTGTACAGCACCAGCCCGGCCACCAGCGCCCACAGCGGCTGCACCTTGAGCGCGACGAAGACGAAGAAGATCATCACCAGCAGCGGCATGGCCCGGAAGAACTCCACCACCACCGTGGAGAGCACCCGCACCACCTTGTGGTCGGACAGCCGCCCGGCCGCGAACAGCGCGCCGAAGGGCAACGCGAACAGCACCGTCCAGCCGAAGGCCTTGAGGGTGTTGCCGAGCCCGCTCAGCAGCAGGTCCTGGACGCCCCGGTACTCGAAGGGCATCCACTTCTGGTACGTGAACTGGTGGGTGTGGAACAGCATGTAGACGATCCAGCCGATCAGCGCCGCGATCAGCAGCAGCGCGATCCCGCCGTACAGCCGGTGGCGGGCGAGCGCCTTCGGACCGGGGATGTCGTACAGCGCCGAGGATCCAACGGTCATCGCGACACCGCCACTCGTCGTTCCAGCAGGTTGAAGACGGCGCTGACGGCCAGGGTGATGATCAGGTAGCCGACGGCGATCCAGACGAAGGTCCAGATGATGCTGTAGCCCAGTTCGTTGATCGTCCGGTAGGTGCCGAGCAGTTCGGTGACGCTGAACGAGCCGGCGATCGCCGTGTTCTTCGCCAGCGCGATCATCACACTGCCGATCGGCGCGACCACCGACCGGTACGCCTGCGGCAGCACCACCACGCTCATCGTCTGCCCGAAGCTCATGCCCAGGCTGCGCGCCGCCTCCCCCTGCCCCGCCGGCACGGTGTTGATGCCCGAACGCATCGCCTCGCAGACGAAGGCCGAGGTGTAGCAGCTGAGCGCGGCCACCGCGAAGACGAAGAACGGCAGCGTGATGTTGAAGCGCGGCAGGCCCAGCACCACGATGAAGAACAGCAGGGTCAGCGGCGTGTTGCGCAGCAGCGTCACCCACGCCGTCCCGAACACTCGCAGCGGCCGGACCGGCGAGACCCGGAAACCCGCGATCATCACTCCCAGCACCAGCGACAGCACGGCGCTCACCGCGAACAGCGAGAGCGTGCCGAGGAAGCCGTCCCAGTAGGTCGACCAGTTGTCGGTCAGCGTTTTCACGGCGCGGCCCTCTCAGTACCGGTCGATCGGCGGCGGTGTCGGCGCCGGCTCCCCGGACAGGCCCAGGGTCGCGTCGTAGGCCTTCTTCCAGTCGCCGTTCTGTTCGTTCTGCGCCAGCGCGTCGTCCAGGGCCAGGCGCAGCACGGTGTCGTTCTTCGGAGTCCCGATCCCGTACGGCTCCTGGGAGAACAGCGGGCCGACCACCTTGAGCTCGTCCGGCACCTTGGCCGCGTAGCCCAGCAGGATCGCGTTGTCCGTGGTGACGGCGTCCACCTGGCCGGTGATCAGGTTGTCCACGCAGGCCGAGTAGGTGTCGTAGCCGATCAGCTTCGCCTTCGGGTACTGCGACTGGATGCGTTGGTACGGGGTCGAGCCGGCCGCCGAGCAGACCTTCTTGCCGTCCAGGTCCTGCGGGCCGTGGATGGTGTTGTCGTTCCTGCGCACCAGCAGCGACTGCCCCGCGACGAAGTACGGCCCGGCGAAGCCGACCAGCTTCTTCCGGTTGTCGTTGATGGTGTAGGTGCCGACGTAGAAGTCCACCTGGCCGTTCTGCAGCGCGGTCTCGCGGTTGGCCGAGGCGATGGTCTTGAACTCGATCCGGTCCGGCGGGAAGCCGAGGTAGGCGCCGACCATCTTGGCGATCTCGATGTCGAAGCCGGAGTACACGCCGGTGGCCGGGTTCTTCTCGCCCAGGTACGGCTGGTCCTCCTTGGCGCCGACCACCAGGTGGCCCCGGCTCCGGGCGGCGTCCAGGGTCGGCGAGCCGGTGATGGAGGCGGCGTCGCGCACCTGGTAGCTGGGCAGCGCGCTCGCCTGCGGGCCCTTGGGCGGCGGGGTGCCGGGCTTGCCGCAGCCGGCGGCCAGCACGGCGAGCAGCAGGACGGCGGCGAGCACCGTCCGGCTCCGGGCGGCGGGCGTGGTCTTCCTCGTCACGGGCGCCGCCTCAGTGCTTCAGGATCTTGGACAGGAAGTCCCGGGCGCGCTCGCTCTCCGGAGCGCTGAAGAAGTCCTCCGGGGCGCGGTCCTCGACGATCCGGCCGTCGGCCATGAAGACCACCCGGTTGGCGGAGGCCCGGGCGAAGCCCATCTCGTGGGTGACCACGACCATCGTCATGCCCTCGTGCGCGAGCTGGCGCATGACGTCCAGCACCTCGTTGATCATCTCGGGGTCGAGCGCCGAGGTCGGCTCGTCGAACAGCAGTGCCTTCGGGTCCATCGCCAGCGCCCGGGCGATCGCCACCCGCTGCTGCTGGCCGCCGGAGAGCTGGGCCGGGTACTTGTCGGCGTGCGCCTCCAGCCCGACCCGCTCCAGCAGGGCGCGGGACTTGGCGTCCGCCTCCGCCCGGGGCCGGCCGCGGACCTTGATCTGCGCGAGCGAGACGTTCTGCAGCACGGTTTTGTGCGCGAACAGGTTGAAGGACTGGAACACCATACCGACCTCGGCGCGCAGCCGGGCCAGCCCCTTGCCCTCCTCGGGCAGCGGCTCGCCGTCGATCAGGATGGTGCCGTCCTCGATCGGCTCCAGGCGGTTGATCGCCCGGCAGAGCGTCGACTTGCCGGAGCCGGACGGTCCGATGACCACGACGACCTCGCCGCGGCCCACGGTCAGCTCGATGTCCTGGAGGACGTGCAGGTCCCCGAAGTGCTTGTTGACGCCGCGCACCTCGATCAGCGGCGTGAAGGCCGAGGGCCCCGCCTGGGCCGGCCCGGGAGCGCTGGTCACCGGCCGCGACGCCCCTTCAGCAGCCAGCCCAGCGCGCCGCCGGCGAGCAGCGTGGCGAGCAGTGCGATCCAGAGCGGCGCGGTAACGGTGAACACCCAGAACTGGATCTTCACCTTGTCGAGGTTCGCGAACAGGAACCACACGGCGAGGACGACGATGACGCCGATCCCGATGTACCGGGTGGGGATCCCAGCGATCTCGCTGCGTTTGGAGCCGGACGAGCCGTCCGAAATCTTGGTCACCGGAGCAGTCTGCGGGCCGGGGCTCCGATTTGCCCGGTTACGCGCCCTGATGGGTGAGGTAGTAACCCGCACGGGGCAATCCGGCCCCGTGCGGGTTTGAAGTGCCGTACGCGTCAACGGCGCCGTACGGGTTCAACGGCGCCGGCCCGCTACCGCTCGTCCCGCCAGGAGCGCCAGAGCGCCGCGTACGGGCCGCCGGCCGCGACCAGCTCCGGGTGGCTGCCGTACTCGCTGATCCGGCCGCCCTCGACCACCGCGATCACGTCCGCGTCGTGCGCGGTGTGCAGCCGGTGGGCGATGGCGATGACCGTGCGGCCCTCCAGCACCCGGGCGAGCGAGCGCTCCAGGTGCCGGGCGGCGCGCGGGTCCAGCAGCGAGGTGGCCTCGTCCAGCACCAGGGTGTGCGGATCGGCCAGCACCAGCCGGGCCAGCGCCAGCTGCTGGGCCTGCGGCGGAGTCAGCACGGTGCCGCCGGAGCCGACCTCGGTGTCGAGGCCGTGCGGCAGCGCGTCCACCCAGCCGCCGGCGTCCACCGCGTCCAGCGCGGAGCGCAGTTCGGTGTCCTCGGCCCCGGGCGCGGCCAGCCGCAGGTTGTCCCGCAGGGTGCCGACGAAGACGTGGTGCTCCTGGTTCACCAGGGCGACCTCCGCCCGCACCCGCTCGGCCGGCATCCGCGCCAGTGCCGCCCCGCCGAGCGTCACGCTGCCGCGCCCGGGAGCGTAGATCCCGGCCAGCAGCCGCCCCAGCGTGGACTTGCCCGCCCCGGACGGCCCGACCAGCGCGACCCGGGTGCCCGGCGCGACGTCCAGGCTGATGCCGTGCAGGACGTCGGCGCCCTCCCGGTAGCCGAACCGGACGTCCCGGGCCTCGACCCGGCGGCCGTCCGGGTGGCTGGACTCGTCACCCTCGTGCTCCGGCACCTCGCGGACGCCGACCAGCCGGGCCAGCGAGGCCTGGCCGATCTGCAGTTCGTCGTACCAGCGCAGGATCAGGTCGACCGGACCGGTCAGCATCTGCGCGTACAGCACTCCTGTGGTCAACTCGCCGACGGTGATCCAACCCTTGAGGGTGAACAGCCCACCGAGCAGCAGGGTGGCCAGCACCGCCGAGGAGTAGAACGCGTCGATGGTCGGGAACCAGACCGAGCGCAGCCACAGGGTGTAGCGCTCCCAGGCGAGCCACTCTCCCAGCTTACGGTCCGTCAGGGCGATCCGCTGGTCGCCCAGGCGCAGCGTCTCCACCGTCCGCCCGGCGTCCACCGTCTCGGCCAGCACGGTGTTCACCGCGGCGTACCCGGCCGACTCGTTGCGGTAGGACTGCGGCGCGCGCTTGAAGTACCAGCGGGAGCTGACCAGCAGCAGCGGCAGGCCGACCAGCGAGGTGAGCGCGAGCAGCGGCGAGGTGACCAGCAGGGCGCCGATCACCAGCAGCAACGACACGATGGCGACGGCGAGTTCGGGCACGGCCTCGCGCACCGACTTGTCCAGCCGGTCGATGTCCGTGGTGCCCCGGGAGACCAGGTCCCCCGTGCCGGCCCGCTCCAGCACGCCGGTGGGCAGCGCGACCGAGCGGACCAGGAAGTCCTCGCGCAGGTCGGCCAGCACCCGCTCGCCGAGGACGGCACCGCGCATCCGGGACCAGCCGGTGAAGGCGGACTGCACCACCAGCGCCAGCAGGTACCAGCCGACCGCGACCGCGATGGTGGCCTCGGCGGTGCCGGTGGCCAGCGACTCGACCAGGCTGCCGAGCACCCAGGGGCCCACCAGCCCGGCCACGGTGGCCACCGAGTGCAACCCCACCACCGCGGAGAACCCGCCGCGGTGGCGCCGGGCGAGCAGGCGCAGGTAGGCGCGCACGGCGGCCGGTGAGCCGACCGGCAGGGTGGTGGCCGGCCCCTGCTCCTCATGGACGGGGGGCTTCATGACGTGCTCCTCAGGTGTGCGGCGGGTCGGGCGGGACGGACGGCGCGGGTGCCCACGCGGCCGCTCATACCGGCTCCCCCACCGGTTCCGGCTGCTCTTCGCGGGTGACCACGGCCCGGTAGGCCGGCTCGGTCCGCATCAGGTCGCGGTGCCGCCCGGCCACGGCCGCCCGGCCGTCGCGCAGCAGCACCACCCGGTCCGCCTGGTCGAGCAGCAGCGGGCTGGTCGCGAAGAGCACGGTGGTGCGCCCCGCCCGGGTGTCCCGCAGTCCGGTGGCGATCCTGGACTCGGTGTGGGCGTCCACCGCGCTGGTCGGCTCGTCCAGGACGAGGACCGGCGGGTCGGCCAGCAGCGCACGGGCCAGGGCGAGTCGCTGGCGCTGCCCGCCGGACAGCGAGCGCCCGCGCTCGGTGATCCGGGCGAGCATCGCGTCGCCCTCGCACTCCGGCGAGCCGTCCACCAGAGCCTCCAGCACGTCGTCGGACCGGGCGGCGGCCAGCGCCTCGGCCACCGAGACCCGCCCCGAGGACGGGATGTCGAACAGCCCGGCCAGGGTGCCGGAGAGCAGCACCGGCTCCTTGTCGTGGACCAGCACCGCCGCCCTGGCCTCGGCCAGCGGTACCGCGTCCAGCTCCGTCCCGCCGAGCCGGACGGAGGGCTGCTCCGGCTCGTCGCCGGCGGCTGGGACGTGCCCGCCGAGCCGCCCGGCGAGCGCCCCGGCGAAGTCCGGGTCCCCGCAGACGACCGCGGTCAGCTCCCCGGCCCGCGCGGTCAGCCCGGTCGCCGGGTCGAACAGGTCGGCGTTCCCCGGCTTGTTCAGCGAGGCCTCGGCCACGCCGCTGGTACGGCTGAGCGAGAGCACCCGGACGGCGCGCCCGGCGGAGACCCGGGCGACGCTCCAGGCGTGTGCGGCCTCGCCCAGGATCCGCAGCGGCGCCGCGAGGAAGGCGGTGGCGCCGTACACGGCGATCAGGGTGCCGACGGCGAGTTCGCCCGCGGCCGCCTGCCGGGCGCCGTACCACGTCACCCCGATCACGAACAGGCCCGGCAACAGGACCTGTTGGGCCTGCATCAGCGACCAGAGCCGGGCCGATCGGACGGCCGCGGCCCGGACCTTCTGGGAGGCGGCCCGGTACCGGTCCAGGAACAGCTCCTCGCCGCCGATGCCGCGCAGCACCCGCAGCCCCGCCACGGTGTCGGCGGCCAGCTCGGTGGCCTTGCCGCCGAGCGTGCGCTGCTGCTCGTACCGCCGCTCGAACGGCCCGATCAGCGGCCAGACGGCGGCTGCCAGCACCGGGACGCCGAGCAGCACCCCGACCCCGAGCACCGGTTCGACGACCAGCACGGACGAGCTGACGGCCAGCCAGACGATCACCGCGGCCCGGACCCGGGCGACGAGTTCGACGTACCAGCCGATCCGCTCGACGTCCCCGCTGCCGACCGCGACGACCTCGCCGGTGGCGATCCGGCAGGACAGCCCGGCGCCCAGGTGCGAGGCCTGCCGGGCCACCAGCTGCCGCACGTGGCACGCCGCGTGGATCCAGTTCCAGACCGCCTGGCGGTGCAGCAGCACGGCACCGAGCGCGGACAGCACGGCGAGCGCCACCGCGAGGGCGCCGGCCCGCCAGATCCCGGCGGCCTCGCCGTCGACGGCGGCCTGCACGCCCCACCCGAGCGGTATCGGCAGCGCCGCCTGGCCGCCCATCTCCAGCAGCGCCCAGCAGGTGGCGAGCACCTGCCCGCGCCGCTGGCCGCGCTGGAGCCAGCGCAGGAAGGCCAGGGGTGAGGAGAGGTCGGGACTGCCGGGGTCGGCCAACGGCAGGGGGGTCAGCAGCATGACGCTCCGATACAGGAGGGTGCGGGACGGCACTGGAGGGTGCTGGAGGGTGCGAACAGGCGTGAGCGGACACGCCGGGAGAAGGTCACGAGCCGGAGGCGCGGGTCTCGCGGCACGGCGGGCCCGGCTCGCGCGAACGACGGAAGCCGGACGGCGGCGGGCGACAGCGCGGCACCTCGCCCCGGCGGCATCGGCGCGTCCGGAGCGGCGCCGGACGGGACGGCCGGGCGTAGGCGGGAAGGGCATGAAGGGCCCGGATCTCAGGAGGTCATGGCCGCGAGCCTGCCAACCCCGATGTGATCCGCGCAACAGGTTTTTTCGCTACCCGGCCCCTGAATCCCCGCCGCAGCGGGCCTCCGGCCCCGCAAGATTCCCCCGAACGGCGGGAACAATCCCGCCCGGGTGCCAGTTGCCCCTTTCTGGAATCACACGGACGACCAGGAGGGCACCCCTTCCCGTGAGCAACATCCCCAACGTCACGCTGAACGACGGCGCGCAGATCCCGCAGCTCGGATTCGGCGTGTGGCAGGTCCCGGACGACGAGGCCACGGCCGCCGTCCGCACCGCGATCGAGGCGGGCTACCGCTCCATCGACACCGCGGCCATCTACGAGAACGAGGCCGGCACCGGCCAGGCGATCACCGAGGCCCTGGCCGGCGGCGTGGCCCGCGAGGACCTCTACATCACCACCAAGCTGTGGAACTCGGGCACCCGCGACTGGTCGGGCGAGCAGGGCCGCGACGCCGTCCTGCGCGAGTTCGACGCGTCGCTGGCCAAGCTCGGCCTCGACTACGTCGACCTCTACCTGATCCACTGGCCGCGCCCGAAGCACGGCAGCTACCTGAACGTCTGGAAGGCCTTCGAGCAGCTGAAGGCGGACGGCCGGGTCAAGTCGGTCGGCGTCTCCAACTTCGGGCCCGAGCAGCTCACCCGGCTGCTCGACGAGACCTCGGTCGTCCCGGTGCTGAACCAGGTCGAGCTGCACCCGTACTTCCCGCAGACCGAGCTGCGCGCCTTCCACGCCCAGCACGGCATCGCCACCGAGGCCTGGAGCCCGCTGGGCCAGGGCAAGGAGCTGCTCGCCGAGCCGGCGCTGGCGAAGATCGCCGAGAAGCACGGCCGCACGGTCGCCCAGGTGGTGCTCCGCTGGCACCTGCAGAGCGGCGTGATCGCGATCCCGAAGTCGGTCACCCCCGCCCGCATCCGGGAGAACCTGGACGTCGCCGGCTTCAAGCTGGACGCCGAGGACCTCGCCGCGATCGCCGGTGTCGCCACCGGCACGCGGATCGGTCCGGACCCGCAGGAGTTCGACTGGAACTGACGGCACCCGCCGTCCGACTTCTCTGACGAGCGGTCATGTCGAACGACCGCCCACCCCGATCAGGGGTGGGCGGTCTTCGGTGTGCCACGATCCGCCGGCGCCAACGAGCAACGGCCTCCGGCGGGTCAGGCCACCAACGCCTTGAGCCGCCAACTCCTTGAACCACCAACGCCTCAAGCCCTCAACACACCGGGCCTTCCGTACGTTGGCGAATCGTTTTGGCTGGCGCTCAAAGGATCCCTCTAGAGCCGCGCCGCCTTGCCGAGGAGCGCCAGCGCGGGCCCGTGCTCACCCTCGTCCAGCGGGGCGAGCAGCAGCCGCTGGACCTCGGCCACGCCGGCCGTCGAACGGTGCAGCAGGTCCTGGCCCGCCGGCGAGAGCGACAGCAGGTTGCGGCGCCCGTCCGAGGGGTCGCGCCGGCGCTGCACCAGACCGCGGCGCACCAGCCGGCTGACCATCTCGGCCATCGTCGCCTTGTCCAGCGAGGCCAGCTCACCGACCGTACGCTGGTCGGCGCCCGGCTCCAGTTCCAGCGCGTCCAGCACCGCGTACTGCGGAGCCGTCAGCTCCGCACCGACGTGCTCCGACCAGAGTTTGGTGTGCACCTGCTGGCCCACCCTGATCAGGTAGCCGATCGCCCGCTGCGCGTCCAGTGTCGGCCGCGCGTCGGAGAACACGGCGACCGCGGCGGGCTCCAGCCTGGCTATCTTGGCCATCACCCGCACGATCTCCACCTGCTCCTCCGCCGTCAGCGGCTCGAACAGGGTGCGCTGCACGCGGACCACACCACCGGTGGCCTCACGCACCGCCTGGGCACCGCTCTGCGAGAGCGCGAGCAGTTTTCGCCGGCCGTCGGCCGGGTCACGCCTTCGCAGCACCAAGCCGCGGCGGACCAGCCGCGCGACCATCTCCGCCATCGTCGCCTTGTCCAGCGAGGCTCGCTCGCCGACCGTCCGCTGGTCGGCACCCGGTTCGAGGGCCAGGACCAGCAGAACGGCGAACTGCGGAGCCGTGAGATCGGCTCCGACATGCTCGGACCACAGCCTGGTGTGAACCTGCTGTGCAACGCGAATCAGGTGTCCGGGCGACTGTTGCAGTCGCGCGGACACGCGGGTCGTCGGGATCTCCCCCAGCACCATGTATCCGTCCCGATGTCACACCCGGTGTGTGTGGGACACCCGGGTGGGGCAGTAACGGCGAGTGGGCGTCCAGCTATGAGGGAGGGCGCTCCAGCCGTGCAGCCGGTGGCTGCTGGCGGACACTATACAAACGGCGGGCCCTTGCTGGCAGGCAGGGGCGGATAGTAGACGCAGGTTCGGCAACATTGGCATATTTACGCGGCCGCCACGCCCTCTCGGTAACCCGTTCTCAGTAGAAAGCCGACCGGTCGGTCCTTACCGACCGTCACGTGCGGCTCTCCGACCCTGTTCGCCCTCCCTACTCGCGGGTAGGGTGTGGCCACCCTCCCCGGGGCGCTCCCCGCGGAGACCACCCCGAGAGAGACGAGAGCGCGCATGACCGAGCAGAGCACCGCCCCCCGGGTCGCCGTCGTCACCGGCGCCGCCCGCGGCCTGGGCGCCGCCACCGCCGTGCAACTGGCCGCCGACGGCTACGCCGTGGCCGTCCTCGACCTGGACGAGACCGCCGGGAAGGACACCGTCGACCGGATCACCGCGGCCGGCGGGCGGGCCCTGGCCGTGGGCGCCGACGTCTCGGACGCCGACCAGGTGCAGGCCGCCGTCGACCGGGTGGCCGCCGAACTCGGCGCCCCCGTCGTGCTGGTCAACAATGCGGGCGTGCTCCGCGACAACCTGCTCTTCAAGATGTCCGAGTCCGACTGGGACACGGTCATGAACGTCCACCTGCGCGGGGCCTTCCTGATGACCCGCGCGGTGCAGAAGCACATGGTGGACGCCGGTTTCGGCCGCATCGTCAACCTGTCCTCCTCCTCCGCCCAGGGCAACCGCGGTCAGGCCAACTACTCGGCCGCCAAGGCCGGTCTGCAGGGCTTCACCAAGACTTTGGCCATTGAGCTGGGCAAGTTCGGCATCACCGCCAACGCCGTGGCGCCCGGCTTCATCGCCACCGACATGACCGCGGCCACCGCCGCCCGGGTCGGCATGGACTTCGAAGACTTCAAGCGGGCTGCGGCCTCCCAGATCCCGGTCCAGCGGGTCGGTCTGCCTGAGGACGTCGCCCACACCATCTCCTTCCTCGCGAGCGAGGGCGCCGGCTTCGTCTCCGGGCAGGTGATCTACGTCGCGGGCGGCCCCCTCGACTGAGCACGGAACCTACACAGGGTTACCACGGAGTGGGAAGCCGGCCGCACCGACCTCCCACTCCGTTTTCTTTACCGGGGCTTTTGCAGAATCATTCGAACACCACACTGGCATTCGATCCGAGAATCACGGAAATCACTCCCCGGGCGGACCTCTCCCCGCCAATTGTCGATTTCACGGGAAAATGACAAATCCCTCCGGAATAGCCCCGGCCGGATGGGTAAGGTCACCCCCGTGCAAGCCCCGAGTACCCCCGCGCCCTATCCCAACCAGGGGCCGGAGCAGCTCACCACCACCCACCGCGAGCGCCCGAGCCCCGAACGAGTCCACCGCCGCGAGCCCGGCTGGCCGCCGATGAGCCGCCGACAGGCCGCCCTGCTCGCCGTGACCTGCGTCGCCTACCTGCTGGTCCTGGCCGGTGTCCTGCTCAACACCGCCCTGGTCGACCTCGACTGGTCGGTCCGGCTGTTCCGCCCCTACGACCACTGGCCCAGCCTGGAACCGCTGCTCGACACCTGGGTGGTCGCCGGGCAACGCGGCCCCTCCGCCATCGCCGCCTTCGTCTGGCTCGGCTGGCGCGCGCACCGGCTGGGGCGGCTGCGCCCGCTGCTGGTGATGGCCGTCGCGCTGCTGCTGCTCAACGTCACGGTCGGCGCGGTCAAGATCGTCACCGGCCGGCTCGGCCCGCACTACGCCCAGTACGTCGGCTCGCCCGAACTGTTCTCCGGCGGCACCATCTTCCCGTCCGGTCACACCGCCAACGCGGTCGTCACCTGGGGCGTGCTCGCCTACCTCGCGGTCCGCTGGCGGCGCACCGGCGCGGTGATCGCCGCCGCCACCGCCTGCTCGATCGGCCTGACCACGCTCTACCTGGGCACCCACTGGGTCACCGACGTGCTGGCCGGCTGGGCCGCCGGACTGCTGGTGCTGCTCTCGCTGCCGCTGCTGGAGCCGATGGTCGTCGCCGCCGAACAGCGGTTGGCCCGGCGGCCGGGCCACTGAGCCCGCACGCCAAGACCACCGGGAGGACGGCCCTACCCCTCCCAGCTGCGCTCGACCACGCCGTCGCGCACCGCGAGGTTGAGCCGGCCCTCACGGTGGTCCATGGTCATCATCGCCCCCGGCTCCAGAACCCGGACCGAGGCCCAGCCGTGCCGCCGGGCCAGCTCCCGGGCCCGTTCGATCCGCAGCCCCGCGTAGCCCTCGGCGTCCGCCGCCGCGTCCGACCCCGTCATCGCGTCTCCCCCGCTCTCCCCCACGGACGTACGCTGGAATCGTAGCCCCCACCCGCGCGGCCCGGAGGTGAACGGCCATGCGCACCACCACCCCGCGACGGCCGTGGCGCAGCGGCACCGAGCCGGCCACCGCCCGCAGCGACCTCAAGCTCCGCTACCTGCTGTCGCTCACCTTCACACCGCTGTTCGCGCTCGCGACGGCGGGCTTCGCGATCTGGGCGGCGGCCTCCCCCGCCAACGGCGCCCCCAGCCAGGGGACCCTGACCGGCTTCGCCGTCGCCTGCGGTCTGCTCACCCTGTTCGCCACCGTCGATCTCATCGTGGTCATCCGGCGCCGCCGGACCGAGCTCTGACACGGTGTCTCCCACGGAGTGGGAAGTCGGCCCGGCCGACTTCCCACTCCCGGGGCACTTCCGCAACACTTCCGCACCGCCACCGAGCACCCACCCAGAGCCGGCCCGGAACCGGCTCAGCGGCTGCCGACCGCCTGCTTCACCAGCGTCCGCCCGAAGTCCCACATCAGCCCGCTCCCCCGGTGAGCGTCATCCATGATGTCGGTGAAGGCGTCCACGAACCGGTCGACGTCGCGCTCCGTGATGATCAGCGGCGGGATCAGCTTGATCACCTCCAGGTGGTCACCGGACACCTGGGTCAGGATCCGATGCCGCTGGAGCAGCGGGACGACCACCATCTGGGCGAACAGCCCCTTGCGCGCGGCTTGCAGGGCCGTCCAGCCGGTGCGCAGCTTGAGCGACTTGGGCCGGCCGAACTCGATGCCGATCATCAGCCCCCGGCCGCGCACCTCGGCGAGCAGCTCGTACCGGTCGACCAGCGCGGCCAGCCGCTCGCGCAACTGGTCGCCGACCTGACGCGCGTTCTCCACCACCTTCTCCTCGCGCATCACCTCCAGGGTCGCCAGTCCGGCCGCCATCGCCTGGGCGTTGGCGCCGAAGCTGGCCGAGTGCACCAGCACCCGGTCCATCGAGGAGTACACCTTCTCGAAGATCCAGCTCTTGCCGAGCGTCGCCCCGACCGGTACGTAGCCGCCGGAGAGCGCCTTGGCCGCGCAGACCAGGTCGGGCAGCACGCCCTCCTCGTGCTGGTAGGCGAAGAACTCGCCGGTACGGCCGATCCCGGTCTGCACCTCGTCGCAGATCAGCAGCGCCCTGTGCTCGTGCAGCAGGGCCTGCGCGGCGCGCAGCCAGCCGGGCGGCGGCGCCAGGACGCCCTTGCCCTGGATCGGCTCGACGATCAGGGCCGCAACATCGCCGCGCCTCAGCTCCTTGGCCAGCGCGCCGAGGTCGCCGAGCGGGATGGCGGTGTCCGGCAATAGCGGGTCGAAGCCCTTGCGGAAACCGCTCTCCCCGTTGACGGAGAGCGAGCCGGTGGTCAGCCCGTGGAAGGCGTGGTCGGCGTACAGGACGCGCCTGCGGCCGGTGGCGTACCGGGCGAACTTGAGCGCGGTCTCCACCGCCTCGGTGCCGCTGTTGCCGAAGAACACCCGGTCCAGCCCGGGCGCGTACGAGAGCAGCCGCTCGGCGAGCAGCCCGGGCAGCGGCGAGCAGTCGAAGCGGACCAGGTCCGGCAGGTCGAGGTCCATCACCTGCTGGATCGCCGACCGCACGACCGGGTGGTGGCGGCCCAGCGCGAAGATGCCGAAGCCGGCCAGCATGTCGAGGTACTCGTTGCCCTCGGCGTCGTAGAAGTACGGGCCCTTGGCGCGCTCGTAGTACTTGTCGAACCCGATGGTGTGCAGCATGCGCGGCAGCTGCGGGTTGAGGTGGCGGCCGTGCAGCTCGTACCGCTCGGCGCCGCGTTCGGCGATCAGCGCGGCGAGGTCGAAGCTGGCGGCGGCGGTGCGGTCGGGGTCAGCCGGCATGGCGCTGGTTCGCTCCTCGGTTCGGTAGCAGGTTCTTGGCGAAGACGGCGGTCTGCGCGGCGACTCCGGTGCCGGTCAGGCCGGTCTCCTCCAGGATCTCCCCGCGGGCGGCGTGGCCGAGGAACTCCTGCGGCAGGCCGAGCACCCGCACCGGCACGTCCACGTCGGCGTCGCGCAGCGCCTGGGCGACGGCGGCGCCGACGCCACCGGTGCGGCCGTTGTCCTCGACGGTGACGACCAGCCGGTGGGCGGCGGCCAGTTCCGGCAGGGCCGGGTCGACCGGTTTGACCCAGCGGGGGTCGACGACGGTCGCGGTGAAGCCCTCGGCGAGCAGCAGCCGGGCGGCGTCCAGGCAGGCGGCGGCGGTGGTGCCGACCGCGACCAGGAGGATCTCCGACGGCCGGCCGGTGCGCAGCAGGACGTCCATCCCGCCGATCCGCTCGACGGCCGGCACGGCGGGCCCGATGGTGGCCTTGGGGAAGCGGACCACGGTGGGGGCGTCCGCGACCTCGACGGCCTCGCGCAGCTGGGCCCGCAGCTGGTCGGCGTCGCGCGGGGCGGCGAGCCTGAGGCCCGGGACGACCTGCAGGATCGACATGTCCCACATGCCGTTGTGCGAGGCGCCGTCGCTGCCGGTGACCCCGGAGCGGTCGAGGACGAAGGTGACACCGAGCCGGTGCAGGGCGACGTCCATCAGGACCTGGTCGAAGGCCCGGTTCAGGAAGGTCGCGTAGACGGCGACGACCGGGTGCAGGCCGCCGGTGGCGAGGCCGGCGGCGGAGGTGACGGCGTGCTGCTCGGCGATGCCGACGTCGAAGGTGCGTTCCGGGAAGGCCTTGGCGAAGCGGGCCAGGCCCACCGGTTGGAGCATGGCCGCGGTGATCGCCACCAGGTCGGGCCGCTCGGCGCCGAGCGCGACCAGCTCGTCGCCGAACACCGAGGTCCAGGACACTCCGCCGCTGGGCGAGATCGGCAGGCAGGTGTACGGGTCGATCGGGTTGACGGCGTGGAAGCGGTCGGCCTCGTCCTGTTCGGCGGGCCGGTAGCCGCGTCCCTTGACGGTGAGGCAGTGCACGATGACGGGGCCGCCGAAGTTGCGCGCCTGGCGCAGCGCCTGTTCGACGGCGCCGAGGTCGTGGCCGTCGATCGGCCCGAGGTACTTCAGCCCGAGGTCCTCGAACATGCCCTGTGGCGCGAAGGCGTCCTTGAAGCCCTTCTTGGCCCCGTGCAGCGCGTCGAAGATCGGCTGGCCGACGAGCGGGGTGCGCTGCAGCGCACCTTTGCCGAGGGCGAGGAAGCGTTCGTACCCCTGGGTGGTGCGCAGGGTGGCCAGGTGGTTGGCGAGGCCGCCGATGGTCCTGGCGTAGGAGCGCTCGTTGTCGTTGACGACGATGACCAGCGGCCGGTCGCGGGCCTCGGCGATGTTGTTGAGCGCCTCCCAGGCGAGCCCGCCGGTGAGCGCGCCGTCGCCGATCACCGCGACGGTGTGCCGGTCGTGCTGGCCGAGCAGTCGGGCGGCCTTGGCGAGGCCGTCGGCGTAGGACAGGGCGGTGGAGGCGTGCGAGTTCTCGACCAGGTCGTGTTCGGACTCGCCGCGCGAGGGGTAGCCGGAGAGCCCGCCCTTCATCCGCAGCCGGGAGAAGTCCTGGCGGCCGGTGAGCAGTTTGTGGACGTAGCTCTGGTGACCGGTGTCGAAGACGATCCGGTCGTACGGGGAGTCGAAGACCCGGTGCAGGGCGATGGTCAGCTCGACCACGCCGAGGTTGGGCCCGAGGTGTCCGCCGGTGCGGGTGACGGCGTCGATCAGGAACGCGCGGATCTCGTCGGCGAGCAGCGGGAGTTCGACCGCCGGAAGCTTTCGCAGTTCGGCCGGGGACGTGACGCTGGAGAGCAGTGACATGGGTACACCTCACGACTCGGAGTGGTGCGGTGGTGCCGCCGCCCGGCGGGAGCGGGGCCGGCCCGGGCGCGGGGCCCGGGCCGGACGGGGTGTCCTCGGGAGCGGTGGCGCGGTCGAACGACCGGCTCAGTGGCCGCGGTTGGCGCCGATGGTCTCGGTGATGGCGCGCAGCGACTCCTTGAGCGAGCCCATGGTGGCGAGTACGGCGGTCGGCTCGTAGCCGCAGTGCGCCATGCAGTTGGCGCAGCGCGGGTCCTTGCCGCGGCCGTACTTGCTCCAGTCGGTCTTCTCGACGAGTTCGCGGTAGGTGGGCACGTAGCCGTCGGCCATCAGGTAGCAGGGCCGCTGCCAGCCGAACAGCGAGTAGTTGGGGATGCCCCAGGGGGTGCACTCGAAGTCGGCCTTGCCCTCCAGGAAGTCCAGGAAGAGCGGGCTGTGGTTGAGCCGCCAGCGGCTCCGGTTGCCGCCGGCGAAGGCCTTGCGGAAGAGCTCCCGGGTCTGGTCGACGCCGAGGAAGTGCTCCTGGTCGGGGGCCTTCTCGTAGGCGTAGGCCGGGGAGATCATCATCTCGTCGACCTTGAGCTCGTCGTTGAGGAAGTCCAGCACCTCGATGATGGTCTGCGGGGTGTCGGTGTTGAAGAAGGTGCTGTTGGTGGTGACCCGGAAGCCGCGCCGCTTGGCCTCCTTGATCGCCGCCACCGCCTCGTCGAAGGTGCCCTCCTTGGCCACCGACTCGTCGTGCCGCTCGCGCATGCCGTCGATGTGCACGGCGAAGGTGAAGTACGGCGAGGGCTTGAACTTGTCCATCTTCTTGCGCATCAGCAGCGCGTTGGTGCAGAGGAAGACGTACTTGCGGCGCTCGACGAGCTGGCGGACGATCTCGTCGATCTGCGGGTGCATCAGTGGCTCGCCGCCGGCGATCGAGACCATCGGGGCACCCGACTCCAGGACCGCGCCGACCGCCTGGGCCACCGGCATCCGCTGCTTCAGCACACCCGCCGGGTGCTGGATCTTGCCACAGCCCTCACAGGCGAGGTTGCAGGCGAACAGCGGCTCCAGTTCGACGATCAGCGGGAACTTGTCCCGGCGCTTGAGCAGCTTCTGCTGCATGAGGTAGGTGCCGACCCGCACGGTCTGGCGCAACGGCATGGCCATGGCTAGCTCGCCTCCTGGGGGAGCGTCGAGGATGTGGGGTGGTTCAGGTCCGCGGGGCCGGGCCGGGACTCCTGCCGGTACCAGTCGACCAGGGCGGGTACCGCCGCCCGCAGGGTCCGCCAGGCACGCACCCCCGCCGGGAGGGTTCCGAGCCGCAGCAGTTCGCGCTCGGGGGTGTCCACGACCACCCGCAGGACGGCGGCGGGCAGCGTCGGCCGCCGTTCCCGCAGCGCGGCCAGCACGGCGGCGGCCTCCATGTCGACGGCGAGCGCGCCCTGGAGGTGCAGGGCCCGCCGTTCGAGGCCGCGGACGACGTGGTCGGCGGTGTGGTGCACCCCGGCGTGCGCGGTCAGGCCGAGCTCCTTGAGGGCCCTGGCGAGCTCCGGTCCGGAGTCGACGGGGTACAGGTGCCCCTCCGCGTCGCGCACGCCGCCGGCGACCACGATGTCGCCCGGCAGCACGCCCGGGCCGACCGCGGCGCCGAAGCCGGCCACCACGACCGCGCCGTAGCCGCCGGGGGCGGAGCCGAGCAGCCGGCGGACGGTCAGCGCGGCCCGCCGCCGGCCCATGCCGGTGCGCACCAGCACCGGCGGCCCGCCGGCCGCGCCGCGCCAGTCGCCGCCGCGCAGCGCCCAGACCTCGGGGCCCAGCGCGCAGAGCACCAGCAGCGGTGCGGTGGTCACCGCGCCGCCCCGATCGCCGGGGTGTCGCCGTTCCTGCCGCCGAAGGCGGGGCTGCCGTGCAGGTAGCGGCCGAGCGCGGTGACCGGGAAGACCAACCGGTACAGGTGGTAGTTGATGGAGAAGTCCCACGGGAAGCCGGTGCCGGTGAACTGCGGCTCGTCCCAGGTGCCCTCGGGCAGCTGGGTGCACACCAGCCAGTCCACGCCGCGTTCCACCGCCGGGTTGGCCCGGCCGTCCGGGCCCTCCCCGGCCGCGAGCAGCGCCATCAGCGCCCACGCGGTCTGCGAGGCGGTGGAGTCGCCGCGCCCGGCCCAGCGGGCCGGGTCCTCGTAGGAGCGCATGTCCTCGCCCCAGCCGCCGTCGGTGTTCTGCCGGTCCTCCAGCCAGCGGACGGCCCGCCGGATCGCCGGGTGCTCGTCCGGGACGCCGGCCGCGACCAGGGCGGGCAGCACCGAGCCGGTGCCGTAGATGTAGTTGGTGCCCCAGCGGCCGAACCAGGAGCCGTCCGCCTCCTGGTTGTGCAGCAGCCACTCGACGCCGCGCCGGGTGCGCCGGTCGCGGGCCCGGCCGGTCTCGGCGAGCATCTCCACCACGTGGGCGGTGACGTCGGCGGACGGCGGGTCGACCACCTCGCCGAAGTCGCAGAACGGCAGCTTGTTGGGCAGCGTGCTGGTGTTGTCGACGTCGAAGGCGCCCCAGGCCCCGTTCTTGGACTGCATGCCGAGGTTCCAGAGCACGCCGCGGTCCATCGCCGCATCGACCTTGGCCGGGTCGGGGTGGTCGACCCGGCCCAGCGCGAGCACCACCTCGGCGGTGTCGTCGATGTCGGGGTAGGTGTCGTTCTCGAACTCGAAGGCCCAGCCGCCGGGGGCCAGCGAGGGCCGCTGGACGGACCAGTCGCCGTCCTTGCGGATCTCCTCGCCGAGCATCCAGTCGACGGCCGAGACCAGCGCCGGGTGGTCGGCCGGCAGCCCGGCGTCGACCAGCGCGATGGTGGCCAGGCAGGTGTCCCAGACCGGGGACTGGCAGGCCTCCAGCCAGCGGCGGCCGTCCTCGGTGTGCACGGTGAAGCGGTCGAAGGAGGAGAGTCCGGCCTTCATCACCGGGTGCTCCAGCTCGTAGCCCTCCAGGTGCAGGGCGATCAGCGAGTACACGGCCGGCGGCTGGATGCCGCCCCAGCAGCCGTCGGCCTCCTGCCGTTCGACGATCCAGCGGCAGGCCTGCGAGACGGCGAGCCGGCGCAGCGGGCGCAGGGCCCGGTGGTGGTAGGCGTGCAGGACCTTGTCGAGGCGCTCGAAGAGGCCGTCCCAGCTGGTGGCGGGGGCGAGCGGCCGGTCGGGGTAGGGGTGGTCCGGGTCGGTGTGCAGCTCGGTGAGCGGGAAGGGCGCCGGACGGACGGGGCGGTGGGCCGAGACGACGGTCAGCGGGACGATGGTCTGGCGGGCCCAGCAGCCGAAGGCGTAGATGTTCAGCGGCAGCCACTTGGGCAGGAAGATGATCTCGGGCGGCATCTCGGGGAGCCGTTCCCACGGCCACCAGCCGAAGAGCGCGAGCCAGATCCGGGTGAAGACCCGGGCGGCCGCGATGCCCCCGGCGGAGCGGACGTACCGCGCGGCGGCCACCATGTGCGGGGCCTCGGGGTCGTCGCCGGCGAGTTTGAGGGCGACGTACGCCTCGACGGTGGTGGACAGTTCGGCCGGCCCGCCGTGGAAGGTGGCCCAGGTGCCGTCCTCCCGTTGCTGGGACCGGATCCACTCGGCGGTGGCCTTGGTCTGGTCCTCGGTCCGGATCCCGAGGAACTGCCGCAGCAGTAAGTCCTCGGCGTCCATCGTGACGTTGGTCTCCAGGTCGCCCTTCCACCAGCCCTCGGAGCTCTGCAGCGAGAGCAGGTGGGTGGTGGCACGGGCCAGGGCCTCCTGCGCGTCGGCCGCTCCGAGGTCCGCCTCACCGGCCGGCCGGAGCTGGTCGGTGTCTTCGGGCTGCCACCGCCCGGCGCCCAGCAGGGTCGGGGGGCGGTCGCCCACCGCGACCGGCTCGGAATCGTACTCAGGGTCGAGCCGGCCGTCCGCGGTTGCTGTCAACGTAACGTCACCTCTCTCGTACCACCACGAATTCGGCGAGTGCGACGAAGTGCTCGCGCACCTCGTCGGACATGGGCACCTCGTCCAGGGCGGCGAGGGCAGTCGTGTGCTGGCGGCGGGCTTCCTCCTGGGTCCAGGCGCGGCCGCCGGCCTCTTCGATCAGCGCGGCCCGGGCGGCGAGCTCGGGCTCGCCCTCCTCGCCGCGGCCCTTCGGGTCGGCCAGCTGCTCGGCGAGCCGGCGCGAGGCCGCGCCGCCCTCGGCCAACGCGGCGGCGACCGGCAGGGACTTCTTGCGCTGGCGCAGATCGCCCCAGTGCGGCTTGCCGGTGACCTCGGTGGCGCCCCAGATGCCGAGCAGGTCGTCCACCGCCTGGAAGGCCAGGCCCAGGTGGTGGCCGTAGCGCTCGAGCGGTTCGGAGACCTTGTCGTCGGCCCCGGCCAGGACGGCGCCGATCGCCGAGGCGGCCGCCAGCAGCGCCGCGGTCTTGCCGCCCTCCATCTCCAGGCACTCGGCGACGGTGACGCTGTCGCGCTGTTCGAAGGCGACGTCCATGGCCTGGCCGTCGATCAGTCGGCGGGTCGCCGTGGTGAGCAGCCGGACGGCCCGCGCGGCGTCGGTGGGGCTCGTACCGCCGGGCACCGCGGCGTCGAGCAGCACCTCCGTGCCGAGCGTCGCCAGGGCGTCGCCGACCAGGATCGCCTGAGCCGGACCGAAGACCGTCCAGGCGGTGGCCCGGTGCCGCCGGGTCTCGTCACCGTCCATCAGATCATCATGGAGCAGGGAGAAGTTGTGCACCAGTTCAACCGCGACCCCGCCCGGCACGCCGACCTCGGCGGCGGCGCCGGTGGCCCGGGCGGAGAGCAGGGCCAGGGCGGGGCGCACGGCCTTGCCGCCGTCGCCCTTGGACGGAGTGCCGTCCCGGTCGATCCAGCCGAAGTGGTACGCGGCGACGGTGTCCATCGGTGCGGCCAAACGGGCGACGGCGGACCGTAGCGGCGGGGTGCAGAGCGTGCGGCTGCGGGCCAGCAGCTCCGGCACCGAGACCGGTTCGGCGTGCGCCGTGCCTCCGACGGCGCTGCCGGTGCGTGACTCCACGTGCGTTCCCTCTCCCTCGTGGTGCCGGACCGCCCGGGGCTGCCGGGTGCTTGCGCTGTCGGTGCGGCTGGTGTCGATGTGGCCGGTGTCGATGCGGCTCGGGTCGGTGCGGCTGGTGCCGGTGTCACCGCTGTCAGTGCCGCCGGTGCCGCCGGTGCGGCCGGTGTCGTTCCCGCCGCGGTCGACGGGAGGCCCGCCGGCTCTGGCGGGGTCCCCGGCGGCGCCCGCCGTCACCGGGGCCACCTCCCGTCGCCCCGATCCACCGGGAGCCGGCTGCCGGCCGCGGCGAGCGCCGCGTCGGCCGCGGCGTGGCCGCTGCGCACAGCCCCCTCCATGGTCGCGGGCCAGCCGGTGGCCGTCCACGCGCCGGCCAGCAAGAGGCCGGGGACGTCCGTGCGGGCCGACGGGCGCAGCAGCGCGCTGCCGGGCGCCGGGTCGAAGGTGGCGGTGCGCTCACGGGTGACGAAGAAGTCCAGCACCTCGGCCCCGGCGGCGGCCGGGAGCAGTCGCGCCAGCTCCGGCAGGTACCGGCGGCGCAGCTCCGCGACCGGCAGGTCGATCTCGTCCTGGACGGCGGACTGCGAGAGCGCCAGGTACTGGGCTCCGGGGTGGGCCCGGCCGAGCCCGGTGCCGGCCAGGCCGGAGTGCGCGGTGCGGTCGAAGACCCACTGCACCGGGGAGCCGAGGGCGGCGAAGAACGGCCGCCGCAGCACCTTGCGGTCGTAGACCACGTGCACGTTGAGGATCGGCGCGGTGCCGAAGTCGGCCAGCCGGTCCTGGCCGGGGAGGGCGTTCGGGGGCAGCAGGGCGGCCGCGCTGTCCTGGGCGCCGGCCAGCACGACGGTCTCGGCGGCGAGCGGCTCCGCGTCGCCTTCCAGATGGACGGCGTGCTGGGGCACCGCCGGCTTGAGCTCCGCGACGCGGGCGCGCAGCAGCACCTTCACGCCGGCGCGTTCCAGCTCGGCGAGCGCCCGGTCGTGGTGGATCACGCCGAGCGGGACGGCGGCCGTGCCGATGTCGGAGGCGCCCGGGTCGGAGAGCAGGCCGGTCTTGAAGACCATCGCCGCCAGCGCCAGCGACACCTGGTCGGCCCGGGCGTTCAGGGTGGCGACGCCGACCAGGTCCCAGAGCGCGGCGAGGGTGTTCGCGTTCTGCCCGTTGCGGCGCAGCCACTCGCCGAAGGAGATCTCGTCCAGTGCCGGGTCGGCGAGGTCCAGGCCCTGGAGCGCCAGCGCGCCGCGGACCACCCGGGCGCGGTCGGCCGGCCCGAGGTGCGGGTAGCGGGCGAGGCTGCCGGCCAGGTGCAGCGGGACGGGCAGGCCGGCCCGGCGCAGCCGCCCGAGGGTGCGCACCGGGGCCGCGTCCGGCCCGGAGACGGAGAGCACCGGGACGTCCAGCCGGTCCTGCAGGTGGACCAGCCGGGCGGCGCCGAGCCGCTCCAGCAGGCCGCGGTAGGCGGTGCAGCAGCGCAGGTACACGTGCTGGCCGTTGTCGACGGTCAGCTCGCCGCGCTGGAAGGAGAACGCCAGCCCGCCGAGCCTGGGCCGCCCCTCGACCAGCGTGACCCGGTGGTCGGCCTCGGCCAGCCGCAGCGCGGCGGTGATCCCGGCCAGGCCGCCGCCGACCACCACGGCGGCCGGGCGCGCGGCATCGGCTCGCCCGGTCATCGGCCCTCCCCCTCGCGATTGCTGGACCGCCCTGCGGCGGTCGCTCCGGCCGGCACGCTCGTGACCGGCCCGGTCGTGGTCAACACTGCTCTGCCCGCTTGTGATTCCCCGCTGACACAGCGTGACAGAACTGCGGTGAGAATCAAGAACGCCCCCCGGCGAGCCCGGAAAGCGCGACGTACGCCTTCTCCCAGCCCGGCAGCGAGACCCGGCCGCGCAGTACGGACTCGGGGTCGGCGGCGATCCGGCCGAGCAGCCGGTGGTAGATCCCCGCCATCGCGGCGGTGCAGGCCCGGCTGCGGCGGTCGAGCATGGGCAGCAGCCGCAGGCCCTCCTCGAAGGCGGCCTGGGCGCGGGCGGCCTCGAAGGCCACCAGGCCGGTGAAGTCGGCGCCGACCGGCGGCCTGGGCAGCGCGAAGCCCTGCTCGCAGCCGAACCGGGCCAGGTCCTCGGCGGGCAGGTAGGTGCGGCCGTTCAGGGCGTCCTCGCGCAGGTCGCGCAGGATGTTGGTGAGCTGCAGGGCCAGGCCCAGGGTGTCCGCGTAGCCCGCGCCGCGCTCGGGGTCGTCGCAGCCGTACACGCCGAGCGAGAGCCGGCCGACCGAGCCGGCCACGCAGCGGCAGTAGACCTTCAGTTCCTCGTAGGTCTGGTACTCGGCGCCCTTGAGGTCCATCTCGACGCCGTCGATCAGTTCGTCGAAGCCGCCGAGCGGGATCGGGAAGCGCCGGGCCGCGTCGGCCAGGGCGACCTTGATCGGGTCGGTGTCGTCCTCGGCGACCGCCCCGGCGCGGACCTCGTCCACCAGTTCCCGGGTGCGCACCAGCGCCTCGGCCTTGCGGTCGGACGGGAGGTCCCCGTCGCCGATGTCGTCGACCCGGCGGGCCAGGGCGTACAGGGCCGACATGGCCAGCCGCTTGGGTTCGGGCAGCAACCGGATGCCGTAGCTGAAGTTGCGTGCCTGAAGTCCGGTGACTGCCTCGCAGTACCGGTACGCCGCCATGACCTGGGCCGACGCCAGTGGTGATGCCGCCACTCGGGCGTTCACCTTCCCTTCGCGAAGATGGCCGCCGCCTTCGCTGCGAGGCGGCGCTTGTCAGGCTTCGCCTGCTGCGCGAGCACGTCGTACCCGGCGTCCTCGATGGCCGCCAGGGCCGCGTACCCGCCGGCGGTGAATCCCGCCAGGAGCAGTCGAAGCCTCCCCCGAACCGTACCTACCAATGGCGCGCCGCGGTCGAGCAGGGTGCGGGCCCGCTGCACCTCGAAGGCGATCAGCTCGCGCACCGGGCCGCCGGCGGTGGGAGCGGCGAGGTCCGCCTCGGTGACGCCGAACCGGGCGAGGTCCTCGGCGGGGAGGTAGATCCGCCCGTGGGCGAGGTCCTCGGCGACGTCCTGAAGGTGTTCGACCACCTGGAGGGCGCTGCAGATCGCGTCGGACAGCTCGATCCGCTCGGGGGTGGAGACGCCGGCGATGGCCAGCACCAGGCGGCCGACCGGGTCGGCGGAGAGGGTGCAGTAGCCGATCAGGTCGTCGTAGCCGGCGTAGCGGGTGGTGGTCTGGTCCACCCGGTTGGCCTCGATCAGGCGGCGGAACGGCTCCGGGGTGAGCCCGTGCCGGTCGACCAGCGGCACGAGGCTGCGCAGCAGCGGGTGACGGGGGCCCTCGGAGGCTCCCGGGTGGAACGCCGCCTCGAAGACCCGGTCGAGATCGCGCTCCAGTCCGTCCAGCAGTGCGAGGCGGAAGGCGACCTCCTGCGGAGTCGGCGGGCCGGACTGGGCCGAAGGGGTGGCGGGAGGCGTGGCCTCGACCCCGAGCAGGGCGGCGGTGGCGGCCGGATCGGCCAGGTCGCCGTCGCCGGCGTCGTCGACCAGCCGGGCGTAGCCGTAGACGGCCATCAGGTCGTCGCGCCAGGCCGCGGGCAGGAAGAACGGGGCGACCGGGAAGTTCTCCGCGCCCGCCTTGTCCAGGGTCTCCCCCGCGGAGCGGTTCACCGACGTATCTCTGGGCTGGGCCGAAGCCGACACTGCTGTCACTCCCCCGTTCTACACCGCTGGGCATCACCGGCCCGACTCGGACACGCGTCCGAGCGGGGGCGCCACCTCCGGCACACCGCCCCCGCGCATACAGCCTGACACCACGGGGCGCGCCGGAGAAGAGCGCCCCGCCCGGCGCACGGGGGCGCTCACCCCCGCGGCGGCGGGCCACCCGGGGTACCGGTGGGGGCGCACGAACAGGGGGCCGGCCCCGGAATCCCCGGAACCGGCCCCCTGGACGGCCTGCTGCTACGGGCGCTCGCCGCGCTCGTAGCGGCCGACGACCTCTTCGGTCGGGCCGTCCATGATCAGCTCGCCGGCCTCGATCCAGATCGTCCGCTCGCAGACCTCGCGGATCGAGCTGTTGTCGTGGCTGACCAGGAATACCGTACCGGCGGACTTGCGCAGTTCGTCGATCCGCTTCTTGCTGCGCTGCTGGAACGCCTGGTCGCCGGTGGCCAGCGCCTCGTCGATCAGCAGCACGTCGTGGGTCTTCGCGGCGGCGATGGCGAAGCGCAGGCGGGCGCCCATGCCGGAGGAGTACGTGCGCATCGGCAGCGAGATGAAGTCGCCCTTCTCGTTGATGCCGGAGAACTCGACGATGTCCTGGTAGCGGCTGCGCACGTCGGCCGGCGCCATGCCCATCGCCAGGCAGCCGAGGATGACGTTGCGCTCACCGGTGAGCTCGTTCATCAGCGCCGCGTTCACGCCCAGCAGCGAGGGCTGGCCGTTGGTGTAGATGCCGCCCTTCTCGGTCGGCAGCAGGCCCGCGATCGCGGCCAGCATGGTCGACTTGCCGGAGCCGTTGGAGCCGATCAGGCCGATCGCCTCGCCCTTGTAGGCGGTGAAGCTGACGCCGCGCACGGCGTGCACCTCGCGCACGCCCGCGGAGCGCTTGCGGCTGATGATGCGGCTCAGCGCCGAGGTGGCGCTGCCCTTGCCGGAGCCGGCGCCGTGCACCCGGTAGACGATGTGCACGTCGTCGACGACGACGGTGGGCTCGCGGGCGACGTCCGCGTCCCGGATGGTGTCCAGCTTGCTCAGTTCGACGTCAGCCACGGCCGTACTCCTCCTCGGCCTTCCAGAAGAAGACGTATCCGATCACGAACATCACGACCGCCCACCCGATGGCGTAGGTCCACTGGTGGTGCGGAAGTACCTGGTGCTGGGGCTGGTGCGGGTTGTAGATGATCGGCGCGAAGGCGTGCCGGAGCAGGTCCATGTAGACCGAGGCCGGGTTGAGGGACATCAGCGTCTGGATGTAGTCCGGCCATTCCTTGATCTTGTCCTCGATGCTGAACATCACGCCGGACAGGAACATCCAGGCCCGCATCACGAAGGGGATCAGCTGGGAGATGTCGCTGGTCTTGGAGCCGAGCCGCGCCATGACCAGGGCGATGCCCGTGTTGAACATCATCTGCAGCAGCAGGGCCGGGATGATCAGCAGCCAGGTCCGGCCCGGCTTGATGCCGCTGACCAGCACGGTGCCGACCAGCACCACCATCGAGATCAGCAGCTGCTGGAGCTGGATCACGGTGAACGCGATCGGCAGCGAGGCCCGGGGGAAGTGCAGCGCCCGGATCAGCCCGAGGTTGTCGGCGATCGCCCGGGTGCCGGACTGCACCGCGTTCTGGGTGAACTGGAAGACGAAGACGCCGATGCAGAGCCAGGCGATGTAGGTGTCCGGCGGGAAGTTGTCCTTGCTCTTCAGGATCACACCGAAGACCAGGTAGAACACCGCGCAGTTCAGCAGCGGCGTCACGACCTGCCACAGCTGGCCGAGCTTGGCGTCGGTGTACTGGGCCACCAGGCGGGCGGTGGCGAAGGCCCAGATGAAGTGGCGCCGGGCCCAGAGCTGCTTGGTGTAGGAGATCAGGCCAGGCCGCCTGCCGCTCACGGCCAGGCCGTACTTGTCCGCAAGCTGCTTGGGGGTCAGGCCCGCGTCCACCCCCCTGGGGGATGAGAGGCTGACGGGTTCACTCACTGTCGACACATTCGTCCTTCACGCGGGATCGGTCGGGGCGGCCGGTCGACGGGGGTCCGCCGGCCTTGCGCCGATGGGGATCCACTGGATCACGGGGAGAGTCCGGCCGGTGTGTGGTCACCGGCCGCAGCGATCGATCATTCGATCAGATGACCGGTGGCCGGCCCAGCCTGGTCAATCGCCAAACGGTACGCCATCGCATGGGCCGCCGCGGACCGCAGGGTTCGCGCCAGCCCGCCCGGAACCCGCCCCACCAGGCCTTCAGCGCCTCCGAGGAGGGGCGGCGGGCCAGGGTCAGCAGGAACCAGGTTCCCAGATAGAGAGGCACCAACAGGGCCGGAAGGTTCCGTCTGGCGAGCCAAACCCTGTTACGGGCAATGTTGTGGAAGTAGGTGGCGTGCCGGGCGGGCGAGGTCGTCGGGTGGTGCAGCACCACGTCCGCGCGGTAGTCGATGGCCCAGCCGGCGTCCGCCGCGCGCCACGCGAGGTCGGTCTCCTCGTGGGCGTAGAAGAACTCTGCGGGCAGCTGCCCGGCCTGCTCGAACACCGCGCAGCGCACGGCGGTCGCGCCACCCAGGAAGGTGGTCACCCGGGACGAGCGCAGCGGGTCGCTGGCGCGCAGCCGGGGGACGTGCCGGCGCTGGGTCACGCCGGTGTCGGGGTCGGCGATCCGGAAGGCCACGATGCCCAGCTCCGGGTCGGCGGTGAAGGCCTCGCGCAGCAGGCGGGCCGAGTCGGTGCGCGGCAGGTGCCCGTCGTCGTCCAGGAAGAGGACGGCGTCCACGTCCCGGCCGTCGCGGCCGAACAGCTCGATGCCGACGTTGCGCCCGCCCGGGATGCCGAGGTTCTCCGGCAGCTCGACGCTGCGCACGCCCTCCGGCAGCGGCGGCAGCTGGGCGCCCTGGCCCACCACGGCCAGCTCGACCGCCGCGCCCTCCTGGGCGCGCACCGATTCGATCAGGGCGGCCAGTTCCTCGGGGCGGTTGCCCATGGTGATGATGACGGCTCCGAGGCGGAAGCTCTCCGCGCTGGTCGGGGCGCTCATCGCAGCCTGCTGGAGAGGACGATGCTCAGCAGGTGCAGCACGGTCTGCAGCATGGCGATCGCCGCCAGCGCCACCACCGCGACCCGGGTGAAGAACAGCCCGCCGTGGACGGCGTCGGCGATCCCGGCCGCGAGGATCAGCAGCGAGGCCTCGACCGCACCGACCAGTCGGTGGAACTTCAGGAAGGAGGCCGCCCGGCGGGCCTTGGCCACCGAGGACGAGCGCGGCACCGAGGCGCTGTCCTCGACCGCCGTCAGGCCGCTGCGGGCCCGGGCCACGTCCACCAGGTCCGTCTCGGACTTGATCAGGATCGCGCCGAGCGCGGCCAGCGTGCCCAGGAACGCCCACTCCCAGTGCGAGCCGCCGCCCTCGCGGTGCAGCAGGTCGGTGGCGCGCAGGCCCAGCCCCGTGAGCAGGGCCGCCTCGGACATGTAGTGGCCGACCCGGTCCAGGTAGACGCCGGTGAGCGAGGTCTGCCGGCGCCAGCGGGCCACCTCGCCGTCCACGCAGTCCAGCAGCAGGTAGACCTGGATCAGCAGGGCCCCCAGGACCGCGCCCGCGATGCCCGGCACGACCAGCGCGGCGCCGGCCAGGACGCCGGTGAACATCATCAGGTACGTCAGGCCGTTCGGCGTGATCGCCGTCACGGTGGAGAGCACGCGGGTGATCCGCAGCGAGATCCGCCGCATGTACAGGCGCCCGGCCCAGTGCTCGGCGCTGCGGCGCTGGAGCATGCCCTCCGGGTGGATCACCGCGCGCAGTTCCTCGATCGAGGGCCGGCGGGTCAGGTCCACCGGGGGCCGCTCGGCGCCCGCGGTGGAGGGGTCAGCTGTTGACGGCTTGGACATAGTCGGCGTACGCGTCCCTGATTGCTGAGGGGGAGAGGTCGAGGTGCTCAAGGATGGTGAAGCGCCCCGGGCGGGTGTTCGGAGCGTAGTGCACCGCGTCGGTGAACTCCGCCTCGGTGAAGCCGATCTGAGCTGCGGTCACCGGCAGCCCGTGGCTCGCCAGGCGCTCCACGATCAGACCGGTCAGCTCGCGCTCGCCCCGCAGGAAGCTGGCGAACGCGGCGCCGAGGCCGACCTGTTCGCCGTGCTGGGCGGAACGCTTGGGGTACAGCACGTCCAGGGCATGCGAGATCTCGTGGCAGGCGCCCGAGGAAGGCCGGGTGCTGCCCGCGATGTTCATCGCGATGCCGGACAGTACCAGGGCTTCCGCGAGGGCCGTGAGGAGGTCCTGATCCTGAGTGTTACCTGGGTGCCGCAGCAGGTTCTCGCCGGCCGAGCGGGCCATCGCCACGGCCAGGCCGTCCACCGGCTCGCCGGTGACCGCGTGCGACAACTCCCAGTCCGCGCAGGCGGAGATGTTGGAGACCACGTCGCCGATGCCGGCTGCCACGAAACGCGGCGGGGCCTGCCGGATCACATCCAGGTCGACGATGATGCCGATCGGGCTGGGCACCCCGTAGGAGCCGCGGCCGGCGTCGTTGTCGAGCGTGGAGACCGGCGAACAGATGCCGTCGTGGGCCAGGTTGGTGGCGACCGCGACCAGCGGCAGTCCGACCCGGGCGGCGGCGTACTTGGCGGCGTCGATGATCTTGCCACCGCCGAGGCCGACCATCGCGTCGTAGTGCCCGCCGCGCACCGACTCGGCCAGGCGCACCGCGCTGTCCAGGCTGCCGTCGTCCACGTTGTACCAGTCGGCGCCGGGCAGGGCCGGCTCCAGGCGCCGGCGCATCGCCGCTCCCGAGCCGTTGCTGATCGCCACCGCGATCCGGCCCGAGGCGGACAGCCGCTGGTCGGCGAGGATGCCGCCGAGCGCGTCCAGCGCGCCCGGGCGGACCTCGACGAACAGCGGCGACGGAACCAGCCGGGTCAGTACTGGCACGCGATCTCCCGCGCCTTCGCCAGGTCGTCGTGGTTGTCGACCTCGACCCAGGAGACCTCGCCGATCGGCTGCACGTCGATCCGCAGGCCGCGGTTGACCATCTCCTGGTAGCCGTCCTCGTAGTACAGCTGCGGGTCGCGCTCGTAGGTGGCGCGCAGCGCGTCGGTCAGGTCGACGGCGGCGGCGGGGTTGATCACGGTGACGCCGATGTACTCGCCGGTGGCCTCGGTCGGGTCCATCAGCTTGGTGATGCGGCGCATGCCGGCGGCCGGGTCGACGACGACCTTCATCTCCTCGTCGGCGAGCTTCTTCACCGTGTCGAGGGCCAGCAGGATGCCGGGGGCGGTGCCGGCCTCGACGAGGCGCTGGTTGCCCTCCAGCATGGTGCGCTGCACGGACGCCGGGTGCACGGTGTCGCCGTTGGCCAGCAGCAGGCCCTCGGCGAAGAGCTCGCGGGCGCACCAGAGCGAGTACGCGTTGTTCCACTCCTCGGCCTTGTCGTTCTCGACCAGGTGGAGCTTGACGCCGTACTTGCTCTCCAGGGCGTCCTTGCGGTCGTACACCGCCTCCTTGCGGTAGCCGACGACGATCGCCGCCTCGCGGATGCCGACCTCGGCGAAGTTGCCGAGGGTGAGGTCCAGCACGGTCCGCTCCCCGTCGACCGGCACCAGCGCCTTGGGCAGGGTGTCGGTGTACGGGCGCAGCCGGCGGCCGGCGCCGGCTGCCAGAACGAGGCCGATCATGCGGGGTCTCCTGATCCGTCGTGCGGTGCGCGGGGCGGTGCGCGCGGGGTGCCGGGGCACCGGCTTTCCGTCCGGCCGGGCCGCGAATCGGCGCGCCGGTGCCGCCGCGAGTGCGGGCACCGTGCCGTAAGCGATGGTAGGCGACCCGGGCGGCCGGCCCGAACGCGGCCGGGGGCTGCGAGGTGACGGGAGGGTGGCGAAGGAGTGATCGAACGCGCGGGCGAGGCAACGATCGAACGCGAGGGGAACGGATACCGAACAGTCCTGCTATTCCGATGACCCTTCCGGGAACGTATCGGGCCCATCTCTGCCCGGAATCGACCTGCCGACGGTCATGATCCGCCCGGTTGTGCGTGGGACCCGTACCCACCGCCACCCATACGGCAGACTGGAGCCCGACGCCGGCGCCGGTGCCCCCGCTGCGTCCGCTGCACCCGGTGTACCGGACGTACCCCGATGCTTCCGTTGCTCCCCCCCTCCCGAAAGAGGCCCCATGCCCCAGAGCCTGCCGACCAACCCGACACACTTCGACTCCGAGATCGACACCGGTCTCGACGTCGAGACGGACGTGACGGTCGCCCCGGGGGCCTCGACCGGGACCGCCGGCGCCGGTCCCGAGATCCTGCTGGAACTGGTCGACGACGAGGGCGTCACCACCGGCACCGCCGAGAAGCTCTGGGCACACCAGCAGCCCGGCCGCCTGCACCGCGCGTTCTCGGTGTTCCTCTTCGACCGCCAGGGGCGGCTGCTGCTCCAGCGGCGGGCGCTCGGCAAGTACCACTCCCCCGGCGTCTGGTCGAACACCTGCTGTGGCCACCCGTACCCGGACGAGCCGCCGTTCGTCGCCGCCGCCCGCCGCACCGCCGAGGAACTCGGCATCGCGCCGGCGCTGCTCTGCGAGGCGGGCACGGTCCGTTACGACCTGCCGGACGAGGCCTCCGGGCTGATCGAGCGGGAGTGGAACCACCTGTTCGTCGGGCTGGTGACCGCGCCCGTCGAGCCCAACCCCGACGAGGTGGACGACTACGCCTTCGTGACCGCGCAGGAGCTGCGGGAACTGCGCGCCGAGCGGCCGTTCTCGGTGTGGTTCGAGACGGTCTTCGAGGCGGCGCTGCCGGGGATCCGGGAGATCGCCGGGCGGGACTGGTAGGCGGGCGGGACCGGTCGGCGGGCCCGCGGCGCTCAGTCGTCGGTCTCCGGGGGGACGGGCAGCGAGGCCCAGATGACCTTGCCGCCCTCCCCCGTCCGCTCCACGTCGCACACCCCGCCGGCCTGCAACGTCACGCTCTTCACCAGCAGCAGGCCGCGGCCGCCGGTCCGCCCGGTGTCGCTCTCCAGCGCCTTCGGCCGGTACGGGTCACCGTCCTCGACCGACACCCGGACCCAGCCCCGGCGGACCGCCAGCTCGGTCGTCACCTCCGGCGACAGCTTCGCCGCGTGCGTCACCGCGTTGCTCACCAGCTCCGAGACGATCAGCAGCACGTCGTCCACCAGCTCCTGGTAGCGCACCCCGGCCATCCCCTGGGCCAGCAGGCGGTCACGGACCGCGTGCCGGGTCAGCGGCACCGAGGCCTCCTCGGCCGGCACCGGGAAGCGCCACACGCCCTCGACCGGTCCGGCGGGTGCGCGTTCCGGCCCGGCGCGTCTCGGCTCGGCGCGTGCGCGCTCCGGCCCGGCGCGTCTCGGCTCGGCGCGTGCGCGCTCCGGCCCGGCGCGTCTCGGCTCGGCCTTCGCCGCCCCGCTGATCTGCTCCACGTCCAGCCGCCCTTCGTCCGCGACCCGGGGGTGTCCGCGACCCGGGAATCAGGCGTTCCGCTCATGGCGCCCTCGATCCACAGAGGCTAGGAGAGGCACCGACGGGACCGTGGCACCGTCGACAACTTGCCCGTGTCGGACCGCTTCCGGCCGGAACGGACCGCAGCCACCGCCGGGGTCGACCGTTTCCTTCGCGCTCGCCACCACTTCGGCCGGGGTTCGCGCACCGTGGCGACCCATCCCAACCAGCCCGACCACCCCTGCCGACCCGGACGTCCCCCCACCCGGGGAAACGCAGGTGAGAAGCACTCCAGAACCCTGGTAATGTTCTCTCTGTCGCCGAGGGGGCGAGAAAAACCCCGAAGCACACACCCTGTCCGGGTGGCGGAATGGCAGACGCGCTAGCTTGAGGTGCTAGTGCCCTTTATCGGGCGTGGGGGTTCAAGTCCCCCCTCGGACACAACCGAATTCCCCGTGGGATCCGAAAGGAACCCGCGGGGAATTTCTTTTTCCCGGCGCGCCGCCGCCGTCCACGGGTTCTCGCGGGTTCTCCCGGATTCTCCCTGCGGACCGGGTGGCCGCCGCGGCGCTCGCGACCCCCCGCAACCGCTGTGACCCAGGCGACTTCTGCGGCTGTCGTGACCCGGAAAGCGGACACGAGATGGCAACGATCGGACAGTTTGAGCTTCCCTTGAGGTATTCGCCCCTTTTGGCCCCATAGGCTGTCTCCGTTTGTCCGGAAACCAGCACAAAAACCACGACACCACCCGATGAAACCCCGAGCGAGAGGACCGATACGTTGAGTGAGCCAGAGTCTCCGACGGCATCACATCAGAACTACCGGCGATCGCTCGGCACCATCAGCCTGACCGCCGTGGGGCTCGGATCCATCATCGGATCCGGGTGGCTGTTCGGCGCCGAGCGCGCCGCCCGGCTGGCCGGCCCCGCGTCGATCCTGGCCTGGGTGATCGGGGCCGCGGTGGCACTGACCATCGCGCTCACCTACAGCGAGCTCGGGTCGATGTTCCCCAAGGCCGGCGGCATGGTCCGGTACGGCCAGTACTCGCACGGCTCGCTGGCCGGCTACCTCGCCGCCTGGGCCAACTGGATCGCCATCGTCTCGGTCATCCCCGGCGAGGCCACCGCCTCCGTCCAGTACATGAGCTCCTGGCACTTCGGCTGGGCGCAGGGGCTGTACAACGGCAAGGAACTCACCCTGAGCGGGGTGGCACTGGCCAGCGTGCTGCTGGTCGGCTACTTCGTCCTCAACTGGTTCGCCATCACGATGTTCGCCAAGACCAACACGGCGATCACCGTCTTCAAGGTCATCGTCCCGACCCTGACCGCCGGCGCGCTGCTGTTCGCCCACTTCGACACCGCCCACTTCACCGACCACGGCGGCTTCGCGCCGAACGGCTGGAGCGCCGTGTTCACCGCCGTCGCGGTGTCCGGCATCGTCTGGGCCTTCAACGGCTTCCAGTCCCCGCTCAACCTGGCCGGCGAGGCCCGCAACCCCGGCAAGTCGCTGCCCAAGGCCGTCATCGGCTCGATCCTGATCGCCCTGGTGATCTACGTCGCGCTGCAGATCGCCTTCCTCGGTGCCATCCCGGCCGCCGACCTGTCGCACGGTTGGAGCAGCCTCGCCTACACCTCGCCGCTCGCCGACCTCGCGATGGTCTGGGGCCTCAACTGGCTCGCCCTGCTGCTGTACGCGGACGCCTTCGTCTCCCCCAGCGGCACCGGCATGATCTACGCCGCCACCACCTCGCGCATGATCCACGGTGTGCAGGAGAACGGCCACCTGCCGAAGATCTTCGGCAAGGTCGACGCCAAGACCGGCATCCCGCGCCCGGCCCTGGTGCTCAACCTGGTGGTCGCCTTCCTGTTCCTCGCGGTCTTCCGCGGCTGGGGCTCGCTGGCCGAGATCGTCTCGGTCGCCACCGTGATCTCGTACGTCACCGGCCCGGTCGCCGTGATGGCACTGCGCCGCCTCGCCCCGGACCTGCCCCGGCCGGTCCGGCTGCGGGCCATGCCGGTCATCGCCCCCGTGGCGATGGTGTTCGGCTCGCTGGTCCTGTACTGGGCCCGCTGGCCGCTCACCGGCAAGGTCATCCTGCTGATGGCCGCCGGTCTGCCGATCTGGGCCTGGTACGAGCTGCGCAAGCCGTGGGCCGAGCTGAAGCCGCACCTGAAGGCGGGCGCCTGGATGGTCGCGTACCTGTTCGTGATGGCCGGTGTCTCCTGGGCCGGCAGCACCGACTTCGGTGGCCAGGGCTACCTGCCCGAGGGCTGGGACCTGCTGGTCGTCGCGGCCATCGCGCTGGCCTTCTACCACTGGGGCGTCGCCAGCGCCTGGGCCAACCCGTCCCTGGCCGCCGTCCGGCGCGAGCTGGCCGAGGAGGCCGCGGCCGGCGAGGGCGCCGACGGCCCTGCGGGCTCCGGGCGGGAGCCGCGGGAGGCCTCGCGGGCCTGAGGGAGCGTGCAACGCCGAAGGGTCGGTCGAGTCGTCGACCGGCCCTTCGGCGTTGACGGGGGCCGGATGGGACAGGACGGGGCGGGGTGCCGGGTCCCGGTCGGACCCGTCGGCCGTCGGGGGGCGGCCGTCAGCCGCGGCGGGCGCGGCGGATGACGGCGGTGACGACCGGGGGGAGCAGGTCGCGGGCGGCGCGCTTGGCGACATTGGCCGGGCGGCGCAGTTCGGCGGCGCGGGCCCGGCGGGCGGCGAGGTCGCGGGCGGCCTCCTCCTGGGCCTCCTGGGCTGCCCGGCGGGACTGCGAGGCCTCGTTCCGGGCCGCCTCGGAGGTCAGCCGCCGGTGGTGGCGGGAGGGGCGGAACGCGTCGATCCCGTCCGAGCTTCCGGTCATCCGGAGCACCTGCTGCCCGTTCAGGGTCTCGGAGCTGAGGTAGCAGCCCTCGGCGAGGTCCACCCGGTCGAGCAGGTCGCGCTGGAACGGCTCCGGATCTCCCCAGGTGCCGTAGAACTTGCACTCGGTCAACATGATCGGCTTGAGCCCGTGGTTGAAGACCGCGCCCCAGGTCGCGGCGGCCACGCCCGGGGTGTGCTGCGAGCGGTAGTCGTCCAGGACGACGACACCCTGGTCCTGGAGCGCGACCCGGGCCACCTGGAGGTCGCCCACGACGTGCTCGTACAGGTGCGAGGCGTCGATGTGGATGAAGCGGAACGTGCCCGCCGCGATCCGCCCGCCGGCCAGGACGGAGGTCGGGGCCTGGATTATCTCCGGCAGTTCCTCGTGGAAGGCGAGGTAGTTGACCTCGAAGGCCGAGCGGGTCAGCGACTTCCGGTAGGAGATGTCCATCTCGGCCGCGTTCTCGTCGTCCGGCGCGTCCGAGTCGAAGAGGTCACAGACGGTGAAGGACTCGCCGGGCTGGAGGTGCTCGCCGATCACGATCGCGCTGCGGCCCAGGTACGCACCCATCTCCAGCAGGTCGCCGGTGACCCCGGTCTTCTCCTGCCGTCCCATGAACCAGTCGAACGAGTGCCGGTCATGCTCCCAGAACCAGCCCGGAACGTCGTCCAGCACGGCTGGTTCGGCAGGCCGCTGCGACTCGTCCTTCAACGCGGCATCGGTCACGGGATGCTCCTTATGCGGTACGGATGACCTGCGGATTTGAGCCAGATCTCAGCCCGGTGGCAGCCCCCGCCCGACCGTGGGACACGCTGGTCCCGGACCATGTGCACCACTACGAACCACTGGCAACAGTAGTGCCTCACCGCTGAGTTCGCTGCAATCTACAGCGGTGCCCGCGGGCGTGAGGAGCTTTTCGCGCAATGATTTTCGCGGACCGTCGTTTCGCTGCCGGAGGGTGAACACGGAGCCTTCGGGACGGTTCGTCCGGTGTCCCGCGGCGGCGGACCACGGCGCGACCGGTCGCGCCGCACGCTGATCGTCAACTGGACGTCCAACGGCGGGCGGTGGAGCTGACGGCGGAGGCGGTGGGGGGCGGCCCGGTGCCGTGGCCGTGCGAGGCCCTTGAGCGGTCGGACGAGCGGCGCGCGGGCGCGGGGCCGAGCCGTCCGACGAGTACACCGCGCGGTTCGCCCCGGGGTGACCCGTCGGCCCACCGGGCCGGATTGGCTCTTGCGCGCGGCCGACCGGGCCGCCTTGACTGGCCCTTTGACTAGCGCTGTTGGTCAATCGGCCGACCGGATGAGAGGACACTCGGTGCAGCAGCACGCGGAGTACGGCGACCAGTACATCGACGGCGCCTGGCGGCCCTCCCTGGATGACGCCGGGTCGATCGAGGTGCTGAACCCGGCGACCGAGCAGGTGCTCGCCACCGTGCCGGCCGGCGGGCCCGCCGACATCGACGCCGCGGTCGCCGCGGCCCGCCGGGCGGCCCGCGGCTGGGCGACGACCGCCCGCGCGGACCGGCTCGCCCTGCTGACCCGGTTGCGGGACGGAATCGCCGCCGCCCAGGAGGAGATCACCGCCACCGTGGTCGCCGAACTCGGCGCCCCGGTCGGCTTCGCCGCCGCCGTGCACGCCGGAGCGCCGCTGACCGTGGCGACCTCCTACCTGACACTGCTCGCCGAGCACCCCTTCGAGGAACGGATCGGCAACTCGGTGGTGCTCGCCGAGCCCGCCGGGGTGGTCGCGGCGATCACGCCGTGGAACTACCCGCTGCACCAGATCGTCGCCAAGGCCGTCCCGGCCCTGGCGGCCGGCTGCCCGGTGGTCCTCAAGCCCGCCGAGGACACCCCGCTGGTGGCCCGGCTGTTCGCCCGGCTGGTGCACGAGGCGGGCTTCCCCGCGGGCACGTTCAACCTGGTGACCGGCACGGGCGTGGTGGCGGGTGCGGCGCTCGCCGCCCATCCGGGCGTGGACATGGTCTCGTTCACCGGATCCACCGCCGTCGGCCGACAGGTCGCCGAGACGGCGGGCCGGGGCCTGAAGCGCGTCGCCCTGGAACTCGGCGGCAAGTCCGCCAACGTGGTGCTGCCGGGCGCGGACCTGGCCCGGGCGGTCAACGTCAACATCGCCAACGTGTTCGCCAACTCGGGCCAGACGTGCAGCGCGTGGACCCGCCTGCTGGTGCACCAGGACCAGTACGAGGAGGCCGTCGCGACGGCCGCGAAGGCCGCCGCCAAGTACGCCCCGGGCGATCCGACCGACCCGCAGACCCGGATCGGCCCGCTGGTCAACGCCAAGCAGCTGGCCAGGGTGCGCGGTTACGTCGAGGGCGCGCTCGCCGCGGGCGCCCGGCTGGTCGTCGGCGGCGCGGAGCCCGTCCCCGGCCTGCCCGCCGGCTTCTACGTCCACCCGACCGTGCTCGCCGACGTCACGGGGGACATGGCGATCGCCCGGGAGGAGGTGTTCGGCCCCGTCCTGGTGGTCCTCCCCTACCGGGACGAGGACCACGCCGCCGAACTCGCCAACGACACCGAGTACGGCCTGGCCGGCGGCGTCTGGGCCGCGGACACCGACACCGCCGCCGCCTTCGCCCGCCGCCTCGACACCGGCCAGGTCGACCTCAACGGCGGCCGCTTCAACCCGCTCGCGCCGTTCGGCGGCTACAAGAGCTCCGGCCTCGGCCGCGAACTGGGCCGCCACGGCCTGGAGGAGTTCCTCCAGTGCAAGTCGCTCCAGTACTGACCGCGGCGCCGAGCGGGGTACCGGCCGCGGCACCGGCTCCGGGCCCGCCGCACGTGGGGCGGCGGGCCCGGGGGTTCGGGCATCGAGGCCGGTCGGGCGGGGCCGGTCAGGTGAGGTCGACGCCCGGGTAGAGGGGGAAGGGGGCGAGGAGGTCGGCGGCGCGCTTGGCGGCGCCGTCGCGCACGGCGTCGTCGAGGCGGTACTGGGCCTTGGAGGGGGCGCCGCCCGCGGTGGTGGTCGGGGTGGTGGCGCGCAGCACGGTGTCGATCAGGGCGGCGATCTCGTCCATCTCGGCGGTGCCGAGGCCGCGGGTGGTGAGCGCCGGGGTGCCGAGGCGCACGCCCGAGGTGTACCAGGCGCCGTTCGGGTCCTGCGGGACGGAGTTGCGGTTGGTGACGACGCCCGAGTCCAGCAGCGCCGCCTCCGCCTGACGACCCGTCAGGCCGTAGCCGGAGACGTCGGCGAGGACGAGGTGGTTGTCGGTGCCGCCGGTGACCAGCCGGCCGCCGCGGCGCAGCAGGCCCTCGGCGAGCGCCCGGGCGTTGTCCACGACGGCGCGGGCGTAGGTCCGGAACTCGGGCCGGCGGGCCTCGGCGAAGGCGACCGCCTTGGCGGCCATGACGTGCGAGAGCGGCCCGCCGAGCACCAACGGGCAGCCGCGGTCGACGTGTTCGGCCAGTTCGGTGTCGCACAGCACCATGCCGCCGCGCGGGCCGCGCAGCGACTTGTGGGTGGTCGTGGTGACGATCTGGGCGTGCTGGACGGGGTCGTGGTCGCCGGTCAGCACCTTGCCCGCGACGAGGCCGGCGAAGTGCGCCATGTCGACCATGAGGGTCGCGCCGACCTCGTCCGCGATCTCGCGCATCCGCCGGAAGTCGACCAGTCGAGGGTAGGCGGAGTAGCCGGCGACCAGGATCAGCGGGCGGAACTCCCGGGCGGTCTCGCGCAGCGCGTCGTAGTCGATCAGGCCGGTGGCCGGGTCGGTGCCGTAGCTGCGCTGGTCGAACATCTTGCCCGAGATGTTGGGTCGGAAGCCGTGGGTGAGGTGGCCCCCGGCGTCCAGGGACATGCCGAGCATCCGCTGGTTGCCGAGCGACTGGCGCAGCTGCGCCCAGTCCTGCTCGGTGAGGTCGTTGACGCCCCGGACCTTGGCCCGCTCCAGCGCCGGGCTCTCCACCCGCCGGGAGAGGACGGCCCAGAAGGCCGTGAGGTTGGCGTCGATGCCGGAGTGCGGCTGGACGTAGGCGTGGTCGGCGCCGAACAGGGCGCGGGCGTGCTCGGCGGCGATGGTCTCGACGGTGTCGACGTTGCGGCAGCCCGCGTAGAAGCGCCGGCCCGCGGTGCCCTCGGCGTACTTGTCGCTGAGCCAGTTGCCCATGGCGAGCAGCACGGCCGGGGAGGCGTAGTTCTCGCTGGCGATCAGCTTGAGCGAGGCGCGCTGGTCCTCCAGCTCCCGGCCGATGGCGGCGGCGATCCGCGGCTCCACGCCGGCGACCACGTCGAGGGCGCTGCGGAAGGCGGTGTCGGCGGCCGCGCCGGCGGCGGTGTGCGGGGCCTGGGCGGCCTCAACGGCATGAGGGGTGTGCGGGGTGGCCAAGGCGGTCTCCTCGTGGTGCACGGACGAGTACGGACGGCCCAGGCGCTCGGCAACTGTCGTGCGGGTGCACGGAGCCGCTTCCCGATGGTCGGTTCCATCCGTGCGCGCCAGTCGCGGCTCCCCGGGATCGTACCAATGCCCGGGGGGATGTGGCGGAGATCTCAGGATTCGGGACGGCACGCCCGTTTCGCCCCTCGATGTCCGTTCTTCCGCAACGCCGGTATTGCGGCGCAATGACGCCGAATGAAGCCGCAATACGCGCCGAAACAATGCCGGGAAAAACCGCCGGAGGTGATTTGCGGACCTCCCCGCGCATCCGGTCTGATGGCGCTCGAACGGCCGACGGGAAACCCCCGGGGGCCGGTTCGGAAATGCACACCAGCGCACCCTCACCCACAGGGCGGCGGAGAATTCGGGGAGTACGCCTCTCATGGCCGTGGTCGAAACAGCAGCGGGCTCCGTCCCCGCACCCGCCGCGCCGAGGCTGCTCGGCCGGCTCCTGCGCGACCGGGTCGGCGCCGCCGCCCTCGCCGTCGTCCTGCTCTTCCTGCTGCTCGCCCTCGCCGCCCCGCTGATCGCCGCCCTGTACGGGAAGAACCCGGTCGAGCACTACGGCCAGAACTCCCCCGGCCTGCTGAGCGACAGCGGCCTGCCCGTCCTGCCGAACGGCGGCATCTCGGGCGACTTCTGGTTCGGCCTGGAGCCGGGGCTCGGCCGGGACGTCCTGACCCAGTTGCTCTACGGCATCCGCACCTCGCTGCTGATCGCCTTCGCCTCCGCCGCCGTGACCACCACGCTCGGCGTGCTGGCCGGGGTCGCGGTCGGCTACCTCGGCGGGATCGCCGACCGGCTGTTCGGCTTCCTGGCCAACGTGCTGCTGGCCTTTCCGACCCTGCTCCTGCTCCTCGCGCTGAGCCCCGTCATCCAGTCCCGACTGGTCGATCCGGGCACCGCGGAACCGGAGTGGATGCAGTTCCTGGTGCTGATCCTGGTCTTCTCCGCGTTCGGCTGGATTCCGCTCGCGCTTTCCCTGCGGGCCACCGTGCGGTCGCTCCGGGAAAGGGATTTCGTGCAGTCCGCCCGGGCCCAGGGCGCCGGCCGATTCCATGTCGTCGTCCACGAACTGCTGCCGAACGTCCGCTCGCAGCTGCTGGTGCACGCCACCATGGCGGTGCCGACCTTCGTCGCCTCCGAAGCGGTGCTGTCCTTCCTCGGCGTCGGCATCACGGAGCCGATCCCGGACTGGGGGCGGATGATCTCCCGCGGCTCCGAGGTCTTCCAGGCCGATCCGACCTACATGGTCTTCCCCGGTGTCGCCCTGCTGCTCTTCGTGCTCGCCTTCAACCTGCTCGGCGACGCCGTCCGGGACGCGCTGGACCCGCGCGCCGCCCGCTGAGCCCCGCCCTTCTCCGTCCATCACCCCACGCCCGCCCCGACCCGCCCCGGCTCCCGGGGCAAGGAGAGATTCGCCATGCGCTGGACCAGACCGTCCCTCGCCGTCGTCGCCACCGCCCTGCTGGCGACCGCCTGCTCGGCCGGCGCGGGCACCGGCCCGGCGCCCGCCGGGGCGGCCGCCAAGGAGACGTCCCCGCTGACCGCCGCGCTCGGCGGCGAGAAGGAGAGCGCCGGACCGGCCCCCGCCGTTGCCGGCGCCCGCGTGGGCGGCATCGTGAACGTGTACAACAGCGTCGAGTTCCGCCACCTCGACCCGCAGAAGGTCTACGCGGGCGCGACGTACAACGCCTCGCTGCTCTGGGGCCGCCAGCTGACGCAGTACCAGGTCGTCGACGGCAAGGCCAAGCTGGTCGGCGACCTGGCGACCGACACCGGCACCTCCGGCGACGGCGGGCGCACCTGGACGTACAAGCTCAAGGACGGCGTGGCCTGGGAGGACGGCAAGCCGATCACCGCCCAGGACGTCAAGTACGGCATCGAGCGCAGCTTCGGCAAGGGCTACGAGGTCGGCCCGCCGTACTGGCCGCAGTGGCTCACCGGTGAGGCCAGCTACGAGGCGGCGCGCGCCAAGTACGCCGGCCCGCAGGACGGCGACCTGGCCGCGATCGAGACGCCCGACGAGCACACCATCGTCTTCCACTTCCCGCAGCCGCAGGCCGACGTCCCGTACATGGCCGCGCAGTCCTCGTCCTCGCCGGTGCGCCGGGACAAGGACACCGGGACGGACTACGACCGGCAGCCGTTCGCCACCGGCCCCTACCGGATCGTCGAGCACGTCCAGAACACCCGCATGGTGCTGGAGCGCAACCCCGCCTGGAAGGCCGAGACCGACCCGATCCGCAGCCAGTACCCGGACAAGTTCGTCTTCACGTTCGGCAAGGAGGCGCTCAACATCAACCAGGAGATCCTGTCCGGGCGCGACGGCGGCGCCAGCGCCACCACCGCCTCCGACGTGCTCTCCCCCGAGCTGTACCAGACCGCCGACACCGACCCGAAGGCCAAGGACCTGGTCGTCTCCGGGCGCCAGGGCGCCTTCGTCACCCAGCTGGTGATCAACAACGAGCGGGTGCCGGACGTCGAGGTCCGCAAGGCCCTGCACCTCGGCTACCCCCGCCAGCAGGCCCGCCAGGTCCAGGGCGGCTCCCGGATCGGCGAACTCGCCACCACGCTCAGCTCGCCGGCGCTGATCGACTGGGAGAAGTACGACCTCCACCCGGTCAAGCCCGAAGGCGACCCGGAGGCCGCCAAGGCCGCGCTCGCCAAGGCCAAGCAGGCGCCGACGAGCCTGACCTACGGGTACAAGAACACCCCGGACGGGCAGCGCACCGCGCAGGTGCTGGTGGACGGCTTCGCCAAGTCGGGCATCACCATCGTGCCCAAGCCGATCGACCCCAAGGCGTTCCTGGACGAGGTGCACCGCGCCGACTCCCCGTACGACCTGTTCGAGGAGACCTCCTCCGTCGACTGGCCGACCCCGTCCACGCTGATCCCGTTCTCCTTCGACGGCCGCGCCGGCAGCGACCTCAACTCCGCGCGCTACCGCAACCCGGCGGTGGACAAGGAGATCGACCGGATCAACCAGATCGGCGAGCCGCGCGCCAAGGCCAAGGAGCTGTACGCGCTGGAGAAGACCGTGATGCAGGACGTCCCGGTGCTGCCGTTCGTCTACGCGAACGTCAACCAGGTGCGCGGCTCCAACGTCGGAGGGGCGTTCATCCACCCCATCTACGGCACGGTCAGCCTGGCGTGGCTGTACCTGAAGTCCTGACCGCCGCACCCGCCCCCGCGCCGGTCGGTGCGGGGGCGGGCCCCTGAACTCCCGCACTCCCCGTGCACTCCACGTAGTCCTGCCCCGCGTACGCCTCCCCGTCCCGTCGACCCCGGACCGGCCATGCTCTCCTTCGCCCTGCGGCGGACCCTTCAGGCCCTCGCCGTCCTGGTCGCGGTCTCCGCCGCCGCCTTCGCCCTCTTCTACGCCGCGCCCGCCGACCCGGCCCGCGCCGCCTGCGGCCCGCGCTGCGACAGCGGCCAAGTCGCGGCGGTGCGCCAGAGCATGGGCCTGGACCAGCCGCTGCTCACCCAGTACACCGACTACCTCACCGGGGTCGTCGCCGGGCGCGACATCAGCGACGTGGACGGCTCGGTCATCCACTGCGACGCGCCCTGCCTCGGCTACTCCTACCGGCTGCACCAGCCCGTCACCGAGGCCCTGGCCGACCACCTGCCGGTCACGTTCTCGCTCACCGCCGGCGCCCTCGCCGTCCTGCTGGTGCTCGGCCTCGGCACCGGGTTCGTCTCCGCGCTACGGCACGGCGGCCGCACCGACCGGCTGCTCTCCGGCTTCACCCTCGTCGGCGCCAGCGTGCAGATCTACTTCCTCGGATACGTCGCCCAGTGGGCACTGGTCTACTCCACCGGCCTGCTGCCACTGCCCTCCTACACCCCGCCGACCGAGGACCTCGCGGCCTGGGCGGGCGGGCTGCTGCTCCCCTGGCTCGTCCTCGGATTCGTCAACTCCGCCGTGTTCGCCCGGCTTTCACGCTCCCAGCTGCTGGAGACGATGAACGAGGAGTACGTCCGCACCGCGCGCGGCAAGGGCCTCGGCCGGCTGCGCGCCCACCTCAAGTACACCTCGCGCGGCGCCGCCGGGCCGCTGGTGCAACTGCTCGGGCTGGAGGCCGGAGTGCTGCTCGGCGGGGCGGTCATCACCGAGACGGTGTTCGGGCTGAACGGGGTCGGGCGGTTCGCCGCCCAGGCGGTGTCCGGGCAGGACCTGCCCGCAGTGGTCGGCGCGGTACTGCTGGCCGCCTGCTTCGTGGTGCTGTTCGTCGCGCTGGCCGACCTGGTGGTGGCCTGGCTCGACCCGCGAATCCGCCTGAGCTGACTGGAGCCGTTCGATGACGTCCACTGTTGAGTCCGTGCCCGGGGGCGCGCCCGGAGCCGTGTCGGAGGCCGTTCCTGGGCCTGGTGCCGCGCCTGCCGCAGAGCCCGTGCTGAGCGTTCGCGATCTGACCGTCACCTTCGCCGACCCGCGCGGCGGCGCTCCCGTGACCGCCGTCCGGGGGCTCTCCTTCGACCTGGCCGCCGGTGAAGTCCTCGGCCTGGTCGGCGAGTCGGGCTCCGGCAAGTCGGCCACCGGACTCGCCGTCCTCGGCCTGCACGACCCGCGCACCACCACCGTCACCGGCTCGATCCGGCTGGACGGGCAGGAGCTGGTGGGCGCGACGGAGTCCGCGCTGCGTCCGGTCCGGGGCGGCCGGGCCGCGCTGGTCTTCCAGGACGCGCTCACCTCGCTCAGCCCCTTCCACGGCGTCGACGCCCAACTCGCCGAGATGTACCGGCTGCACCACCCCGGCGCCGGTCGCGCCGAGGCCCGCCGACGCGCCGCCGCGATGCTCGACCGGGTCGGCATCCCGGCCGCCCGGGTGCGTGACTTCCCGCACCAGTTCTCCGGCGGGATGCGCCAGCGGGTGATGATCGCCATGGCGCTGATGAACGACCCGCAGGTGCTGATCGCCGACGAGCCCACCACCGCCCTGGACTCCCGAGTGCAGCGGCAAGTCCTCGACCTGCTCGGCGAGTTGCAGCGCGAGCACGGCACGGCGGTGCTGCTGGTCAGCCACGACCTCGGCGTGGTCGCCGGGACGACGGACCGCACGCTCGTGCTGCGCGGCGGCGTCCAGGTCGAGTCCGCGCCGACCGCCGAGCTGCTGGCCGCGCCGCGCGAGCCGTACACCCGCGCACTGGTCGGGGCGGCGCTCACCCTGGACTCCGTACCCGGCTCACCACTGCCGACAGTTGACGATCCGTCACCCGTCGCCGCATTCGCGCCCCGGGCTGTCGGGCGCCCCGAGCGCTGGCTCGTCGAGGTGGCGGACCTCGCCGTCCACTTCCCCGGACGGCGCCGCCTCCCCAGCCTGCGCGCCGAGCCCGTCCGGGCAGTGGAGGGCGTAGGACTGCGGATCGCCCCCGGCGAGACGCTCGGACTGGTCGGCGAGTCCGGCTCCGGCAAGTCCACCACCGCCCGCGTCCTGGCCGGCCTCCAACAGCCCACCTCGGGAACGGTGTTGTACGACGGCCAGGACGTCACCCGCCCGGGCCGGGAGCTGCGGCGCCGGCTCAGCCGGGAGATCCAGCTGGTCTTCCAGGACCCGTACGCCTCCCTCAACCCGCGCCGCACCGTCGCCCAGACCCTCGACACCCCGCTGCGCCTGCACACCTCACTCGACGCGGCGCAGCGGCGGGAGCGCTCGGCCGAACTGCTGGACCAGGTCGGGCTGCCCGCCGCCCACCTGGACCGCTACCCGCACGAGTTCTCCGGCGGACAGCGCCAGCGGATCGGCATCGCGCGGGCCCTCGCCCCGCAGCCGCGCCTGATCATCGCGGACGAACCGGTGTCGGCCCTGGACGTCTCGGTCCAGGCGCAGGTGCTCAACCTGCTGATGGAGCTGCGCGAACGCCTCGGCGTCGCCTTCCTGTTCGTCTCGCACGACCTCGCCGTGGTACGGCACTTCTGCGACCGGGTGGCCGTCATGCACCGGGGCCGACTGGTCGAGTCCACCGACCGCGACCGCCTGTTCAGCGCGCCGCACACCGAGTACACCCGGGAACTGCTGGCCGCAGTGCACTAGCGCTGGCGCCGGTCCTCGCGGGGGGCGGCGGCCGTGAGGGGACTGGCCGTGGCCTCGCGGGGGTCGGTGGGGAGGAGTGCGTAGAGGCGCATGTCGCGGCGCTCGTCGTCGTACCCGGCGGAGGCGGCCGGGACGGTCGTGACCAGCGGGACGTACGGGTCGGTGCCCGCCTCCCGGACCACGGCGAGGTCGGTGAGGCGCCAGGGGCGAAGGATGAAGGGGCCCTCGTAAAGCGTTGGCACGATCAGGGGCGGTCGGTCCATGCTCGAAGCCTGTCATGTGCGATCAAGGAGCCCCAGCGAATATGTCCACCAGCGATCAATCCGACTCCGCAGGAGACCGCGCAGCCGTCGACCGCGAGCTCGTCGAGGCCGCCCGGGCGGTGGCCCGGCGCTACTGCCGGGGCGACAACCACACCGTCGCGGCCGCCGGGCGCAACGCCGACGGGCGGATCGTCACGGCCGTGAACGCCTACCACTTCACCGGCGGCCCGTGCGCGGAGCTCGTCCTCATCGGCGCGGCCGCCGGCCAGGGCGCGTACGACCTCACCACGGTCGTCGCGGTCGGCGACCAGGACCGGGGCGTCGTGCCGCCGTGCGGCCGCTGCCGGCAGGTGCTGCTCGACTACTTCCCGACGGTCGAGGTCATCGTCAAGCGGGGAACGGAGCTGCTCGCCCTGCCCATCCTCGACCTGCTCCCCGAGGCGTACGTCTGGGCCGAGCACCAGGACGGCTAGCGGCCCTGCCTTCGAGTCGCCCGAGTGGCCGTTCGCCCGTCGTTCGGCTGCGCGAGCGCGACTCCAGGCACTAGCGTGCTGGCGACGTGTCGTAGTGATCGCCAACCGAGGGGGCACATTGTCGGACGACCTGCTCACAGCAAAGATCAACCACGGGTTCGACCACCTCGACGCCGACGGCGACGGGCTCCTCACCGAACGGGACCACGTCCTCATGGGCATCGCCGTCGCCCGCTCGCTCGGCCACCAGGAGGGCTCGGAGGCCGAGGCCGTCATCGTCCGCGCGTACCTGACGGTCTGGCACGACCTGCACCTCGCCCACCTGCCCGCCGGCACCGAGGCGATCACCCGCGAACAGTTCGTCCGCTCGACCGGCGCCCTCTCCGATGACCCCGAGGCCGCGCGGACCAGCTTCGGCGCACTCGCCGACGCCTTCCTCGCCGTCGCCGACACCGACCGCAGCGGAACGGTCGACGCCGGCGAGTTCTTCGTCTTCCAGCGCGGCCACTTCGCCGGCCTCTCCCGCGACGACGCCGACGAGGCCTTCCGCCACCTCGACCGCGACGGCGACGGCACCCTCTCCGCAGCCGAGTTCACCAGCGCGATCATCGAGTTCTGGACCAGCCGCGACCCCGACGCCCCCGGCAACTGGTGGACGGGCAAGCCCCCGCACACCCTCTGACACCCCCTCCGGCAGAGCCGCCCCCTCACCCGCCGGAACGCGAGGCCGGCGGCCCGCCCAACTCGCCGTACCCGCCAGGGGGGTCAGGTGGCGGGGACGATGCGCTCGACGATGGTCTCGATCAGGGCGGGCAGGGTGTCGGTGCCCAACACCTCGGGCAGGGTGAGGTGTTCGACGATCAGGCCGGTCATCGCGAGGTAGAGGACGAGGACGGTCTCGCGGTCGCCGGGCAGTCCTCCGTCGAGGTGGTAGGCGACGTTGGCCTCCAGCTGCTCGCGGATGGTGCCGGTGAGCTGGGCCCGCAGGCCGGGGCGGCGGGTGGCCTCCAGGCGCAGTTCGAGCATCGCGAGGTAGCCGGCCCGGTCGGCGGAGATGCGGCGGATCAGGTCGTGCATCAGGGCGGTGACCAGGGCGCGGTCACGCGGGGCCCGCAGCAGGTCGGCGATGACGGCCGGGTCCGGGGTGAGCCGGTGGTGGATGTGCCGGGCGGTCTGGTGGAGCAGGTGGTCGCGGTTGGCGAAGTAGTTGGAGGCCGTGCCGTTGGGGACGCCGGCCTGCACGTCGACCGCGCGGAAGGTGAGGCCGCGGGCGCCGTCGCGGGCGAGGACCTCGATGGCGGCGTCGGCGAGGGCGGTGCGGCGGGCGGGGTTCTGGACCATGGGCCGATTCTCTCTCGCGGGGTTTTCGGGGGCCGGGGCGCCCGGGCCTGAAAACATCCTGGCAACCACTACGGCTGGAGCACTATAGTCGGAGTGGTTAGGCGACAGGCCGCGCGGTCCGCGCCGCTTCCCGACTCCAGAGGACCTGCATGCGCAAGCTCAGCTACTTCATCGGCACCACCATCGACGGCTTCATCGCCGGCCCGGACGACAGCTTCGACTTCTTCGCGCCGTTCCTCACCGAGGACTACACCTCGGCGCTCTTCGCCGAGTACCCGGAGACCATCCCCACCCCCGGCCGCGCGGCGTTCGGCATCGCGGAGGCACCCAACAAGCGCTTCGACACCGTCGTCATGGGCCGCGGCACCTACGCACCGGGGCTGGCCGTGGGCCTCACGAGCCCCTACGCCCACCTGCGGCAGATCGTGGTCTCCCGCACCCTCGGTGCCGGCCCGGACCCGGCGGTGGAGGTCACCGCGGAGGATCCGGTGGCCCTGGTCCGCAGGCTGAAGCAGCAGGACGGGCTCGACATCTGGCTCTGCGGCGGCGCCGACCTGGCCGGCCAGCTGCTGCCCGAGATCGACGAGTTGATCATCAAGCAGTACCCGGTGGTGGCTGGGTCGGGCATCCCGCTGTTCCGCGCGGAGTTCGAGCCCCGCGCCTTCACGCTCACCGACAGCCGCGTCTTCGAGCACGGCAACGTCGTCCTCACCTACGCGCGGACCACCCCGGACGCCGCCTGACGCCCACCACCGGGCGGACGCGCGGGGCGCGGGGCACGGGACACACGGGGCGAGAGGCGCTATCGCGGCGCGGGCACGAGGACGTACCGTGGGCGCTCCCCCAAGCCGAGAGGTCGAACCCGTGTCCGAGGAGGCCCTGCCGTTCTTCGTCTACGGCACCCTGCGCAGCGGCGGCCGCAACCACGCCGCCCACCTGGCCGGACGCTGCGCCGACATCCGCCCGGCCGTGCTGGACGGCGCCACGCTGCACGACGGCCCCGGGTACCCGTACGCGGTGCCGGACGCGACGCCCGGGCGCCGGATCGTGGGCGAGCTGATCACCGTACGGCCCGGCGCGTACGCCGGAGCGCTCGCGGCGCTGGACCGGCTGGAGGACTGCCGGGCGGACGGGACCGGCCTGTACGTACGGCGGCGGCTGCCGGTGCGGACGGCGGCGGGCGAGGTGCGGGAGGCCTGGGTGTACTTCGCCGGGCCCGTCGTCGAGAGCCGGCTGCGGGAGCGGCCCGCGGTGATCGACTCGGGGGACTGGGCGGACCGGTAGCGGGGGGCGGGCGGGAGACGACCGGCCGGATACCGCCAGGTAGGCTGCCCCGACAGTTGTTCTCTCTACTCACGGCGCCCGCCGAACGACAAGGAGCCACCCGGTGCCCGAGCTGCCACCCCCGATCACCGTCGTCGGGATCGGGGCCGACGGCTGGCCCGGCCTCTCCACCATCGGCCGCGCCGCCCTGCGGGCAGCCGAGGTGGTCGTCGGCGGCCCCCGGCAGCTGAACCTCCTCCCCCACGACGAGGTCGCCGCCGAGCGCGTCCCGTGGCCGTCCCCCCTGCGCCCGGCCGTCCCCGGACTGTTCGCCGCGCACGCGGACCGCCGGGTCGCCGTCCTGGCCAGCGGCGACCCGATGTTCCACGGCATCGGCCGCACCCTCGCCGAGACGGTCGGCGCCGGGCGACTGCGCGTCCTGCCGCACCCCTCCTCCGTCTCCCACGCCTGCGCCCGACTCGGCTGGCCGCTGGAGTCCACCGAGGTGGTCAGCCTGGTCGGCCGCCCGCTGGACACCCTCGCCCTGGCCCTGAACCCCGGCCGCCGCCTGCTCGTGCTGAGCGCCGACGCCACGACCCCGGCAGCCGTCGCCGCGCTGCTCACCGCGCGCGGCTACGGCGCCGCCCGCCTGCGCGTGCTCGAACAGCTCGGCGGCCCGACCGAACGACAGCTCGACGGCACCGCCGACGGCTGGCCGCACCCGCCCGGCGACCCCCTGAACATCATCGCGGTCGACCTCGGCGACGGCCCCCGCAGCTCGCTCGTCCCCGGCCTGCCCGACGCCGCCTACGAGAGCGACGGCCAGCTCACCAAACGGCACGTGCGCGCCGCCACCCTCGCCGCCCTCGCCCCCTCCCCCGGCGAACTGCTCTGGGACGTCGGCGGCGGCTCCGGCTCGATCGCCGTCGAGTGGCTGCGCGCGCACCGCGACTGCCGGGCCGTCAGCATCGAACGCGACCCGGTGCGGGCCGAGCGGATCGCCCGCAACGCCGCCGCCCTGGGCGTGCCACGACTGCGCGTGGTGACCGGTCCGGCCCCCGCCGCGCTCGCCGAACTCCCCACCCCCGACGCGGTGTTCATCGGCGGCGGCCTCACCGCGACCGGTCTGCTGGACAGTTGCTGGGCCGCCCTGCGGCCGGGCGGCCGGCTGGTCGCCAACACCGTGACGCTGGAATCCGAGGCGCTGCTCACCGAGTGGTACCGGCGCAACGGCGGGGAGCTCGTCAAGCTCGCCGTCGCGCACGCCGTCCCGGTGGGCGGCTTCACCGGGTGGCGGCAGGCCATGCCGGTCACCCAGTGGTCCGCCGTCAAGCCCAACACCCCTCAGGAGAACGCGTCGTGACCGTCCACTTCATCGGAGCCGGCCCCGGCGCCGCCGACCTGATCACCCTGCGCGGCCAGCGCCTCCTGGCCCGCGCCGAGGTCTGCCTCTACGCCGGCAGCCTGGTGCCGCGCGAACTGCTCGACGAATGCCCGCCCGGCGCCCGCCTCGTCGACACCGCGCAGCTCAACCTGGACCAGATCATCGCCGAGCTGGTCCGCGCGCACCAGGCCGGACAGGACGTGGCCCGGCTGCACTCCGGCGACCCGTCCGTCTTCTCCGCCGTCGCCGAGCAGATGCGCCGCCTCGACGCGGCCGGCGTGCCGTACGAGATCGTCCCCGGCGTGCCCGCCTTCGCCGCCGCAGCGGCCGCGCTCAAGCGGGAGCTGACCGTCCCGACCGTCGGCCAGACCGTCATCCTCACCCGGATCGCCAAGCGCGCCACCCCGATGCCCGAGGGCGAGGACCTGGCCACCCTCGGCCGCAGCGGCGCCCTGCTGGTACTGCACCTGGCCGCCGGATACGTGGACGACGTCGTCGAGCAACTGCTCCCGCACTACGGCGCCGACTGCCCGGCCGCCGTCGTCGCGATGGCCAGCCGGCCGGACGAGCTGGTGCTGCGCGGCACCCTCGCCGACATCGCCGGGCAGGTCAAGGCCTCGGGCGTGGTGCGCACCGCCGTCATCCTGGTCGGACGGACACTGGCCGCCGAACAGTTCCGCGACAGCCACCTCTACTCGGCGGAGCGCGAACGCCCGCACGAGCCCTGCGGGGCGTGAACCCCATGACCCGGCACGTCCTGATCCTCGGCGGGACGACGGAGGGGCGGGCGCTGGCCGCCGCACTCGCCGAGCCGCCGTCCCTGCGGGTCACCAGTTCGCTGGCCGGCCGGGTCGCCCAACCCCGGCTGCCCGCCGGAGAGGTGAGGATCGGCGGCTTCGGCGGCCCCGAGGGGCTGGCCGACTGGCTGCGCGGCGAACGGGTCGACGCGGTCGTCGACGCCACCCACCCGTTCGCCGCCGGGATGTCCCGCAACGCGGCCCTCGCGGCGGCGGCCACCGGCGTACCGCTGCTGGTGCTACGCCGCCCCGGCTTCACACCCGTCGCCGGGGACCGCTGGCTCCCCGTCCCCTCGCTCGCCGCCGCGGCCGAACTCCTGCCCGGCCTCGGGCGACGGGTCTTCCTCACCACCGGGCGACAGGGCATCGCCACCTTCGCCCACCTCGACGGGGTCCACTTCCTCGCCCGGTCAGTCGACCCGCCCGAGCCCCCGTTGCCACCGTCCTTCGAAGTCCTGCTGGACCGGGGGCCGTTCACGCTCGACGGCGAACGGGCACTCCTGCGCGAGCACCGCATCGACGTCGTGGTCACCAAGGACAGCGGCGGCGCCGCGACCGCACCCAAACTCACCGCCGCACGCGAACTCCACCTGCCCGTGGTCATCGTGCGGCGTCCGCCGGTCCCGGACGGCGTACCGGTGGCCCCGGACGTACCGGGCGCGGTGCGGTGGTTGCAGCACCTGCGCTAGAACGGCGGGTCGGGTCGGCCGAACCAACCGGGCCCGGGCGGACCGACCGGGCCGACCGGGCCGACCGGGCCGACCGGGCCGACCGGGCCGCGAGAAATTACCGGGCGGGTTTCGGCGCCGCACCGGCAGGATGGGCCGATGGCAGACGATCACCGCACCATGACCCTGCGCACGGCCGACGAACGGGCCACCCTGGCCAGCTTCCTGGACTACCAGCGCGACACGCTCGCGTTGAAGTGCGCCGACCTCACCCCCGAACAGCTCCGCACCCGGGCCCTCGAACCCTCCGGTCTCTCCCTGCTCGGGCTGGTCCGCCACCTCGCCGAGGTGGAGCGCAGCTGGTTCCGCAACGTCCTCAACGACGAGGCCAAGCCCGCCTTCTGGAAGAACCCCGACGGCTCCTTCGCCGAGTTCGACGCCGACACCGCCGACCCGGACGAGGCCTTCGCGGTCTGGCGCCGCGAGTGCGACCACGCCCGGCAACTCGTCGCGGCCACCGAGTCGTTGGACGTTCTGGGGCACTACGGCGAGGAGGTCTTCTCGCTGCGCTGGATCCTCACCCACATGATCGAGGAGTACGCCCGCCACAACGGCCACGCCGACCTCCTGCGCGAACACCTCGACGGCACCACCGGCGAGTAGCCGAAACGGCCGACCAGCCCCAACGCGTGGGGCCGGTCGGCCATCCGACTGCCATTCAGATCCGGATCGGATCAGATGTCGCGGAAGGTCTCGATCTGCGCGCCGATGGAGTTGAGGCGCTCGGCGAGGTCCTCGTAGCCGCGGTTGATGACGTAGACGTTGCGCAGGACGGAGGTGCCCTGGGCGGCGAGCATCGCGAGGAGGATGACGACCGCGGGGCGGAGCGCCGGCGGGCACATCATCTCGGCGGCGCGCCAGCGGGTGGGGCCCTGGACCAGGACGCGGTGCGGGTCGAGGAGCTTGACGTCGGCGCCGAGGCGGGTCAGCTCGGTGAGGTAGATCGCACGGTTGTCGTAGACCCAGTCGTGGATCATCGTGGTGCCGTGGGCGGCCGCGGCGATGGCCGCGAAGAACGGCACGTTGTCGATGTTGATGCCGGGGAACGGCATCGGGTGGATGGTGTCGATCGGCGCGGTCAGCTTGGACGGGCGCACGGTGAGGTCGACCAGGCGGGTGTGGCCGTTGTGGGCCCGGTACTCGGGGGTCCGGTCGTAGTCGAGGCCCATCCCCTCCAGCACCGCGAGTTCGATCTCCAGGAACTCGATCGGCACCCGGCGGATCGTCAGCTCGGAGGAGGTGACGACGGCGGCGGCGAGCAGGCTCATCGCCTCCACCGGGTCCTCGGCCGGGGTGTAGTCGACGTCGCAGGTGATCTCCGGGACGCCGTGGACGGTGAGGGTGGTGGTGCCGATGCCCTCGATCCGCACGCCCAGCTTCTCCAGGAAGAAGCACAGGTCCTGGACCATGTAGTTGGGCGAGGCGTTGCGGATGACGCTGACGCCGTCGTGCCGGGCGGCGGCCAGCAGGGCGTTCTCGGTGACGGTGTCCCCGCGCTCGGTCAGCACGATCGGACGGTCCAGCGGGGTGCCCGGCTCGACCGAGGCGTGGTAGGCGCCGCCGGTGGTGGCGACCTCCAGCCCGAAGCGGCGCAGCGCGGTCAGGTGCGGCTCGACGGTGCGGGTGCCGAGGTCGCAGCCGCCCGCGTACGGGATGGCGAAGCGGCTGGCGCGGTGCATCAGCGGGCCGAGGAACATCAGCACGCTGCGGGTGCGGCGGGCCGCCTCGACGTCCATCGCCGCGAGGTCGAGCTCGGCGGGCGGGGTGAGTTCGAGGTCGCGGCCGTCGTTGGTCCAGCGGCTCTTGACGCCGATGCTGGTGAGCACCTCGAGGATGCGGTAGACCTCTTCGATCCGGGCGACGCTGCGCAGCGTGGTGCGTCCGGTGGTCAGCAGTGAGGCGCAGAGGATCGCGACGCAGGCGTTCTTGCTGCTGCGGACGTCGATGGCGCCGGAGAGTCGGGTGCCGCCGGCGACCCGCAGGTGCATCGGGCCGGAGTAGCCGAGGGAGACGATCTCGCTGTCGAGGGCTTCGCCGATGCGCGCGATCATCTCAAGGCTGACGTTCTGCTTGCCCTGCTCGATGCGGTTGACCGCGCTCTGGCTGGTGCCGAGGGCCTCGCCGAGCTGCGCCTGGGACCAGCCGCGGTGCTGGCGGGCGGTACGGATGAGGGTGCCGATACGGGTGAGGTAGTCGCCTGTCACTCGCCAGACCATATCTCATGGTTGAGATGACAACAGAGCCGGGGGTGGGTGTGACACTCCTTTTGTCCGTTTCTCGCCCCGCATGAACGTCAGATCTTCACATCACCAGGTGGTATTGCCGCGATTCTGTGAGAGCGTCACGGCCCGAGCGGCTCCGCCCTGCCGACGACGGTGCCCGCGCGGTCGATGCAGATGACGTCCACCGCCACCGGCGAGCCGACCAGCACGCCGAGCGCCGTCGCCCGCGCCGCCTCGGCGACCAGATCGCCCAGCGGCACCCCGGCCGCCCGGCACAACTGCACCGCCTCCAACCCGGTGTTGGCGGCGGCCACCGCCTCGGCCAACACCCCGTCGGCCCCGCCGCGCCGCGCCAGTTCTGCCAGGTACCCCTTGTCCACCTGGGAGCGCGCCGAGTGCAGGTCGAGGTGACCGGCGGCGAGCTTGGACAGCTTGGCGAAGCCGCCCGCGATCGTCAGCCGGGGCACCGGGTGGCGCTTGAGGTACTTGAGGACGGCGCCCGCGAAGTCGCCCATGTCGAGCAGCGCGTCCTCGGGCAGTCCGTGCACGGCGACGGCGACCTTCTCGGAGGTCGAGCCGGTACAGCCGGCCACGTGGGTGCGGCCCGCCGCCCGGGCCACGTCCACGCCGCGGCGGATGGAGTCGATCCAGGCGGAGCAGGAGTAGGGGACGACGATGCCGGTGGTGCCGAGGATGGACAGGCCCCCGAGGATGCCCAGCCGTGGATTCCAGGTGGAACGGGCGATCTCCTCGCCGTGGTCCACGGAGATCTCGACCACCACGTCCCCGCTGCCGCCGTGCGCGGCGGCCACCTCCGCCACGGCGTCGCGGATCATCTGCCGGGGCACCGGGTTGATCGCGGGCTCGCCGACGGGCAGCGGCAGGCCCGCCTTGGTGACCGTCCCCACCCCCGGTCCGGCCCGGAACACCACTCCGGCGCCGGGCTCGCCGGCCCGCACCGTCGAGCGGATCAGCGCGCCGTGGGTGACGTCGGGATCGTCGCCGGCGTCCTTGACCACGGCGGCCATCGCGCTCGCCGGCTCGGGCGGGACGGCGGCTCGACCTCCGGCCGCGAGGACCCCGGCGGCCAGTCCCCCGGCCCTGGGGGCGAGTTCCTCGGCGGTGAGCTCCTCGGCGGCGAGGGCGAAGGCCGGCTGCTGGCCCTTGGGGAGGGTGATGGTCACCGGGTCCGGGAACTCGCCGGTGAGCAGCGCGGTGTACGCGGCCTTGGTGGCGGCGGTGGCGCAGGCGCCCGTGGTCCAGCCGTGCCGCAGGCCGCTGCTCTTCAGCTGGCCGGCCCGGCCCCCGGCTTCGGCTCCGGCTTCGGCTCCGGCCTCGGCTCCCGCTTCGGCTCCCGCTTTGGCCACCTGCGTCTCGCTTCCGACTCCGTTGAGGTGCGGCCGCACCGACCGTCGGTACCGATTTTCCCCCATTCGCCTGACCGCGCCCCGACCGGGGGCGGTCAGCAGGGCCCCGCGACCCGGTGTCCGAGTCGGGGAGCGGCCGCTGCCCCGCGTTCCCGAAGAGTTCTCCGCACGGGCCTCGCACCTCGCGCCTACCAGTGAGTAATCTGGCGGTCCGCCAGAGGCGGGTTCATGACACGGGGTCCGGTGTCCGGGTTGTCCGGCCGGGCCATCAGCATGTGGGGGTTCTTGTGGCAGGGATGAGTCGGCGTACGTTCCTCACCGGTACGTCGGTGGCCGCCGCCTGGTCGGCCTTGTCGCTGGGCGGCGGGCAGTTCGCCTCGGCGGCGGAGCGCGAGCGCGCACTGGCGGCCACCGCCGCGCGGGCGGTCAGGACGACGGGCACCACGCTCGACCAGGTGGCCACGCCCGTCGGCACCGGCGGGTACAAGCGACTGACGGCCGGGCCGGGCTGGCCGCTGGTGGTACGCGGCGACCTGGCGGCGCCGGGCACCGGGCGGGACGACCGGCGGACCGGGCTGGCCAGCTTCGTCCAGTTCAGCGACCTGCACCTGGTGGACACCGAGTCCCCGGTGCGATTCGAGTACCTGGCCCGGTTCAACGGCAGCGCGTACCGACCGCAGGAGGCCCTGAACGCCCGCGGCGTCTCGGCCCTCGTCGAGCGGGTCAACGCGCTCGACGGCGGCCCCTACACCGGGATGCCGTTCAGCATGGTGATGGCCACCGGCGACAACACCGACAACCACGAGCAGGCCGAACTCGACTGGTACCTCACCGTCATGGGCGGCGGCCGACTCGCCCAGAACACCGGCGACCCGAACCGCTACGAAGGCGTGCAGAACTCGGGCAACGCCGCCTACTGGAACCCCGAACTCGCCTACAGCGACGGCTACAAGGCGAAGGGCTTCCCGCAGATACCGGGCTTCCTCGACGCCGCCGGCCGGCCGTTCGACGCGCCGGGCCTGCGTACGCCCTGGTACACGACGGTCGGCAACCACGACGACAGCCTTGAGGGTTCGCTGCCGGACCTCGGGCTGCTGAACGACCTCTACACCGGCCAGTACAAGCTGGAGGGCTGCAACGACGCGGACGCGGCCCAGCTGATGGACTCGCTGCGCCGCGACCCGGCCGGCGCCGCGCTCCTGCTCGCGAAGCTGCTCGCGAGCGGCGACGCGGTGCGCCGGATCACCCCGGACGAGCGCCGACGGCCGTTCACGCTCAAGGAGTTCGCCAAGGCCCACCTGAACCCGGCGCACACCGGCGCCGGCCCGTACGGGCACGGTTTCACCTCGGACATGATGGGCAGCGGCAAGCTCTACTACACCTTCCGCATCTCGGAGAAGGTGGTCGGCATCAGCCTGGACACCACCAACCAGGCCGGATTCGCGGACGGTTCACTGGGCACCGCGCAACTGCGCTGGCTGGAGCAGCAGTTGAAGGCGCACAGCGGGCACTGGTACGACACCGACGGACGCAAGGTGACGGGCGGCAGCACGGACGAGGTGATCCTCCTGTTCAGCCACCACACGAGCACCACCATGGGCAACCTGCTGCCCGACCCGCGCAACATCTTCGAGAAGCGGCACGACGGCAACGAACTGGTGGCGCTGCTCCAGCGCTACCCGAACGTGATCGCGTGGGTGAACGGGCACACCCACATGAACAAGGTCACGGCGCACGGCCACGCCGTGCCGGAGCGGGCGTTCTGGGAGATCAACACCGCCTCGCACATCGACTACCCGCAACACGGGCGCATCATCGAGATCGCGGACAACGGGGACGGCACGCTCTCCCTGTTCACGACGCTGATCGAGTCCTCCGCACCGTACGGCACGGACTTCGGCAGCACCTCGGACGCCAACCTCGCCGCGCTGTACCGCGAACTGTCGTACAACGACCCGAACGGCCGGCCGGCGGCGCTGCTGGGCGCGGGCGAGGACCACAACACGGAGCTGGTGATCACCAAGCCGACACGGTGACGGAGGCGGCGGCGAACAAGTAACAGAAAACAGATGACAGCTAACAGATGATGAAATCTGTTAGCTGTCATCTGTCAGTCGTCGCCCGCTACTCCTCCGGGTACCGCCGCGGCGTCCAGACGACCTCCACGCCGCCGCCCCGCTCGACCGCCTGGGTCTGCGAGGAGCCGATCAGCAGGATCGTCCGCATGTCGACCAGCGCCGGATCCAGCTCGCCCAACCGGACGATCCGCACGCGCTCGGTCGGCCCGCCGACGTCGCGCGCCATCACCACCGGCGTCTCGGGCGCGCGGTACTCCAGCAGCAGGTCCCGGGCGAGGGCGACCTGCGTGGTGCGCGACTTCGAGCCCGGGTTGTAGAGCGCGAGCACCAGGTCCGCCTCGGCCGCCGCGCGCAGCCTGCGGGCCACCACGTCCCAGGGCTTGAGCCGGTCCGACAGCGACACCACCGCGTAGTCGTGCCCGAGCGGGGCGCCGGCCCGGGAGGCGGCCGCGTGGGCCGCGGTCATCCCCGGGACGATCCGCACCGGGACGTCCCGGTAGGCCTCCTCGCAGGCGACCTCCAGGACGGCCGTGGCCATCGCGAAGACGCCCGGGTCGCCCGAGGACACCACCGCGACCTTGTGTCCGCGGCGGGCCAGTTCGAGGGCGTACTCGGCGCGCTCCGACTCCACCTTGTTGTCCGAAGCGTGCCGCCGCTGCCCCGGCCGCTCGGGCACCCGGTCCAGGTAGGTGGTGTAGCCGACCAGGTCGGTCGCCTCGGCCAGGACGCCGCGCGCCTCGGGGGTGAGCCAGAGCGGCCCGGCCGGACCGGTGCCGATGACGGCCACCGCGCCGACACCGTCCGTCCGCCGCTCCACCGGCTCCAGCGGCGCGACCTTGCTCGGCAGCACCGCCACCGAGAAGTACGGGACGGTCTCGCCCTCGACCTCCGCGAGCGGCAGGATGCGCTCCCCGTCCATGAACGCGCGCTCGACGTACTGCGCGTCGTCGAGCCGTCCGGCCCGCTCCAGCGCCCGCCGGACGGCCGGGAAGGTGCGCCCCAGCTTCATGATCACGGCGGAGTCGGCGGCGGCGATCCGCGCCGTCAGCTCCTCCTCGGGCAGCGTGCCCGGGATGACGGTGAGCGTCTCCTCGGCCTCGGTCAGCGGCTGGCCGAGCCGGGCGGCCGCGGCGCTGACGGAGGTCACACCCGGCACCACCTCGGTCGGGTAGCGGTGCGCGAGCCGCTTGTGCATGTGCTGGTACGAGCCGTAGAACAGCGGGTCGCCCTCGGCGAGGACCACAACGTCGCGGCCGGCGTCCAGGTGGGCGGCCAGCCGGGCGGCGGCCTCCTCGTAGAAGTCGTCCAGCGCGCCCCGGTAGCCGCCCGGGTGGTCGGTGGTCTCGACCGTGATCGGGTAGACCAGCTTCTCCTCTACCTGACCACCCGTCAGATAGCGCTCGGCGATCGAACGGGCGATGGACCGGCCGTGCCGGGCACTGTGGTAGGCCACCACGTCGGCCTTGCCGATGAGTTCGGCTGCCCGGACGGTCACCAGCGACGGGTCGCCGGGGCCGAGCCCGACGCCGTAGAGCCGGCCGACACCAGGGATTTGACGATCCGTCACTCTTCTTCGCTCGCAATCGCGTTGACGGCGGCGGCGGCGATCGCGCTGCCACCGCGCCGGCCGCGCACCACCAGGTGCTCCAGGCCGGATGGGTGCTCGGCCAGGGCCTGCTTGGATTCGGCGGCGCCGATGAAGCCGACCGGGACGCCGATCACCGCGGCCGGGCGCGGCGCACCGGCCTCGATCATCTCCAGCAGCCGGAACAGCGAGGTCGGCGCGTTGCCGACGGCCACCACCGCGCCCTCCAGCCGGGGCAGCCACAGTTCCATGGCGGCGGCGCTACGGGTGTTGCCCATCTTCCGGGCGAGTTCCGGCACGGACGGGTCGGTGAGGGTGCACACGACCTCGTTGTCGGCGGGCAGCCGCTTGCGGGTGACGCCGCTCGCCACCATGTTCACGTCGCACAGGATCGGCGCCCCGGCCCGCAGCGCCGCGCGTGCGGAGGCGACCACGCCCGGCGAGTACACCAGGTCCTCGACCAGGTCGACCATCCCGCAGGCGTGGATCATCCGCACCGCGACCTGGGAGACGTCCGCCGGGAGGGCGGCCAGGTCGGCCTCCGCACGGATGGTGGCAAAGGACTGGCGGTAGATGGACGCGCCGTCCTTCTCGTACTCGATCACTTCGTGGTCCTCCTGGCCTCGGCGACCGCCTCGGCCATCTCCTCGTTCGTCACGTCCACGGCCGCCCCGGCGGACGCCGGACCGTTCACCGTCACCCGGTAGCCCTGCCCGGTGGCGAGCACGTCCACCCACCGCCCGGCCGGATGACCGCAGCGCCGTTCACACCCCGACCAGTGCACCGGGAGACCGGCGGCCGGAAGGCCCATAACCGGCGGGCTCCCGGCGACGGCCGCCGCATCGAGCGCCCGCGCCGCGTCGGCCCGGACGTCGGCCCGCGAGTTGGCGCACCCCGGCAGCCCGGTGCAGGCGGTGGCCCGCTCCCAGGGCGAGCCGGGCGCGGTCCGGAACCCGGCCGCCGCCAGCGCGGGCAGCCGGTCGGCCGGCGCCCCCGGCAGCACCGCGCCGCGCCAGGGCGTCAGCCGGATCTCCCCGGCGCAGGCGCCCGCGAGTTCCCGCCACTGCGCGGCACCGGCCCGGCCGAAGCGCATGCCCACCGACAGCCCGCCCGCCACGGCCCCGCCCGCCACCGTGGCGAGCGGGCCGACCGTCCGGACCACACCGGCCGTAGGGACCACGCCGACCGCGGGCGCGGCCCCGGCGAAAGCGGGCACCGGCACGGGCCCGGCCGGCAGCAGCTCGGGGACCTCGCGCAGGTGCCAGGCCTTGCGCCCGCTCTCCCGCAGCACGTCCAGGAAGGTCCGGGCCGCGTCGAGCACGGCCGTCACCTCCTGCCCCGCCGGCACCGGACGCCCGTGGGCGGCCCGTCCGAGGCGCAGCAGCGCCGACCCGTCCGGGCCTGCGATCAATGTCACATCGGCGTCGAACGCGGCGACGTCGCCCCGCCCGTCGTCCAGCGCGAACAGGAACTTGCCGGAGAGTCCGGCCGCCCAGTCGCTCGCGCACAGCCGCGCGTCCAGCTCCCGCACCCAGGCCTGCACGTCGGCGAAGCCGTGTCCGTCGAGCCCGGCGAGCGGGGAGGCCACGATGTTGCGGACCCGTTCGTGCGTGTCCGAGGGCAGCAGGCCGACGGCGCGCAGCCGTTCGGCGAGTTCGGCCCCGCAGTGCGAAGCCAGGCCGCGGAGTTGGACGTTGCCGCGGGAGGTGGTCTCCAGTTCGCCGTCGCCGAGCGCCTCGGCGGCGTCGGCCAGCGCCAGCGCCTGACGGACCGTCAGCAGGCCGCCGGGCAGGCGGACCCGGGCCAGGGCGCCGTCGTCGGCCGGGTGTAGACGAAGGGCCCCTGGGCAGGCGTCCGCGCGCCCCCGGTCGGGCACCGCGGCGCCCGGCGCGGTGGCGTCGGGTGTCGGTGGCATGGCCGCGAGCATACAGATGATCCGATCGGTTGCCTTTGTCCGTCGCCTCACACCCCGGGCGCTCCGGGCGGCCTCCCCGGGATCGCCCTCCCCCAGGTCAGCCGCACCCCGTACGATGCTGGCGGACGGTCCCCGCGGGCCGTCCGCACGCCAGCGACGGCGCAGGGGAGGAAACCGGTGCAAGCCCGGTGCGGTCCCGCCACTGTGACCGCGGTTCACCGGGAGACCGGAGGGCCGCGGGAGCCAGGAACTCCTGCCGTCCTCCACCGGCCCGGGGCGCGGACCCCGAGGAAGGCTCGAAGAGCAATGCGCTGCCGCATGCCCGCGCCCGGGTCCCCGGGCGCCTCACGCCCGCCCGACTCCGGGCGCTTCGCCGACGCCTCGGCGCTCCTTCGGTCGCCGGCCACGCGCCGTCGCTCGCTTTCGTCCGCCAGATGCCACGCGCCTTCGTCCGCCGCGCACCACGCGTTTTCGTCCGTCGCTCGTCACTCGTCACTTTCCACGCCGGCGCGCCCTTCGGCTCGGGGCGGCTCCGAGGCCGGGAGGGCCTTCGCATGATCCTGCTGCTGTCGACGTCCGACACCGACCTGCTCAGTGCCCGCGCCGCCGAGGGCCCGGTCCGCTACCGGCTCGGCAACCCGGCCCGGCTCACCCCCGAGGACCTGCCCGCGCTGCTGGAGGGCACCGACCTCGTCGTGGTCCGCCTGCTCGGCGGTCGCCGCGCCTGGCAGGAGGGCCTGGACACGCTGCTGGCCGGCCCCCGCCCGGTGATCGTGCTGACCGGTGAACAGGCCCCCGACGCCCAGCTGATGGAGCTGTCCACCGTCCCGGCCGGCATCGCCGCCGAGGCGCACGCCTACCTCGCGCACGGCGGCGCCGCCAACCTCGCCGAGCTGGCCGCCTTCCTCTCCGACACCGTGCTGCTGACCGGCCACGGCTTCGCCCCGCCCGCCTCCGCCCCGGCCTGGGGGCCGCTGGAGCGCGAAGCCCGTACGCAGGACGGCCCGACGGTCGCGGTGCTCTACTACCGCGCCCACCACATGAGCGGCAACACCGCCTTCGTCGAGACGCTCTGCCGGGCGATCGAGGACCAGGGCGCGCAGGCCAGGGCCTACTACTGCGCCTCGCTGCGCGGCGCCGAGCCCGAACTGCTGGCCGCGCTCGGCGAGGCCGACGCGCTCGTCACCACCGTGCTCGCCGCCGGCGGCACCCGCCCGGCGGACGCGCAGGCCGGCGGCGACGAGGAGGCCTGGGACGCGGGCGCGCTCGCCGCCCTGGACCGGCCGATCCTCCAGGCGCTCTGCCTCACCTGGTCGCGCGCCCAGTGGGAGGCCAGCGACGACGGCCTGTCCCCGCTGGACACCGCCACCCAGATCGCGGTGCCGGAGTTCGACGGCCGGCTGATCAGCGTCCCGTTCTCCTTCAAGGAACTGGACGAGGACGGCCTCACCGTCTACGCCGCCGACCCGGAGCGCGCCGCCCGGGTGGCCGGCACCGCCGTCAAGCACGCCCGGCTGCGGCACATCCCGGCCGCCGAGCGCCGCCTCGCGCTCGTGCTGTCCGCCTACCCGACCAAGCACGCCCGGGTCGGCAACGCCGTCGGCCTGGACACCCCGGCCAGCGCGATCCGCCTGCTGAACCGGCTGCGCGCGGAGGGCATGGACCTGGGTTCGGACCTCCCCGGGGTGGACGGAACGAACGGGGACGGCCACGACGGCTCCCACGACGCGTCCTCCGACGGCTCCCGCAAGGGCTCCCACGACGCGTCCCAGGACTCCTCGCTCGATGCCTCCCACGAGGGCGACGCCCTGATCCACGCCCTGATCGCCGCCGGCGGCTACGACCAGGACTGGCTCACCGAGGACCAGCTGGCCCGCAACCCGGTGCGCATCCCCGCCGCCGACTACCGCCGCTGGTACGCCACGCTCCCGCAGGCGCTGCGCGAGCAGGTCGAGGAGCACTGGGGCCCGGCCCCCGGCGAGCTCTACGTCGACCGCTCGCAGAACCCGGACGGCGACATCGTGCTGGCCGCGATCCGCTCCGGGAACCTGCTCGTCCTGATCCAGCCGCCGCGCGGCTTCGGCGAGAACCCCGTCGCCATCTACCACGACCCCGACCTGCCGCCGAGCCACCACTACCTGGCCGCCTACCGCTGGATCGAGGCCGCGCAGGCCGACGGCGGGTTCGGCGCGCACGCCGTCATCCACCTCGGCAAGCACGGAAACCTGGAGTGGCTGCCCGGCAAGACCGCCGCGCTGTCCGCCGAGTGCGGCCCGGACGCCGTCCTGGGCGATCTGCCGCTGATCTACCCGTTCCTGGTCAACGACCCGGGCGAGGGCACCCAGGCCAAGCGCCGCGCCCACGCCACCCTGGTCGACCACCTCGTCCCGCCGATGGCCCGCGCCGACTCCTACGGCGACATCGCCCGCCTGGAGCAGCTGCTGGACGAGCACTCCAACATCGCCGCGATGGACCCGGCCAAGCTGCCCGCGATCCGCGCGCAGATCTGGACCCTCATCCAGGCCGCCAAGCTGGACCACGACCTCGGCCTGGACGAGCGCCCCGAGGACGACGGCTTCGACGACTTCCTGCTGCACGTCGACGGCTGGCTGTGCGAGATCAAGGACGCCCAGATCCGCGACGGCCTGCACGTCCTCGGCCAGGCGCCGGCCGGCACCGACCGGGTCAACATCGTGCTCGCCATCCTGCGCGCCCGCCAGATCTGGGGCGGTGTCAGCGCGCTGCCGGGCCTGCGCGAGGCGCTCGGGCTGGACGAGGCCGCGCTCACCCTCGGGGCCACCGACGCCGCCGAGGCCCAGGCCCGCGCCCTGGTCGAGGCCATGGAGGCGCAGGACTGGGCGGTCGAGGCGGTGGAGAAGGTCGCCGCCGGGCTGCCGGAGGCCGTCCACGAGGTGCTGACCTTCGCCGCCACCCAGGTGGTGCCGCGACTGGCCGCCACCACCGACGAGCTGGACGCCGTGCTGCACGCGCTGCGCGGCGGCTTCGTCCCGGCCGGGCCGTCCGGCTCGCCGCTGCGCGGCCTGGTCAACGTGCTGCCGACCGGCCGCAACTTCTACTCCGTCGACCCGAAGGCCGTCCCGAGCAAGCTCGCCTGGGAGACCGGCCAGGCGCTCGCCACCTCGCTGGTCGAGCGGTACACCGCCGACAACGACGGCGACTACCCGCCCTCGGTCGGGCTGTCGCTGTGGGGCACCAGCGCGATGCGCACCGCCGGCGACGACATCGCCGAGGCCTTCGCCCTGCTCGGCGTCCGCCCGGTCTGGGACGACGCCTCGCGCCGGGTCACCGGCCTGGAGCCGATCACCCTCGCCGAGCTGGGCCGCCCGCGCATCGACGTGACGCTGCGCATCTCCGGCTTCTTCCGCGACGCCTTCCCGCACGTGGTCGCCCTGCTGGACGACGCGGTGCGCCTGGCCGCCGCCCAGGAGGAGCCCGCGGAGCAGAACTTCGTACGCGCCCACGTCCAGGCCGACCTCGCGGTGCACGGCGACGAGCGCAAGGCCACCGTCCGCGTCTTCGGCTCCCGCCCGGGCACCTACGGCGCGGGCCTGCTCCAGCTGATCGACAGCCGGGACTGGCGCACCGACGCCGACCTGGCCGAGGTGTACACGGTCTGGGGCGGCTACGCCTACGGCCGCGGGCTGGACGGGCGGCCGGCCCGCGAGGAGATGGAGACCGCGTACAAGCGCATCACCGTCGCCGCGAAGAACACCGACACCCGCGAGCACGACATCGCCGACTCGGACGACTACTTCCAGTACCACGGCGGCATGGTGGCCACCGTCCGGGCGCTCACCGGCAAGGCGCCGACCGCCTACATCGGCGACTCGACCCGCCCGGAGACGGTCCGCACCCGGACGCTGACCGAGGAGGCCGCCCGCGTCTTCCGCGCCCGGGTGGTCAACCCGCGCTGGATCGAGGCGATGCGCCGGCACGGGTACAAGGGCGCGTTCGAGATGGCCGCGACGGTGGACTACCTGTTCGGCTACGACGCCACGACGGGCGTGGTCGCGGACTGGATGTACGAGAAGCTCACCCAGGAGTACGTGCTCGACCCGGTCAACCGGGAGTTCCTGACCGGCGCCAACCCGTGGGCGCTGCACGGGATCAGCGAGCGGCTGCTGGAGGCGGCCAGCCGCGGGCTGTGGGAGCAGCCCGACCCGGAGCTGATCGCGCAGTTGCAGGCCGCGTTCCTGGAGACCGAGGGGGACCTGGAGGGCGACGAAGGCTGAGTCACGGGGGTGGCCACCAGTGTTCCCGTAGCCCATTCGGGTGACAGGAACACTGGTGGCGTAGTCCGTCCAAGCGGACAATACGGGGCATGCCCCGCCGCCTCGCCCTCACCAGCCCCGCCCGGCGCACGCCGCACTCCTCGCACCCCGATCACCCCGGGCACTCCAGGCACTCCTCGGATCCCGGGCACCCCCGGCGCCCCGAACCTCCCGGGCACTCCGAACACGGCGGGCACCCCGGAAACGGCGGCCACCCGCAGGCGCGCCCGCACCGCTACCGCGCGCGGTTCGGTGCCCTGGCGGCCGGGGCCGTACCGGTGCTCGCCTTCCCGGCACCGGGGCAGGCCTGGCTGGCGTGGGTCGCGCTCGTCCCCGGGATGCTGCTGATGCAGCGCGCGCCCGGCGGGCGGGAGGCGGCGGTGCGCGGGTGGTGGTTCGGGGCGGGCTTCATCCTGACCGCGATGTACTGGCTGGTCCCGTCCATCGGGCCGGGACTACCGGTGCTCGCCGTGCTGTTCGGGGCGCTCCAGGGCGGCTTCGGGTACGCCGTCCACCGGCTGCTGCACCCGCCGCTGACCGGCCGTCGGGCACTGCTCGCGCTGCTCGTCGTCCCGGCGGTCTGGGTGACCACCGAGTACGCGCGCTCCTGGGACGCGCTCGGCGGGCCGTGGGCGCTGCTCGGCGCCACCCAGTGGCAGCACCCGGCGATCCTCGGGCTGGCCTCGACCGGCGGGATCTGGCTGGTCAGCGCGGCCGTCGCGGCCGCCAACACCGGGGTGCTGATCGTCCTGACCGCCGTGCACCGGCGGCCGCGCGCCCTCGCGGCGCTGACCACCGTCCTGGTCCTGGCCGCCGGCCCGCTGCTGTTCGCGCTGCGCGACGCCCCCGCCCCGGCCGGGGCGATCACCGTCGCGCTGGTCCAGCCCGGCATCGTGGACGACCCGCAGGCCCGGTTCGAGGCCAGCGCCCAGGCCACCGCCGCGCTCGGCGGGCAGCCGGTGGACCTGGTCGTCTGGGGCGAGAGCAGCACCACCGCCGACCTCGACCGCGACCCGGCCGCGCTCGACCGGCTGCGCCAACTCTCCACCGTCACCGGGGCGCAGATCATCGCCGGGGAGGACGCCCGCAAGGCGGACGGGCGGATCTCCAAGGACGCGGTGCTGGTCTCCCCCGCGGGCGTGCTGGACCGCTACCGCAAGATCCGGCTGGTGCCCTTCGGCGAGTACATCCCGCTGCGGCCGGTGCTCGGCTGGATCGCCGGCGTCAGCCGGGCGGCCGGCGAGAACCGGGCGCCCGGCACCGCCTTCCACGTCCTGCCGGCCACCGACCGGGCCGGCGGGCCGCTGCCGGTCGGCGCGCTGATCTGCTTCGAGTCGGCCTTCCCCGACCTGGCCCGCACCGCCGCGCGGGACGGCGCCCGGGTGCTGGTCTACCAGTCCTCCACCTCGACCTTCCAGCACACCTGGGCACCCGAACAGCACGTCTCGCTGGCGGCGATCCGGGCCGCCGAGACGGGCCGGCCGGCCGTGCAGGCCTCGCTGACCGGGGTGTCGGCGGCCTTCGACGCGCAGGGCCGCGAGCTCGCCCGGCTCGGTACCGACGGCACCGGAGCGCTGACCGTCCGACTGCCGCTCACCGAGCCCGGGACGCTGACCTGGTACGACCGGATCGGCGACGTGGTGCCGATCGGCGCGCTGCTCGTCACGGCGGGCGCGACGGCGGCGGCGTGGCGCTCCAGCCGCAGTCGGCGCCCGGCGTGAGGGCGGAGGCTGCGCCCGGCGTGAGGGCGGCGGGGTCCTCGGCAGGGGCGTGGGCAGGGGCGTGGGCAGGGGCGTGGCCTCCGGCGGGTCAGCCCTCGGTGCCGGCCAGGTAGACGCCGAACGACGCGCCCTGCGGGTCGCGCAGCACGGCGATCCGGGGGCCGCCCGGCACGTCGGTGGCCGCCATCAGCACGTCCGCGCCGAGGCCGCTCGCCCGGGCGACGGTGTTGTCGACGTCGGCGACCGAGAAGTACGGCAGCCAGTGCGGCGGCACCTGCGGCGGAAAGCGGTCGTCCATCACCAGCATGCCGCCGAAGTCCTCGCCGCCCAGGCCCCACTGGGTGTACTGCTCGGACAGGCTGACGGACCAGCCGAAGACCGCCGGGTAGAAGGCGGTCGCACCGGCCGGGTCGCGGGTGAGCAGTTCCACCCAGCCGAGCGAGCCCGGCTCGTTGAACACACCGGCGCCCGCGAACGCGCGGGCCTGCCAGAGCAGGAAGACCGCGCCGGAGCTGTCCCCGACCACCGCGAAGCGGCCGAGGTCGGACGCGTCGGTGGGCTCCTTCAGGACCTTGCCGCCGGCGTCCTCGACCTTCGCGACCGTGGCGTCGGTGTCGGTGACCGCGAAGCAGGTCGACCAGGCGATGGGCTGCTGCGGCGCGAACCGCGGGCTGACGGCGGCCGCCGGGGCGTCGCCGAGGAACATCTGGGTGTAGCCGTTGGCCTCGGGGCGCACATCGGCCTCGGCCCGCCAGCCGAACAACTCGCTGTAGAAGGTGCTGGCGGCGGCCGGGTCGGAGGTGCCCAGCTCGACCCAGCAGGGGCCGCCGATGGTCACGGAGTTCTGCTTCATGGCTTCTTCTCTCGACTTCTTCTCTCGGTTCTCGATCTCTCGGTCTTCACTGACTGATCGTCACTCTTGATTCGCGTCAAGCGACTTCGATGACCACCTTGCCGCTGGCGTGGCCGGACTCGACGAAGGCGAGCGCCTCGGCGGCCCGGGCCAGCGGGTAGCGGCCGGTGATGTACGGGTCCAGCTCACCGGCGGCGACCAGGGCCGCCAGCGCGGACAGGGTCTCGGACGTCGTCGAGCGGGTGATGTAGCGGCCGCCGAGTTCCGCCACGGTGGCCGGGTCGGCGGTGCTGACCAGCTCCGTACGGTCCGTGCGCACGGGGGCGGCGGCCCGCAGGGCGTCGCCGCCGACCAGGTCGAGGATGCCGTCGACGCCGTCGGGCGCCGCGGCCGCGATCCGTTCGACGACGCCGTCGCCGTAGCGGACCGGCACCGCCCCGAGGGACTCCACGTACGCGTGATTGGCGTCGCTCGCGGTGCCGAGAACGGTCAGGCCGCGACTGCGGGCGATCTGGGCGGCCGCGCTGCCGACACCGCCGGCGATGCCGAGGATCAGCAGCGTCCGGCCGGCGCCGAGGCCGAGGTCACGGACGGCGTCGTCCGCGGTGGCCGCCGACACGGGCAGGACGGCGGCCTGGTCGAAGCCGACACCCTCGGGCTTGAAGGCACTCAACTCGGCGAGCATCAGCGTCTGTTCCGCGTAGGCACCGGCGGCCGCGAGGCCGAACACCTCATCGCCCGGGGTGAACCCGGTGACCCCTGGGCCGACTTGCAGGACCACGCCCGAGGCCTCCTGGCCCATGACGGCGGGGAGTTCGCCCTCCCGGCCGAGCAGGCCCGTACGGATCTTCCAGTCCACCGGGTTCACCCCGGCCGCACCGACCGCGATCGCCAGTTGCCCGGGGCCGGGCTCCAGCGCCGGGCGGTCCAGGAACTCCTGTGTCTCCGGCCCGCCGTAGTCGACGAAGCCGAATGCCTTGGCCATCGGTGATCCCACTCCTCGGGTAGCGGCTGCGATCCCCCGTCCTCCCCCGCCCCAGCATGCGGGCGGGGGAGGACGGGTGCGGGCGCTGCTGGGCCGAACGGGGGCGGGCGGGGCGGCGGGCGGCGGCAGTGGGCGTTGGCGGGCATTGGCGGGCGAACAAAAGACAGATGACAGATAACAGATTTCGAAATCTGTTATCTGTCATCTGTTTTTTGTCAGTTGTCAGCTGTCAACGGCCGTCCGTCAGCGCAGCGCCCGTGCCACCGGGATCCACAGCTGGGCTTCCGCCTGGCCGTCCGGCAGGAACCGGGTACGCAGGATCTCCGGCCCCGGCCGGAACTCGTACGGATTGGACGGGAACCACTGCGTGAAGACGTCCCGCCACATCTCCTGGAGGGCCTTCGGGAAGGTCCCGGTGTTGGAGAAGGCCGCCCAGGTCCCCGCCGGCACCTCCCGAACGTCCAGGCCGTCCGGGACGACGGTGCCCGCGTCCGCCACCACCGCGTGGTAGTAGTCGAGTTCGACACCCTCTTCGCGGCTCTCCGAGAAGAACTCGGTGACCGAGAGGATGCCTTCCGGCTCACGGCCCGAGAGCGCCGAGATCCGGTCGACGGTCTCCTGACCGAGCCCCTTGATGAACGAGGCGATGGCCGGGTTCACCCCCTCGTGCACCAGCGGGACCCGAGCCCGCCGACCGATGATCCGGAAGTCCGGCTGCTCGATGATCCGGTATTCCATACTGCTGCTTCCCTCCACGACGAGTCGGAAGGACATCCGGGGTTGGGACTTGAGCACCGCGCCCTCGCGCCGGGCCTCACCGGGCCCGACCCCGTGCATCGCCCGGAACGCCCGGGCGAACGCCTCCCCCGAGGTGTAGCCGTACCGGATCGCGACCTCCAGCAACGTCCGCTCCCCGCCGAGGACTTCGGCCCCGGCGACGGTCAACCGCCGGCGCCGGACGTAGTCCGACAGCGGCATCCCGGAGAGCATCGAGAACAGCCGTCGGAAGTGGTACTCCGACGTCATCGCGATCCGGGCCAGCTCGGCGACCTCGACCTCCTGGTCCAGGTTCCGTTCGATGTGGTCCATCGCCCGGTTCAGGTGTTCCAGCACTCCGACCCCGTCCTTCCCTTACTGATCACCACCGTAGGAAGGACCCACCCTGCCGCACCCGACAATCGGTGCCCGATCCGGTCGGGTACCGATCGCCGGGTGGCGGGCGGCAGGGCTCAGATCAGGCCCTGGGCCAGCATCGCGTCCCCGACCAGCTCGAAGCCGGCGATGTTCGCGCCCACCACGTAGTCGCCCGGGTGGCCGTAGCGCTCGGCGGTGGTGAAGCAGGAGTCGTGGATGTGCTTCATGATCCCGGCCAGCCGCTCCTCGGTGCGGGCGAAGGTCCAGGAGTCGCGCGAGGCGTTCTGCTGCATCTCCAGGGCGCTGGTGGCGACGCCGCCCGCGTTCGCCGCCTTGCCCGGGCCGAAGGCCACCCCGGCTTCCTGGAACACCCGGACCGCCTCCGGGGTGGTGGGCATGTTGGCCCCCTCGGCGACCGCCAGCACCCCGCCCCGCACCAGGGCCAGCGCGTCCGTCTCGGTCAGCTCGTTCTGGGTGGCGCAGGGCAGCGCGACGTCGCAGGGCACGCTCCACACGCCCGGGCCCTCGACGAACCGGACGTGACTGCCGCGCAGTTCGGCGTAGTCGGCGACCCGGCCGCGCCGGACCTCCTTGACCTCCTTGAGGAGCGCGAGGTCGATGCCCTTCTCGTCCACCACGTAGCCGGTGGAGTCGGAGCAGGTGAGCACGGTCGCGCCGAGCTGCTGCGCCTTCTCGATCGCGTAGATGGCGACGTTGCCGGAGCCGGAGACGACGACCCGGCGCCCGTCCAGGCTCTCGCCGCGGCTGTGCAGCATCTCGGCGGTGAACAGCACGCAGCCGTAGCCGGTCGCCTCGGTCCTGGCCTGCGCGCCGCCCCAGCCGAGGCCCTTGCCGGTGAGCACGCCGGTCTCGTAGCGGTTGGTGATCCGCTTGTACTGGCCGAACAGGTAGCCGATCTCCCGGCCGCCGACGCCGATGTCCCCGGCGGGGACATCGGTGTGCTCGCCGAGGTGGCGGTACAGCTCGGTCATGAAGGACTGGCAGAACCGCATGACCTCGGCGTCCGAGCGGCCCTTGGGGTCGAAGTCGGAGCCGCCCTTGCCGCCGCCGATCGACAGCCCGGTGAGCGCGTTCTTGAAGATCTGCTCGAAGCCGAGGAACTTGACGATGCCGAGGTTCACCGAGGGGTGGAAGCGCAGCCCGCCCTTGTACGGGCCGAGGACGCTGCTGAACTCCACCCGGAAGCCCCGGTTCACGTGGATGTCGCCGGAGTCGTCCGTCCACGGCACCCGGAACATGAGCTGCCGCTCGGGTTCGCAGATCCGCTCGATGATCCGGGCGTCGACGAACTCGGGGCGGCGGGCGAGCACCGGCCCGAGGGTCTCCAGGACCTCGTGGACCGCCTGGTGGAACTCCGTCTCACCCCTGTTCCGGCGGACCACGTCCGCGTAGAGCGCCTCGATCACGCGCTGCTCGGCGTCGAAGGAGGTCGGGGAGGTGGCGGCGGGAGGGGTTGTGGGCATCTGATCAGGACCTTCCGTGGTCGTCGGTGCTCGTTCGCGAGGCATTCCCGTGCCCAGGAAACGGGGGAATCCTCGCAGTGTCCACAGTCCGGCTCCCGACGCATCCACATGCTGAAACCCCCACGCCTCGCGGACCGTACGATCCACCAGCGCCCTCGCGTCCGCACGGAGCCCGGCTGAACCACGGTCCGTAGTCGCATCGGGCACGGGCGGTATTTAGTTGTTCAAATTGGAACTACCGAGTACGGTCATCGACATCCGCTCCACCCCGGGCCACCCGGTCCGCCCCTCTCGACCCCATCGGTTCGTCGGTTCGCCGACCCATCTCCTCATCGACGGAGGCCCACCCATGCCGCAGCCCGGTCCCGCCACGGTGCGCTCGCGTGTGCGCATCCCGCTGACCTTCTCCGACGGCTACCGCGCCGAGGCGGAGGCCCTCACCTTCCACGACCTCGCCGACGGCGCCGAACACCTGGCGCTCGCGTTCGGCGAGGTGCCGGAGGGCGGGACGCCACTGGTGCGCCTGCACTCGGAGTGCCTGACCGGCGACGTCTTCGGCTCGGACCGCTGCGACTGCGGCCCGCAGCTGCGCGAGTCGGTCGAGCGGATCACCGAGGCCGGCGGCTACCTGCTGTACCTGCGGCAGGAGGGCCGGGGCATCGGGCTCTACAACAAGCTGGAGGCCTACTCCTTGCAGGACTCCGGATTGGACACGTACGACGCCAACACGGCGCTCGGCCTGCCCGAGGACGGCCGGGACTACACCGCCGCCGCCCAGATGCTCACCACCCTCGGCGCCACCGGCATCGACCTGCTGAGCAACAACCCGGACAAGGCGCAGCAGCTGGCCGACCTCGGGATCACCGTGCGGCGGCGGGTGCCGACCGGCGTGCACCTGTCCGCGAGCAACGTGCGCTACCTGCGGGCGAAGGTGGAGCGGACCGGGCACTCGATCGAACTGTCCCGGCTGGTCGGCTGAGCCGGATGACGGCCGGACCGGATGACGGCCGGACCGTCAGCCGTCAGCCGTCCACCCCCGCACCCGCCCCCCGTGCCCGGACCGTGCGCAGCACCCCGTACGCCGCGAGCGGGAGCGCGACCAGCAGCGCGGCCCAGAACGCGCCGTGCCCCCAGAACTCCGCGACGGCCGCGAACTGCCCCTTGAACACCGGGATCCGCAGCGCCTCGACCGGGCCGAGCGGTCCGGGCCAGGCGCCGAGCACCAGGGTGGCGGGGATCCAGCAGCCGAGGAGCGCCCGGGCGGTGCCCGGCGTCCCCAGGGTGCTCGCGAGGGAGACGACGGCCAGCAGGACGACGAACCCGGACTGGTAGGCCGCGCCGGTCCGGCCGGTCCCCCAGGAGGCCGGCGTCGGGTGGTGCCCTGTGGCCGCCAGCCGCACCTCGACCGCCGCCCACAGCAGCAGGGCCAGCACACAGGTGCTCCCGAGCGCGAAGAGCGCGCGGTCACGGGCGCCCACGGGGCCCGTCCGCCACTGTTTGCCGTCCCACCGTGCCGCCGCGCCCCGCCCGGCGAGCCGCCGCCAGGCCTCCCGCACCTGCCGCCGGGCCTCGTGCGCGGGCTTCAGCAGCCGGTCCGCAGCGCGCTCGATCAGCGCGAACGACGCCACGATCGCCGCCACCGCCGCGAAGCCGGCCCAACTGCCCATCCCGCCCTCGAACATGACCACCCGCTCGGCCACCGGTCTCGGCATCTCCAGGCCCGTCATCGGCGGTCCGAGCCGCAGGTAGCCGATGGCGAAGGCCCCGACGCCGGTCAGGGCCGCCGTGCCGAGGCCGACCCGGGCGGGGAAGAAGGCCAGGACGGCGGCGGCGACCAGTGCCGCCCCCAGTTGGCCGACCACCTGCTGGGCCGCGTGCTCGCCGGCCTTCTTCAACGGCCCGCCGAAGGCGCCGTCCGGCGAGATCCTGAGCTGGACCCCGGCCTCGACGGGGTAGCGGAACACCGCCCCCGCCCACAGCAGCAACCCGAGCGCGAGGAACAGCAGCAGCACGGCGCCCGCCCGGCGCGGCAGGCCGGTCCGGGCGTGCGGCCACCACGCCCGCAGCCGGGCCGCCCAGTCCACCGGCGTCCGTTCACGCCCGCCCTGCCACAGCCGCCCCAGCCACCGGTCCCGGCCGGCCCGGCTCTCCCGCCCGGCCCCGCCCTCCCGGCCCTCCGCGTCGTCGGGCCACTCGCCCCGGCCCCGGCCGCGCGGGCGCAGCGTCTCGGCGGCGACCAGGGCCGCGCGCCCGGCGTCGTCCCCCGGGTCGGCGCCCACCGCCCGCCGCCGCAACGCCGACCAGCGGCGCCGGACCGCCTCCGGCGCGGCGGTCGGGTCCGGCGCGGGCCGGCGCACCGCGGCGCGTACGGCCGTGCGGATCCCGGAGCCGGCGGCCAGGGCCGCGTCCACCACCACCGCCGCGACGAGGGCGGCGAGCTCCGCCATCCGTTCGGGCAGCGGCAGCCGGTGCAGGGCGGTGGGCAGCGGCGAGAGCCGGCCGAGCAGCCGGTCGCGCTCCTCGGGGCGCACGCTCAGCCACACCACCAGCCGGTGTGCCTCCTCGCGCTCCTGCGGGCTGAGCCCGTCGCCGCCCCGCCGGCCGCCGCCGACGGTGCGGGCGGCACGGTCCACTTCGGCCAGGACGTCCGGGAGCCGGGCCAGGGCGAGCAGTCGGGAGCAGTGTTCGCCGGAGCACTCGGGGTGGAAGCAGTCGTAGCGGGCGGCGACGGCCGGGGCGCCGCCCCGGACCAGCGCGTCGATGAACACGGCGCCGTCCGGTTCGGTGGCGATGCGTTCCAGCCCGGGGGTGTCGATCGGGCGGTCGAGGTAGTAGGGGGTGGCGGAGGGGGCGAAGGCGGCGCCGAAGGCGAGCACCGCGAGGGCTCCCGCCGCGTCGCGGCGGGAGCCGGGCGCCCGGGCGACGTCGGTCAGGTGGTGCAGGTCGAAGACGTTGTCCTGGACGTCGTCGCGCAGCCAGTCGCGCAGCCGCTCCGCTCCCCCGGCGGAGAGCCAGCGGGCCGCGTCGCCGGAGCGCCTGAGCAGGACCTCGGCGAGCTTGGCCGGATCGGTGAAGGGGGAGCCGAGGAAGGTGATCGGCCGGTGGGTGCGGCCGGTGTCGGCCCGGGTCTGTCGCCGGACCACCGCGGGGCTGCCGCCGGCCAGCCAGCTGCGGACCTGCGGGGCGGTCCAGCGGTCCTCCGGGTTCTTGGTGAACAGCCCTTGGAGGAGCAGCAGTTGGCGGGGGTCGGCGAGGGCGGAGAGGTCGACCTCGTCCCCCAGGACCAGTTCCAGTTGCAGCACCTCGTCGCTGATCAGCAGGCCGTCCGCGCCGAGGAAGCGGGGGCGGCCGGTGAACAGCTCGTACAGGACGTTGCCGAGCGCCCACCAGGGCCCGGCCTCGTGATTGCGGCCGGCCAGGAGCTCGGGGGCCATGTACGGGATGGTGACGATCGTCTCGGGCGTGAAGCGGCGGCTGGCGGTGAGCCGGGCGACGCCTCCGAAGTCGGCTATCACGAACTCCCCGGGCGCGCGGCCGGGGCGGACCAGCACGTTGGCCGGCTTGAAGTCCAGCGGGTTGCGCTCGATCCGCCGTTGCCAGAAGTCGAGCAGGGCGACGAGCTCGTAGACGATCCGCTCGGCCTCCCGCGGGTCGGTGTGCCGGCCGCGCTCGCGCAGTTCGGCGAAGTGGTCGGCGAGGGTGACCGGCAGGTACTCCATGGCCACCCAGTCGAGTTCGGCGCCGTGGTGGCCGACCCGCCCGAAGTCGACGATGTGCGGGACGTGGCGGCGGTAGTCGTCGTTGCGCAGGTAGCCGAGCAGGTCGGCGTCCATGGACTGGCCGGCGGCCGTCACCTTCACCGCGGCCTCGCCGCCGCCGTCGGTGCGCCGGACGTGCCAGACGGTGCCCTCGGTGCCGGAGCCGGCCACGCCGAGCGGGTCGAAGCGGCCGCGCAGGGCGTCCGGGAAAGCGCCCGCGAACCGTCCGCCGGTGGGCCCCGCACCCTCCGGCGCCCCGCCCGCCGATATCCCACCCCCTGACACCCCGCCCACGGGGCCCTCGCCCCTCCGGCTGGGCCCGGGGCCGACGTTGTCGGCCCAGCCGGGGGCGGCGGCGCGCCCGGTGCCCGCGCGCCGCTGGACCTTGGTCGGCGCCTCCGGGTCGACCCGCTCCGGCGCGGCCCGCTGGACCCTGGTCGGCGCCTCCGGGTCGAAGCGGGCCCCGCCGTCCGGCTCCCGCCCGGTCGCGGCGTCGGGGTCCGTCCGGGTGCGCGGGACGGCGCCGAGCCGGGACGGCCGGTCCGGCACGACACCGAGGCGCCGCCCCCACGGCCGCCGGTCCGCCCTGGTCGGGGGCTCGGGCCGGACCCCGGGGCCGCTCTCCGGCCAGGGGCCTCGTCGGTCGTCGTCGGCCGGGCCGGCGTCCTCCGGTGTGGCCATGGCGGCGCTCTCCTCCCCGCTTCCCGGGGCCGGCGCGGGGCCGTAGCCGCGCGCCGCACGGCCCCGGGTGGTGATTTTGACGCGCCATCATCCCGCATGGTGGGCCGTGGTGTTGGCCGATTTTCCGGAACGCGACCGAGCGGTTGCACGAACGCCGCCGAACGCCGCCGCGGACCTCCCCCACCTGCCCGGCCCTGTCCCCTTCGGCCGCGGAGCCGACACCCCCGACGCGTCAGCCCCCGACCGGGCGTCCCCGGGGCTCCTCGGCGATCCGGCGGGCGATCTCGTCCGGCCGCACCGGGCGGCCGAAGTGCCAGCCCTGGGCCCAGTCGCAGCCGATGGTCCGCAGCCGTTCGGCGTCCTTGCGGGTCTCCACGCCCTCGGCGGTGACGGTCAGCCCGAGTGCGTGCGCCATCGACACCAGGCCGCTGACGATCCGCCACCCGGTGGACTCGTCCTTCTCCGGATCGTGCAGGTCTCCGACGAAGGAACCGGCGATCTTCAGCCCGGAGACCGGCAGGTCGCGCAGGTACGCGAGGTTGGACCAGCCGGTGCCGAAGTCGTCCACGGCCAGCGACACGCCGAGGTCCACCAGCCCGTGCAGGGTGCGCAGCGCCTCGTCCTCGGGCCCGACCACGGTCGACTCGGTGATCTCCAGTTGCAGCCTGGCCGGTTCGAGGCCGGTCGTGTCGAGGATCCGGCCGAGGTCGGTGACGAGCGCCGTGCTGCGCGCCTGGCGGACCGCCAGGTTGACGTTCAGCTGCGGCGCGGCGTCGCCGAACCGCTTGACCCAGTCCGCGGCCTGGCCACAGGCCTGCTCCAGCACCCAGCGACCGAGCGGCATGATCAGCCCGGTCTCCTCGGCGGTGGTCACGAACTCGTCCGGGCCGAGGACGCCGAGCTGCGGGTGGCGCCAGCGCACCAGCGCCTCCACCGCGGCCAGCCGGCCGTCCGCCAGCGCGTACAGCGGCTGGTAGTCGATGAAGAACTCGCCCCGGTCGAGGGCGGCCGGCATCCGCACCGACACCGCGTAGCGGCTGACCGCGCGGGCGTTCTCCTTGGGGTCGAACAGCGTCCAGCGGCCGCGGCCGGCCTCCTTGGCCCGGTACAGCGTCAGGTCGGCGGCCCGGACGGCCGCGCCCGGGGTGGTGGTGGACACCCGCCGCTCCAGCACGCCGACGCTCGCGCCCACGGCCAGCTTGTGGTCGCCGATCAGCACCGGCCCGGCCAGCGCCTTGAGCACCGTCTTCGCCGCCGCGACGGCCTCCTGCTCGCCCCGGCAGTTCTCCAGCAGCACCACGAACTCGTCGCCGCCGAGCCGGGCCACCAGGTGGCCGAGCGGGTTGAGCGCGGCCTTCAGCCGGGCCGCCACGGCGGACAGCAGCTGGTCCCCGGTGTCGTGGCCGAGGCTGTCGTTGACCACCTTGAAGCCGTCGAGGTCGACGTAGCAGAGGCCGAACCTGGCGCCCGGATCCGGATCCTCGAACAGCTTCTCCAGCCGCTCGAAGAAGGCCGCCCGGTTCGGCAGGCCGGTCAGCGGGTCGTGGGTGGCCTGGTGGCGCAGCCGCTCCTGGAGCCGGTAGCGGTCGGTGACGTCCTCCAGCATCGCGACCTGGTACTGCGGGACGCCGTCGTCGTCGCGGATCAGCGAGACGGTCAGATGGGTCCAGACCACCTCGCCGTCCTGGCGGTAGTACGGCTTGTCGAACTGGAAGTAGTCCCGCTTGCCGCTGATCAGCTCCTCGTACGCCTCCCACACGCCCGGGGTGTCCTCGGGGTGGACGAGATCGCCGACCCGGCGGCCGGTCATGTCCTCCGGGCTCGCGCCGAACAGCTCCTGGAGCGCCTTGTTGACCGCCAGGATGTTGCCGTCGGTGTCGCCGATGCCGATCCCGATGGCGGCGCTCTCGAACAGCGCCCGGAACCGGGCCTCGGAGGCGCGCAGCGCCCGCTCGGCCTCCTTGCGGGCGGTGTCGGCGGCGGTGCGGATCGCCTCCTGCTCCCGCAGCGTGCGCTCGCGCAGGGCGGCGGCCCAGCCGGCCGCGAAGGCGCCGGTCAGGGCCGGGCCGCGGTCGTCGCCGAGCGGCTGCGCCTGGAGCAGCTCCACCGCCCGGGCCAGCACCACCGGGTCGGTGAAGTGCGCGTCGACCAGTTCCGCGCCGGCCTGCTCGGCCAGCCGGGGCTCGAACGGCTCGCCCAGCTGCGCGCGGTGGAGCAGGGCGGCGGTCCGGGCGGTGAGGCGGCCGAGCAGCCCGGGGTGGACGGCCGTGCCGTGGTCGGCGGAAAGCAGTCGCGCCCAGGCCTCGTGGAACCGTTCGGCGCTGCCGGACACCGGGGCGGCGCTCATGCGTCCACCCGGGTGCGCGCGGTCACCGCTGTGGGGTGGCCGGCGCGGGCAGCGGTCCGGGCGGGGGGCGCAGTGGTCCGCGCGGCGGGCACGGCGGGGTGAGCAGTGGTCCGCGCGGCGGGCACGGTGGGGTGAGCAGTGGTCCGCGCGGCGGGCACGGTGGGGGGACCGGCGGCCGCTTCGCGGAGCCCGCGGCCGTCGGTCACTCGCCCGATCCGTCCGCTCAAGGGCGGAACCCCACGCCCGCCACCCCGGTCATCCGCTCGGGGTGCTCGCCGACCGTCTCCGGCTGGTCCGGACGCCACTGCGGCAGGTAGACCACGCCCGGTTCGACCAGCTCGAAGCCGGCGAACATCCCGCTGATCTGCTCGTGGGTGCGCATGGTCAGCGGGGTCGGCGTCTTGCGGTAGAGCTCCTGGTGGTCCTCCGCCTGGTCCGGGCGGCCCTCCAGGGAGGCGTGCGAGAGGACCAGCGCGCTGCCGGGCGGGAGCGCGTCACGGAGCGTGCCGATCAGCTTCCACGGGTCCTCGTCGTCGGTGACGAAGTGCGCGACGGCGACCAGCAGGACGGCCACCGGCTCGCCCTGCGCCAGCAGCGCGGCCACCTCGGGGCGGGCCAGCAGGTCGTGGACGTCGCGCAGGTCGGCCTGGACGACCTCGCTGCCGGGGTCGTCCTCCAGCAGCAGGCGGCTGTGCGCGACGGCGACCGGGTCCCGGTCCACGTAGAGGACCGTCGCCTCGGGGCGGATCGCGCGGGCGATCTCGTGCACCGCGCCGAAGGTCGGGATGCCGGAGCCGATGTCCAGGAAGCGGGTGACGCCGCGCTCGGCCAGGTAGGACACGGCCCGCCGCAGGAAGGCCCGGTTGGAGCGCATGATCTGCGGCAGCTCCGGCCACAGGGCCATCGCCTTGCGCGCCATCTCCCGGTCGACCTCGAAGTTGTGCGAGCCCCCCAGGTAGTAGTCGTAGACCCGCGCGGCGTTCGGTTTGTCCAGGTCCGTGCCCTCCGGTACCCAGCTCGGTCGCCGCATGCCTGTGACTCCTTCACTCCGTTTTCCGGGGATGCAGTGCCTCGCGACAACTGCTGTGACAGACGAGACTACAAGCACACAAGATCCTCCCCTGCACCCCGAACGGCTGCAAGCGGAACACCTCCCTCCTGGCATGCGACGTTTACGGAGCGTTCCCCTCCCGTCTCACCGGCACCGGTCCCGCCGACGGCCGGGCCACCGTAGGGCCCGGCTGTCGACGGGGGAACCCGACCGAAACGGGCCGGCCCCGGGCCGGGGCGCTCTAGGGTGGGGCGCGTGGACCCCAACCACTACCGCTTCCGGGGCATGTGGCGACTCGCGGCGCCGGCCCCCGACGTGTACGCGGCGCTGGAGGACGTGCGGAGTTACCCGCTGTGGTGGCCCGAGGTCCTCGAAGTCCGGCAGACCGGCGAGGAGTCCGGGGACCTCGTGGTGCGCGCGCTGCTGCCGTACCGGCTGGTGATCCGCCTGGAGGCGCGACGGCGCGACCGGGCCGCCGGAGTGCTGGAGGCGGTCATGCGGGGCGATCTCACCGGGTGGTCACGGTTCACCGTCACCTCGGACGGGCCGGGCAGCCGCGTGCTCTTCGAGGAGGACACCCGCCCCGGCAAACCCCTGCTGCGCCGCCTCGCCCTGCCCCTGCACCCGCTCTTCCGGGCCAACCACGCGGTGATGATGCGCCGGGGGCGGCGGGGGCTGGCGGCACACCTGGGCAGCGGGAGCGGGCCGGCGAACGGGTGACCACGCGGCCGGTGGCGGCCGGCACCCGTCCGGCTCTAGCGTGGCGGCGCACCCCCGACCACCGGAGGCCGTGATGCCCACCACCGCACCGGACGCGTTCGGCTTCGCGGCCCCCTTCGACCGGACCGGGACGGGCAGCAGCAAGTGGGCCCGCGCGGGGGCGCCCGGGGTGATCGCGATGGGCCTGGCGGACATGGACCTGCCCGGACCGCCGGCCGTGGCCGCCGCGCTGGAGCACCGGGCCCGCCACCGCGCGTACGGGTACACGGTGTGCGACCCGGCCGGGCGGGCGCTGGTGGCCCGCTGGTACCGCTCGCGGCACGGCGTCGAGGTGGATCCGGACTGGGTGCTGCTGCTGCCCTGCGGCCCGCGCACCGCCCTACGCCTGCTGCTGGAGACCGTGCGCCCGCAGGCGCCGGTGCTGTTCCCGACGCCGGAGTGGGGCGGCTTCGCCCAGCTGTGCCGGGCGGCCGGCCTCCCGTACCGGGAACTGCCCCTGACCGCCGGCCCGGACGGCTACCGGCTCCCGGACGGTCCGCTCCCCCACCCGGCCGGAGCCGTCCTGCTGAGCAGCCCGCACAACCCCTCCGCCCGGGTCTGGCCGGCCGCCGACCTGCGGGCCCTCGCCGAGCGGGCGGCGGAGGCCGGCGCGCTGCTGGTCTCGGACGAGGTGCACGGCGATCTCACCCACCCCGGGTACGTCCACCCGGTGGCGGTGGCCACCGTCGACGCGGCGCTCCGGCCCCGGGTGGTCACGCTGAACTCGGTCGGCAAGACCTTCAACTGCTCCGGCCTGCCGAGCAGTTTCGCGCTCGTCCCCGATCCGGGCCTGCGCGCCCGGTTCACCGAGGTGCTGGCCGGCTTCGGCCTCTGGGAGGGCGGTCTGCTGGAGCAGACCGTCCAGCGGGCGGCGCTGGCCGAGGGCGGGCCGTGGCTGGACGCGCTGCTCGCCCACCTCGCCGCCGCCCGCGCCCGGCTCACCGGCCGGCTGGGGCCCGCCGTCCGCTCCGCGCCGCAGTCCTCCTACCTGCTCTGGCTGGACGCCGCCGCCCTGGGGCTGCCACCGGACGGGGCCCGCCGGGCGCTGCTGGAGCGCTACGGCCTGGAGGCCTCGGACGGCGCCGAGTTCGGCCCCGGCGGCCGGGGCGCGCTGCGGCTGAACTACGCCCTGCCGGGCCCGGTGCTGGACGCCGTCCTGGAGCGCCTCGACCGGCGGTGACCGAACCACCGGGCCACCCCGCCCGGCAGCCCCGCGCACGTCCCGCCCGGCGCCCCCGCGCACGCCCGGAAAGCCGCCCGGATCCCCGGATTCACCCGATCGCGCCACCCCTGACCTGCAGAAACGAACGTTCACACGATATTTGCGAAGCGCCCCCGCATGCTCCGTAGCAGACTGGGCAGGGTAGTTCGGGCCGCAATCCTGACCCCGAGGATGGTAAGTCCGGTGATACCGACATCCCGCACCACTCCGCCCGACCGGCAGAGCCCCCCAGCGCCCCCGCCGGGGGTGACCCCGCTGACCGAGTCGGGGGCGCTCAGCCACGTGTCGGGCGTCTGCTTCAAGATCGGACCGCCCCGGCTGGTGGGCGTCGAGGTCGAGTGGTTCGTCCACGACGACCGATGTCCCGGCAAGCCCGTCCGACCGGAACTGGTCCACGCCGCACTGGAGTCGCTGCCACTCGGCGGCCCGGACGGAGCCTCGCTCCCCTCCGGCTCGCGGCTCACGCTCGAACCCGGCGGGCAGGTCGAGCTCAGCTCCCCGCCCGCCACCGGCCTCCTGGCCTGCGTCGAGGACACCCGACGCGATCTGACCGCCCTGCGGGCCGCCTTCGCGGCGCAGGGCCTGCGCCTCACCGGCACCGGGACGGACCCGCTGGCCCGCCCCCGCCTGATGGTCCTGGACCACCCCCGCTACCTCGCGATGGAGCGGTTCTTCGACTCCGCCGGCCCCTGGGGCCGGATCATGATGACCGGCACGGCCTCGGTGCAGGTGTGCCTGGACGCCGGCGACGCGGACGGCCCGCACGCGGTGGAGCGCCGCTGGCGACTGACCCACCTGCTCGGCCCGGTCCTGGTCGCCGCCTTCGCCAACTCCCCACTGCTGGACGGCAGGCCGACCGGTCACCGCTCCACCCGGCAGACCGTCTGGTCCCGGATGGACCCGACCCGCACGCTCGCCCCGGAGCCGGACCACGGCGACCCCCGCGAGGCCTGGGCGCAGTACGTGCTGGACGCCGAGGTGCTGTGCGTGCGCCGCCCCGAGGGGCTGCCGTGGACGGCCCCACCCGGCCTGACCTTCCGCGACTGGGTCCGCGGCGGCGGCGAACGCCCGCCCACGCTGGGCGACTTGGACTACCACCGGACCACCCTGTTCCCGCCGGTGCGCCCGCACGGCCACCTGGAGCTGCGCATGATCGACGCCCAGCCCGGGGACGGCTGGGTGGTGCCCACCGCCCTGGTGACCGCGCTGCTGGACGACGTGCCGGCCGCCGAGGCCGCGCTCGCCGCGCTGGAGCCGCTGGGCCGCCCGGACGGTCCGCGCCCGCCGCGCAGCGACGTCTGGCGCCGGGCCGCGACGCTGGCCGTCGCCGATCCCGAGCTGCGCCGCGCCGCCCTGACCTGCTTCGCCGCCGCCGACGCCGCGCTGGGCCGCCTGCCCGGCGCCGGTCGGCTGCGCGCCGCCGTCGCCGAGTTCGCCGAGCGCTACCCCGCGCGCGGCCGCTGCCCGGCCGACGACCAGCTGGACGCCCTGCGCTCCGGCACCCGACGCACTCCTCCGGAGGAGGCCGCACCATGACCGACGTCCGCCCCCCTGCCGCCCCGGCGGCGCGCACCGAGGAGTTGCGCGAGACCATCGCGGCCGAGCTGCTGGCCGCCCGCGCCCGCACCGCCGCGCTCACCGACTGCGTCGAGGACGGCGACCTCACCGCCCAGCACTCGCCGTTGATGTCCCCGCTGGTCTGGGACCTGGCGCACATCGGCAACCAGGAGGAACTCTGGCTGCTGCGCAACGTCGGCGGCCGCGACCCGATGCACCCGGAGATCGACCCGCTGTACGACGCCTTCCAGCACCCCCGGGCCGAGCGGCCGAGCCTGCCGCTGCTGGCACCCGCCGAGGCCCGGGCGTACGCGCACGAGGTGCGCGGCCGGGTGCTGGACCTGCTGGCGGCCAGTCCGCTGGAGGGGGCGCCGCTGCTGGACGCCGGGTTCGCGTTCGGGATGATCGCCCAGCACGAGCAGCAGCACGACGAGACGATGCTGATCACCCACCAGCTCCGCCCGGGGGAGCCTGCGCTGGCCGCTCCCCCGCCGCCGCCCGCCCCGGCGGACGCGGCCGCGCTGCCCGCCGAAGTGCTCGTCCCCGCAGGACCGTTCACGATGGGCACCGACACCGAGCCATGGGCACTGGACAACGAGCGCCCCGCGCACGTGGTCGAGCTGCCCGCCTTCCTGCTGGACACCACGCCGGTCACCAACGCCGCGTACCAGCGGTTCATCGCGGACGGCGGCTACGACGAGCCGCGCTGGTGGACGCCCGAGGGCTGGGAGCACCGGCGGCGGGCCGACCTGACCGCCCCGCTGTTCTGGCGCCTGGACGGCGGCCAGTGGCTGCGGCGCCGGTTCGGCACGGTGGAGCCCGTCCCGGCGGACGAACCCGTCCTGCACGTCAGCTGGTACGAGGCGGACGCCTACGCCCGGTGGGCCGGACGGCGGCTGCCGACCGAGGCGGAGTGGGAGAAGGCGGCCCGGCACGACCCGGCGAGCGGCCGCTCCCGCCGCTACCCGTGGGGCGACCAGGCCCCCGGAGCCGAGCACGCCAACCTCGGGCAGCGACACCTGCGCCCGGCCCCGGCCGGCGGCTACCCGGCGGGCGAGTCCCCGTACGGCGTACGGCAGTTGATCGGCGACGTGTGGGAGTGGACGGCCAGCGACCTCCGCCCCTACCCCGGGTTCCGGGCCTGGCCCTACCAGGAGTACTCGGAGGTCTTCTTCGGACCGGAGTACAAGGTGCTGCGCGGCGGCTGCTTCGCGGTGGCGCCGGTCGCCTGCCGGGGCACCTTCCGCAACTGGGACTACCCCGTCCGGCGGCAGATCTTCGCCGGGTTCCGCACCGCCCGCGACCTGGAGGTGGCCTGATGTGCCGCCACCTCGCCTACCTGGGTGGGCCGGTGGCGCCACGGGAGCTGCTGGTGCACCCGCCGCACGGCCTGTACCGGCAGTCCTGGGCGCCCCGGGCGCAGCAGTACGGCACGGTCAACGCGGACGGCTTCGGCCTCGGCTGGTACGCGGACGGCGACGAGGTGCCGGCCCGCTACCGCCGGGACGGGCCGATCTGGGCGGACGCCGCGTTCGCCGACCTCGCCCGGGTGATCCGCACCCGGGCGCTGCTGGCGGCGGTCCGCTCCGCCACCGAGGGCTGCGCGGCGGGCGAGAGCGCGGCGGCGCCGTTCGCGGCCGGGCGCTGGCTGTTCAGCCACAACGGCGCGGTGGCGGGCTGGCCGGGCAAGCTGGACGCGCTGGCCGCCCTGCTCCCGCCGGCCGAGCTGCTGGAGCTGGAGGCACGCTCCGACTCGGCGCTGCTGTGGGCCCTGGTCCTGCACCGGCTGCGGGCGGGGGCCGGGCTCGGCGAGGCGCTGGCGGGCACCGTCGCGGACGTCACCGCGCACACCACCGGCCGGCTCAACCTGCTGCTCACCGACGGCCGCACACTCGCCGCGACCGCCTGGGGCGACACCCTGCACCACCGCGACCTGCCCGGGCTCGGCACGGTGGTGGCCTCCGAGCCGTACGACGACGCTCCCGGCTGGACGGCCGTCCCGGACGGCTCGCTGGTGGTGGTCGACGAGCGCGGCGTCACCGTCCGTCAGCTCCTCGGCCGCTACTGATCCTCCACCGCCCCTTCATCTTCTGAACAGAGGACCCACCCTGTCATGGACACATTTGATCTCACCCGGCTGCTGCCCGCCGACCACTTCAGCAGCGCGCTGCGCCACGACGTGCAGCACGGCCTGACCTCCGAACCCAAGTGGCTGCCGCCGAAGTGGTTCTACGACGCGCGGGGCAGCGAGCTGTTCGAGGAGATCACCCGGCTGCCGGAGTACTACCCGACCCGCGCCGAGCGGGCCATCCTGACCGCCCGGGCCGGCGAGATCGCCGCCGCCACCGGGGCCCGCACGCTGGTCGAGCTGGGCTCCGGCTCCTCCGAGAAGACCCGGCTGCTGCTGGACGCGCTGCGCGCGCTCGGCACCCTGGAGACGTACGTCCCGGTGGACGTCAGCGAGAGCGCGCTGACCGCCGCCGGCGTCGCGCTCGCCGCCGAGTACCCCGGGCTCGCCGTGCACGGCGTGCTGGCCGACTTCACCGCCCGGCTCGGCCTGCCCCCGGAGGGCGGCCCCCGACTGGTCGCCTTCCTCGGCGGCACCCTGGGCAACCTGCTGCCCGAGGAGCGGGCGGCCTTCCTGCGCGGGCTGCGCGCCTCCCTCGACCCGGGCGACTTCCTGCTGCTCGGCACCGACCTGGTCAAGGACCCGTCGGTGCTGGTCGCCGCCTACGACGACGCGGCCGGGGTGACCGCCGAGTTCAACCTCAACGTGCTCAACGTGCTCAACCGCGAGCTGGGCGCCGACTTCGACCCGACCGCGTTCGCGCACGTCGCGCGGTGGGACCCGGATCGGGAGTGGATCGAGATGCGGCTGCGCTCGCTGCGCGCGCAGACCGTGAAGATCCCGGCGCTGAACCTGCCGGTGCACTTCGACCGGGGCGAGGAGCTGCGCACCGAGGTGTCCGCCAAGTTCCGCCGGGAGCGGGTGTCCGCCGAGCTGGCGGCGGCCGGGCTGCGGCTGAGCCACTGGTGGACGGACGAGGAGGGCCGGTTCGGGCTGTCACTGTCCGCCCCGGCGTAGGCACGGTCGGCGCAGCTGAATTTGCTTGTTCACCTTACGAATCCTCAGAGCAAAAATTGAGGTTTCCGGTGTACAAGACTTAAACGAATAAGGGTTACGATCTCGGCTACCGAGCTCAGCGTTGAGTACCAGGAGTCAAGATCGTGAGCGTCACCAAGCAGCCCTCCGGGGCGGTCGAGGCCTCCGCGCCCGGCCGCCTCGGCTTCGTCGTCTTCATCACCGCCGCCGCAGCCCTCGGCGGGTTCCTGTTCGGCTACGACAGTTCCGTGATCAACGGCGCCGTCTCCGGGATCCAGGAGAAGTTCGGCGTCGGCGACGGCGTGACCGGTCTGATCGTCTCCTCCGCCCTGCTGGGCTCGGCGATCGGCGCCGCACTGGCCGGCCGGTTCGCCGACCGCTACGGCCGCATCAAGGTCATGAAGGCGGGCGCGCTGCTGTTCGCGGTCAGCGCGATCGGCTCGATGCTCCCCTTCGCCGCCTGGGACCTCGCCTTCTGGCGCGTGCTCGGCGGCGCGGCCATCGGCATCGCCTCGGTGATCGCCCCGACCTACATCGCCGAGGTCGCGCCCACCAAGTACCGGGGCAGGCTGGCCTCCTTCCAGCAGGCCGCGATCGTGCTCGGCATCGCGATCTCCCAGCTGGTCAACTGGCTGCTGGCGAACGCGGCCGGCGGCGACACCCGCGGCCAGCTGCTCGGCCTGGAGGCCTGGCAGTGGATGCTCGGCATCTGCGTCGTCCCGGCCGCGGTCTACTTCACCCTCGCCTCGGTGATCCCCGAGTCCCCGCGCTACCTGATCCAGGCCGGCCGGCTGGACGACGCCCGCGCCGTGCTCGCCCAGGTCGAGGGCCAGGACGTCGACACCGACGCCCGGATCGCCGAGGTCCAGGGGCTGATCGCCTCCGACCACCGCCCGCGCTTCGGCGACCTGCTCAGCGGGCGCTTCGGCCTGCTGCCGATCGTCTGGGTCGGCATCGGCCTGTCGGTCTTCCAGCAGCTGGTCGGCATCAACGTGATCTTCTACTACTCGTCGATCCTGTGGCAGTCGGTCGGCATCGACCAGAGCAACTCGCTGCTGATCAGCTTCGTCGGCTCGGTCATCAACATCCTCGGCACCGTGGTCGCGATCCTGCTGGTGGACCGGATCGGCCGCAAGCCGCTCGCCCTGATCGGCTCGGCCGGCATGGCCGTCGCACTCGGCGCGGCCGGCTGGGCGTTCTCCTCCGCCACCGGCAGCGGCGACAACGTCACGCTGCCCGACCTCCAGGGCACCGTCGCGCTGGTCGCCGCCAACGCCTTCGTGCTGTTCTTCGCGATGTCCTGGGGCGTGGTCGTCTGGGTGATGCTCGGCGAGATGTTCCCGAACCGCATCCGGGCCGCCGCGCTGTCCGTCGCCGCCTCCGCGCAGTGGATCGCCAACTGGGCGATCACCGTGTCGTTCCCGTCGATGTCGCGCTGGAACCTTTCGGCGACCTACCTGGTGTACGCGGCGTTCGCGGCGCTGTCGATCGTCTTCGTGGCGAAGTTCATGAAGGAGACCAAGGGCGTCCGGCTGGAGGACATGGGCTGATCCGACAGTCCGACCATCGGCCCCCGCACCCTAGCGCGATCATCGCGGGTGCGGGGGCCGAATCGTTCACTCCCTGCGGCGGCCCGGACACCTCCGGTACTCCTGTTCGCCAGGAGGGATGTGTCCTTGATCTTCAACCGGCTCCGCGCCCGCAGACCAGCCGCCGTCACCGCCACCGCCGGCTGCCCGTACGCCCACACCCACTCCCCGGCCGCGGCCCGGCCGTCGCCCACGCCGTCATCCCCGCCGCCGTCCCCACCACCGTTCACCGACCCGGAGCAGGCCGCCGAGTTCATCCGCCGCTTCCATCACGAGCAGCCCGCCACCGGGGCCCCGGACACCCGGATACGGGCCGTCCTCGACGAGATCGAGCGCACCGGCAGCTACGAGCACACCCCCGCCGAACTCGCCTACGGCGCCAAGCTCGCCTGGCGCAACGCCGCCCGCTGCATCGGCCGGCTGTACTGGCGCAGTCTGGTGGTGCGCGACCTGCGCCACCTCGGCTCGGCCGACGACATCGCCGCCGAGTGCTTCGAGCACCTGCGGCTGGCCGGCAACGGCGGACGGATCCGCCCGGTGGTCTCGGTGTTCGCCCCCGACCGCCCGGGCCGCCCGGCCGCCCGCATCGTCAACCAGCAGCTGGTCCGCTACGCCGGCCACCGGGTCGGCGACGCCGTCGTCGGCGACCCGGCCGGCACCGAACTCGCCGCCCGCGCCCGCGACCTCGGCTGGAAGTGTGCCGAGGACCGCTTCGAGGTGCTGCCGCTGCTCGTCCAGGAACACCCCGGCGAGCGCCCGCACTGGTACGAGCTGCCGGACGACACCACTCTGGAGGTACCGCTCACCCACCCCGCGTACGAGTGGTTCGCCGGCCTGGGCCTGCGCTGGTACGCGGTGCCCGCGATCAGCGACATGACGCTGGAGATCGGCGGCGTCCGCTACCCGGCCGCGCCCTTCAACGGCTGGTACATGGGCACCGAGATCGGCGCCCGCAACCTCGCCGACGCCGACCGCTACGACCTGCTCGGCACCGTCGCCGAGCGCCTGGGCCTGGACACCTCCAGCGCGCGCACGCTCTGGCGCGACCGCGCGCTGATCGAACTCAACATCGCGGTGCTGCACTCCTTCCAGGAGGCCGGAGTGACGATCGCCGACCACCACACCGAGTCCGAACGCTTCCTCCGGCACGTCGCCCAGGAGAAGCGGCTCGGCCGGCCGACCCCGGCGGACTGGAGCTGGATCGTGCCCCCGGTCTCCGGCGGGCTCACGCCCGTCTACCACCGGTACTACGACCCGGTGGACCCGTCGCTGCGGCCGGCCTTCCTGCCGCGCGAGCCCTGGTGAGGCGGCGGGGAAGGAAACGGCGGAAACGGCGGAACGGGGGGGGAGGCCGGCGGCGGAGTCTAGGAGCGTTCGGTGAGGCGGTCGAACCGCAGGACGAGCCCGTCGAGCAGCGCTTCCAGGCCGGTCTCGAAGGCGCCCTCGTCCACCGTCCCACGATGCCCGGCCAGCCGGTGCGCCTCGCCGAGGTGCGGGTAGTCGGCCGCGTCGTACACCTCGGCGTCCGCGGGGAAGCCGGCCGCGAAGGAGGCCAGCGCCGAGCCGGTGACGAAGTAGCGCATCAGCGCGCCGATCCGGGTGGCCTGGCCGCGCGGCCAGCCGGCCTCGACCAGGTGGCCGAAGACCGCGTCGGCCAGGCGCAGCGCGTTCGGCCGGCGGCCCGGGCCCTGGGCGAGCACCGGCACGATGTTGGGGTGGGCGGCGAGGGCGGCGCGGTAGGAGCGGGCCCAGTCGCGCAGCGCGTCCGGCCAGGGCGTCGGCCTACCGCCGGGCGAGCGGTCGGGCGCGCCGTCGGGAGTGCCGAACATCGACAAGTCGACCTCGCCGATCACGCTGTCCACCACCGCGTCCAGCAGTTCGTCCTTGGTCGCGACGTGGTTGTAGAGCGAGGGACCGCTGACCGACAGTTCGGTGGCGAGGCGGCGGGTGGAGAGGGCCGCCAGGCCCTCGGCGTCGATCAGCCGCAGAGCAGCGGCGACGATGCGCTCGCGGCTGAGCAGCGGGGTGCGCGGGCGGGCCATCGGGGTGCTGCCTCCGGTTCCTCCGGTCGGGTGGGGCGGGGACCGATTCTGGCAGGCGCCCCTTCCCAGCGCGGGCCGGCCGGGGCTACAGTCCCTCCATAAAACTTGCAGCGCTAGTTTAATGGATCTGGAGCCGCCGTGAACCTGGAGCTGTCCGAGGAGCAGAGCGCCGTCCGGGACCTCGCCGCCTCCTTCACCGATCGCGAGATCGCTCCGCACGCCGCCGCGTGGGACCGCGCCGAGTCCGTCGACCGCGCGATCATCGGCAAACTGGCCGGGCTCGGCTTCCTCGGCCTCACCATCCCCGAGGAGTACGGCGGCAGCGGTGGCGACCACCTCGCGTACTGCCTGGTCCTGGAGGAGCTCGGCCGCGGCGACTCGGCCGTCCGCGGCATCGTCTCGGTCACGCTCGGCCTGGTCGCCAAGTCCGTCAACGGCTACGGGACTCAGGAGCAGAAGCGGCACTGGCTCCCCCGGCTCACCTCGGGCGAGTCGCTCGGCTGCTTCGCGCTCACCGAACCCGGCACCGGCTCCGACGCGGCCAACCTCAGCACCCGTGCCGTCCGGGACGGCGACGACTGGCTGATCAGCGGCGCCAAGATGTTCATCACCAACGGCACCTGGGCCGACGTCGCCCTGGTCTTCGCCCGCACCGGCGGCGACGACCCCGACCGGCAGGGCCACAAGGGCATCACCGCTTTCCTGGTGCCCACCGACCTGCCCGGCTTCACCCGCACCGAGATCCACGGCAAGCTCGGCCTGCGCGGCCAGGCCACCGCCGAACTCGCCCTCGACCGGGTCCGGGTGCCCGACAGCGCACGGCTCGGCGAAGTCGACAAGGGGTTCCGGGTGGCGATGTCCGCGCTCGCCAAGGGCCGGATGTCGGTCGCGGCGGGCTGCGTCGGCATCGCCCGTGCCTGCCTGGAGGCCGCCGTCCGCTACGCCGGCGAGCGCGAGCAGTTCGGCCGCCCGATCGCCTCGCACCAGCTCGTCCAGGAACTGCTGGCCGGCATCGCCGTCGACGTCGAGGCCGCCCGGCTGCTCACCTGGAAGGTCGCCGACCACATCGAACGCGGCCTGCCGTTCGCCACCGAATCCTCCGTCGCCAAGCTCTACGCGAGCGAGGCCGCCGTCCGGGCCGCCAACAACGCGCTCCAGGTGTTCGGCGGCTACGGCTTCATCGACGAGTACCCGGTCGGCAAGTACCTGCGCGACGCGCGGGTCATGACCCTCTACGAGGGCACCAGCCAGATCCACCAGTTGCTCATCGGCCGCGCCCTCACTGGGGTCAACGCCTTCTGACCAGCCCGTTCATCCCATCCGATCAGCCAGGACGGGTCAATCGGACCACCCGGACCGTCCTGACCACCCGGACCGTCCTGACTGCTCGGATCACCCCGACTGCTCAGATCACTCGGATCACTGAGATCACTCGGATTCAACCGGATAGGAGCCCGACGACGTGCGTCCCGTCTACTTCGCCGCAGCCCGCCGCACACCCATTGGCCGGCTGCGCGGAGCGCTCGCCACGGTCCGCCCGGACGACCTCTCGGCCACCGTGCTGCGCGCCCTGCTCGCCGACGTCCCCGCCCTCGACCCCGCCCGCATCGACGACGTCTACTGGGGCGCCGCCAACCAGGCCGGCGAGGACAACCGCAACGCCGCCAGGATGGCCGTCCTGCTGGCCGGCCTGCCGGAGACCGTCCCCGGCGCCACCGTCAACCGGCTCTGCGCCTCCGGGCTGGAGGCCGTCACCCTCGCCGCCCGGGCCATCGGCTCCGGCGAGGCCGACGTCGTCCTGGCCGGCGGCTGCGAGTCGATGACCCGCGCCCCCTTCGTCCTCCCCCGCCCCGACGAGGCCCTCCCGCACCGGATCGAGACCTACGACACCCGGCTCGGCTGGCGGCTCACCAACCCCCGGATGGCCGAACTGCACGGCGTGCTCAGCATGGGCGAGACCGCCGAGGAGGTGGCCGGCCGGTACGGCATCGGGCGGGAACGCCAGGACGCCTTCGCGCTGCGCAGCCACCAACGGGCCGCCGCCGCCCGCAAGGACGGCCACTTCGACGCCGAGCTGATCCCGGTCGAACGGCCCGACGGCGTGATGGTCAGCCAGGACGAGGGCATCCGCGAGGACACCAGCCTGGAGAAGCTCACCCGCCTCAAGCCCGCCTTTCGCCCCGGCGGCACCGTCACGGCCGGCAACGCCTCGCCGATGAACGACGGCGCGGCCGGGCTGCTCCTGGTCGGCGAGGAGGCGCTGCGCGACCTCGGGTTGCGCCCGCTCGGCCGGTACGTCGCCGGCGCCTCCGTCGGGGTGCACCCCGACGTGATGGGCATCGGCCCGGTGCCGGCCACCCGCAAGGTGCTCGGCCGGGCCGGCTGGTCGCTGGCCGACCTCGACACCGCCGAGCTCAACGAGGCCTTCGCCGCCCAGGCCCTGGCCTCCGCTGACGGCATCGGATTCACCCCCGAACAGGCCGACGAACTGGTCAACCCGAGCGGCGGGGCGATCGCGCTCGGCCACCCGCTGGGCGGCTCCGGCGCGCGCATCCTCACCACCCTGCTGCACCGGATGCGCCGCACCGACGCCCGGCGCGGCCTCGCCACCATGTGTGTGGGGGTCGGTCAGGGCACCGCCGTCCTCGTCGAGAACGTTGACTGAGTGCGCGCCCGCGTTCGCGCTCGCGTTCACGTCCGGGTTCGCGTTCACGTCCGAGTTCGAGTTCACGTCCGAGTTCGAGTTCACGTCTGAGTTCACGTCCGAGTTCAAGGGAGCACCGGGAATGACTGAAGTAGCCGCAGTGGCCGAAGTGACGGGCCTGGCGGGCAGGTTCGCGGGGAGGGTCGCCGTCGTGACCGGCGCCGCGCAGGGCATCGGCGCGGCCACCGCCCACCGGCTCGCCGAGGAGGGCGCGGCCGTCGCCGTCGTCGACCTCACCGCCGAACGGGCCGCCGGGACGGTCGCGGCGATCACCGCCAAGGGCGGCACCGCACGGGCGTACGGCTGCGACGTGGCCGACTACGACGCCGTCGAGGCGGTGTTCGCGCAGGTCGCGGCGGACCTCGGTGGGGTGCACATCCTGGTGAACAACGCCGGGATCACCCGGGACAACCTGTTCTTCAAGATGCCGAAGGCCGACTGGGACGCGGTCCTGACCGTCAATCTGACCAGCGCGTACAACTGCAGCCACGTCGCGCAGAAGTACATGGTGGCGCAGAAGTACGGGAAGATCGTCTCGCTCAGCTCGCGCTCCGCCCTCGGCAACCGGGGACAGGCCAACTACGCGGCCGCCAAGGCCGGCATCCAGGGGCTCACCGCGACCCTCGCGATCGAGCTGGGGCCGTTCAACATCAACGTCAACGCCGTCGCCCCCGGGTACGTCGCCACCGCGATGACCGCGGCCACCGCCGAGCGGGTCGGCAGCACGGCCGAGGACCAGCAGGCGGAGGTCTCCGCCCGGACCCCGCTGCGCCGGGTGGGACAGCCGGAGGAGATCGCGTCCGTGGTCGCCTTCCTGGCCAGCGAGGACGCCTCGTACGTCAGCGGGCAGACGCTGTACGTCAACGGCGGGGCGCGGTAGGTCTAGCCCGGGCGGGGACCTTCAAGGACTCTTCAGCATTAGTACGATAATACTGACGTAGCGTCACATGACCGTCCCGGGCGTGGGGTTACCTTCACCTGGGACGGCCTTTACCTTTTCGCGTGGCCGAGCATGACCATGCCTCTGATCAGGCGACCCCACCAAATGACTATGGCATGATCATGCGGCAGTCGATGGGATGGCCGGACCGACCCGACCGGACCAGGTCGGGCCCTGCGCCCCAAGGAGTCCCATGGGCAGCCCCGCCCCCCTTCGCCGTGCCCTGGCTCTGCTCGCCGTCGGGGCCACCGCCCTCACGGCCGGCACCATCGCCGTCCCGGCGGTCGGCGCCGCGACCGCCGCCCCCGCGCACGACCTCACGGGCGTCCACGTCCGCCCCGCCTCCTTCGGGCACCACAACGCCCAGGGCCGCACCGCCCCGCTGACCACCACCCAGTGCGTCAGCCAGATCGGCATCCACTGCTACTCGCCGCTGCAGTACCGGAACGCCTACAACCTGAACCCGTTGTACCAGGAGGGCATCACCGGCAAGGGCCGCACGATCGTCATCGTCGACTCCTTCGGCTCGCCGACCATCCAGCACGACCTGGAGGTCTTCGACAAGCAGTGGGGCATCCAGGACACCAACGTCGAGGTGGTCAAGTGGGGCAACGTCCCCGCCTTCGACCCCAAGAACCCCGACCACACCGGCTGGGCCGGCGAGACCACGCTGGACGTCGAGTACGCCCACGCCATCGCCCCCGACGCGCACATCGTCCTGGTCGAGACCGGTGTCGCCGAGACCGAGGGCACCACCGGCCTGCCCGAGATGATGGACGCCGAGAAGGCCCTCATCAAGGCCGGTCGCGGCGACGTCATCTCGCAGAGCTTCGGCGCCACCGAGAACACCTTCCCGGGCTACGACAAGGGCGACTTCAAGTCGCTCACCGACCTGCGCTACGCCTTCCAGGCCGCCGCCGACCACAACGTCACCGTGCTCGCCGCCTCCGGCGACAACGGCGCCACCGACTCGCAGGCCAACGGCACCGACCTGTACCCGTACAAGGTCAACTCCTGGCCGTCCTCCGACCCGCTGGTCACCTCCATCGGCGGCACCCAGCTCACCCTGGACGACAACGGCGCGCGCACCGCGCCCGACAAGGTGTGGCACGACAAGTCCGGCGCCGGCGGCGGTGGCGTCTCCGGCATCTTCGAGCGCCCGTGGTACCAGGCCGGCGTCGCCAACGTCACCGGCAACCACCGCGGCACGCCCGACATCAGCATGAGCGCGGCCGTCGACGGCGGTGCCTGGACCTACGAGTCCTACGACCCGACCTCCGTCGGCTGGCACCTCACCGGCGGCACCAGCGAGGCCACCCCGCTGTTCTCCGGCGTCGTCGCCCTCGCCGACCAGCTCGCCGGCCACCGCCTCGGCCAGCTCAACTGGCGCCTGTACGGGCTCAACCTGCTCCCGAGCGCGTGGAGCGGCATCACGGACGTGAAGGAGGGCGACAACTCCTGGGGCAGCGTCACCGGCTACACCGCCACCGAGGGCTACGACCTCTCCAGCGGCCTCGGCACCATCGACGGCGCGAAGTTCGTCCACGCCATCGCCGGTCGCTGACGGGCCGCAGTGAGTAGCAGGTAACAACTAACAGCGAACAGATAACAGATTTCGAAATCTGTTATCTGTTCGCTGTTCTCTGTCATCTGTTCGCGGCCAGGTACCGGTCGTCCGGCCCAGCCGCGCGCGGCGCGAAGGGTCAGACGCGGTCCGCCGGGGCGGAAGCAGGCGTCGCGGCGGGCTCCGGGGCGGCGGCCAGTTGGGCGAGGTAGCGCTCGGCGGCGCGGAGCTTGCGGCCGTCGGGGCCCGGGAGGTAGGCGCGGAGCTCGATGATCTCCGGGGCGATCCGAAGGGCCGCCGCACGATCGGGGACAGAGCGCCAGCAGGCCTCGGCGTTGGTGGCCGCCTGTTGGGTCTCCGGGTGGTCCGGTCCCTGCGAACGGAGCAGCGCCAGGGCCACCTCGCGGTAGATGTCCGCGGCCTCGGCCGACCGGCCCGCGAGACGGCACACGTGCGCCCGGACCTGGCGCACCTGGAGGACCGGTTCGGAGACGGCGCCGTGCTCGGCGATCGCCTCCAGTTCGAGGGCGAAGGCGAGTTCGGTGGCGGCGCCGTGCTCTCCGGCGTCCGCGCTGCGGACGATCCGGCCGATGGCCTCCCGGTAGTCGGCACGCGGCTGACCGGACACCGGAGCGTCGACGGGCACCGCATCGGCAGGTACCTCGTCTGCCGGGACGGGGTCCGCCGGGGCCTCCGCCACCGGGACCGCGTCCACGGGGGCCTCGCCCACGGGGGCCTCGTCGTCGGTCGGGGCCGTGCCGTCCGGCGCTTCCGCCGTCGGCACCGCGTCGGCGGGGGCCTCGTCCACCGGAGGGGCCTGCGCCGGGACGGCGTCCTGCGGTTCCGCCGTCAGCGTGGCGGCGTCCGCCGGTGCCTGCTCCGGCTCCCACTCCGACTCCGGCTCCATCTCCGGCTGCTGGGGCTTGGCCAGCGTCACGCCTGCGGACGGCTCGACAACCTCGGGCGTCGCGTCCGCCGGAGCGGGCTTGTGCAGGGTCACGCCGGCCGGACCGGCCGGCTGCCCCTTCAGCAGGCTGACCGGGCGGGCCGGCCTCGGCGGGGTGGGCGGCACGCCGGGCTTGACCAGGCTCACCGGACCGGCCTCGGCCGTGGGAGCGGGGGAGGCCGACGGCGGCGGAGCCGTGGGCGCCACGGGCGGTTCGACGACGGCGTCCTGTGACTCCGCCCGGCCCGGCACCGGCGGCACCGACAGCGCGGGCGGCCCGGACGACACCACATCGGCGCGCACGGCATCGACCGGCACCGCATCGACCGGCGGCACCGCGTCGGCCGACGCCGACACGTCGGCCGGCGGACCGTCGCCACGGCGGGCGGTGTTGCGGAAGACCGGGCGGTCCGGGGCGTGCGTGGCCAGGATGACGACGTCCGGCCGCAGCACCGAGTACACCTGCTGCCGCAGTTGCTCGGGCGCGAGCACGTCGCCCGCGCCGGGGCGGCCGCCGTGCAGCGCCTCGATCAGGGCGCGGGTGAAGGTGCCGATCTGCTCCGGGTCCGGGCTGACGACCGCCCAGAGCGGGATGCCCTCGCTGAGCGGCGAGGCGGCGCCCTGGAGGTACGGCCAGGCGTTCTGGTCGGCACTGAGGTCGGCGACGACGAGGGTCTGCCACTCGGCCGGGCGGTGGCTCAGCTCGGCGGCGACGGCCTGCCAGGGCAGGCCGTCCTGCTTGGAGTCGCGCAGGGTGAGCTGGAGCTGTCCGCCGCGCTTGTCGGCGACCACGTGACCGCCCAAGTGGACGAGCAGCGGCCCCGGATGGCGGGACGCGGCGCGCAGGTGGGCGAGGACGGTGTGCGGGTCACTGGCGCCGGGGAGGTGGACGGCGTCCACCGCGTCCGCGGCGAGCAGCACCTGCGGTGAGACGGCCGCGAGCATCGCGGACAGCACCGACGCCTGGGCGGGACCGCCCCGACCCCAGGTGCGGCGCCCGGAGTTGCCGTACCCGCCCTCGACGACCAGGATCCGTCCGCGCGGCGCCGCCCCCAGTCCGCCCGTACCGGGAGCGCTCACGCCCGGGGCCGGGAAGGACAGCGGCGTGGCCGTGGACGGCAGCGCGCCCACGGCGGGCATGCCGGTGACGGTCCATCCGGTGGGCGCGGTCGGCGGCGGGCCCGGCACCGCGGCCGGAGCCGTCGGCGGGGCTGCCGGAGCGGACGGCGGGAGCGGGGGCACGGGCGGCGGCTCGTAGAGCGCGGCGGGCCCGGGCGGGTGCTCCTCAGCCGGGGTGCGCGGCGGCGGTACGGCGTCCCAGGGGCCCGAGTCCGCTGCCGGTTCGGGGCCTCCGGGGACAGCTGTCGTCTCCGCCATCTTCTGGTCACCGCCCACCCCGCCGCTTCGCGGCGTCTGATGCCCTTGCCGGGTGGTGCCTACCACCACTCCCGTCGCGCCACCCTACGAGATCCCGGCACACCCGATCCAGGCCGGGTCTCCGATCGGCGCGCCACGCGGCCCGCTATCGTGCCGTCATGGCAGGCCCCGGTACACCTCTCCTGTTCCTCGACGTCGACGGACCACTCATCCCCTTCGGCGCGCCGCCCCCTGGCGGCTACCCCGTCTTCCGCGGCGACTCCGCCGCCGCACCCGGTCCGGGCGTCAACCCCCTGCTGGCCCGCGTCGATCCGGCACTCGGCGGGTGCCTGCTGAGCCTGCCGTGCGAACTGGTGTGGGCGACGACGTGGATGTCCGATGCGAACGAGTGCCTCTCCCCCCGGCTCGGACTGCCGCAACTACCCATCGTGGACTGGCCGGTGGCGGAAGGCGACGAACCGGCCGGCCTGCACGGGAAGACCCGCGCGCTGGTCGCCCGAGCTGCCGGCCGCCCGTTCGTCTGGGTGGACGACGAGATCACCGCCACCGACCGCCGCTGGATCGCGGCCCACTCGCCCGCCCCCGCACTCCTCCACCGCGTCGACCCCCAACGCGGCCTCACCGCAGCCGACTTCGCCACCCTGGACGCCTGGTTGCGCGCGCTACCGACTCGACGCGCCCTGGACTCCCCGACCATCTAGACTCCCGGACCGTGGACTACGCCGCCGGACCGCCCCTGCCCTGGCACCTGACGCTGGACGGCGGGGCGGTGGTCGAGCTGTGGGCGGACGGGTACGGCGTCGAGGGCGGGGCGTACGTCTTCAGCGTGCTCGCCCGGGCCACCGTGGCGGAGCAGGGGCAGGTCGACGTCGTCGCCCGGACGCCGGCGGACCCGACCCGGGTGGGTGTGACGGTGGCCCGCGTCCCGGTCGCCGCCGTCTGGGACGTCCACACCGCCACCGAACGCACCGTCGACGGCCGGTGCGTCTGCCCGACCTGACCGACCCCACCGGCCCTGCCCTGCATGCCGCTGCCCGGTCACCCCGAGGGGCGGCCGGGCAGCGGCATGCAGGGGACGTCAGGAACCGGCCAGCAGATCGCGGAGCAGGGCGACGGTGTCGGCGTCCAGGTCACGGCCGGTGCGGCGGCTGAGCGCGTCGAGACGGTTGACGGCGCGCAGGAGTTGGTCGCGGGCGCCGGCCGAGGCGTAGGCGTAGAAGAGGTCCCGGTGCAGGAGTTCGACGTCCGGGGCGACGGCGAGGCCGCGGAAGACGGCGGCCTCGGCGCTACGGTGGTCGCCGTACTGCAGGCGGCGGGCGGCCAGTTCGTGGGCGGTGTCGACGATCGCCGCGATCATGTCCTGGCGTTCGGCCTCGGCCCAGCCGTAGGAGGCGGGCGGGGCCTCGGCGAACGGGGCGCCGCGCACCAGGGCCAGGGCGTGGGCGAGGGCGGCGTCGGCGGTGGCGCTGGTGCTGCGCATGCCGCGCCGGTAGAGGCTGCGGAACTCGTCCCAGTCGCAGGTGACGACCGGGGTGAAGGAGTAGCCGTCGGTGGTGTCGGTCGGCAGGAAGGCGCGGCCCTCGGGCGAGGTGCCGAACCAGGCGGCCAGGTCGGCGAGTTTGCCGGGGAGCGGGCTCTTGGCGTCGGCCGCGGTGGGGTGCGGGTCGAGGTGGGCGGCGCCGGGGTGGAGGTCGTGGTCGAGGGCGTGGTGGTCGGCGCCGGGCCGCAGCGCGAGGTAGACGGCGAGTTCGGTGAGCCGGGACAGCGCGCCGGGTTCGGCGGCACCGAGGGCTCCGGCGACGTCGACCGGGCCGAGCAGGCGGATCCGGGGGGCGTTGCGGGCGGCGTGCGCCTCCGGGGAGCGCAGGATGGCGAGCAGGTCGTCGCTGTCGCTGCGCCCGGGGGTGGTCTGGGCGACCGGGGCGGCGGCGGGGCCGGGCTCGGATCCGGGTTCGAGCCCGGGCTCGGCGTAGGAATCGGCCTGGGAGCCGGCTTCGGCCGGGGCCCCGGCTTCGGTGCCGGGCACGAGGTCGGGCGAGGGCTCCGGCCGGGACGGGACGCGCGGGTCGACGCCGGAGGGCGCGGGCGCGGGCTGGTGGACCGGGGCCGGCTCGACGGGCGGCGGCGGCACGACCGGCTGGACGGACTGGACGGCTGGCACGGACGGCACGGCGAGGACGGCCGCGGGGGCTTGCTGCGGTGCCTCCGCCGCGTCCGGGCGGCGCAGGTCCCGGGTGGCCTCGTCCGCTGCCTCGTCCGCGGCCTCGTCAACGACCTGACCGACCACGAGCTCTTCCTCGGTCCCGATCCCGCTCCCGGTACCGGCTCCGCTCCCGACCTCGACCTCGGTCTCGACCTCGGTCTCGGTCTCGGCGGAGGCGGCCTGCCGCCCCTGTCCGTTGACCGCGTACCGCCCCGGCCCGGCCGGAGGGGCCGGCACCGGCGTCGCCGGGTCGGTGCCCGCGAACGGGCTGGCGCCGGTGCCGATGACCCGGGCGAGCAGCCGGGGCCCGGCGGCCGTGTCCGTACCGCCCTGCACGCCGGCCGCGGGGGCCCCGACGGCGGCCAGTACGGGTACGGCGGCGGGCAGTTCGGCCGTGTCGGCGTCGTCGTCCGCGTCGGGGTCGAGGCCGGGACCGTCCAGGGTCCAGGCGGGGGCCGGGTGCTGGGTGAGGTCGTCGGCGGCGCGGAGCAGTTCGGCGACCTGGTCGTACTGCTGGTCGCTGAGCCGCTGGAGTTCGACGGTGAGGTGCAGGCCGGGGATGGCCGCCTGGCCGGTGGCCGGGAGGGTCCAGCGGGCGACCGGGCCGGTACCGCGTTCGGGGGCACGGGTGATGACGGCGACGCAGGTGCGCGGCCGGGCATCGAGCAGGCGGCCGAGTTCGGCGGGGACCTCGCCGCCGGGCTGCTGGGCGCAGAGCACGATCTCGGGGGTCCAGGACTCGTCGGCCTGGCCCCGGCTGCGGGCGTCGCGCGGGCTGGCGGCCTCGGCGGCGACCAGCGTGGCGCGGGCCTTGGCGGTGCGCGGGCCGAGGGCGGCGAGCGCGGCCTCCAGGGTGGGGTGGCGGTGGATGCGTTCGGCGGCCGGGCCGCTGATCGGCACCTCCTCGGCGAGGTCGACCAGGTGCAGGTGGAGCCGGTCGGCGAGCGGGCTGTGCGCGAGTTCGATGGCGAGGGTGCGCAGGATGTCGCGGGCGTCGTCGGGGTGGCCGGAGAGGTGGAGCAGCCGGACGGCCTCCAGATCGGCGAGGACGACCGAGCCGTCGGGCGAGGTGCCGAGGGTGACCAGGGCGGGGTAGGGCGCGGCGGTCTTGCGGGCCTGGGCGGCGCTGAGCAGGTCGCCGGAGTCGAGGCTGCACCACCAGACGTTGGCGGCGTGCGCGGCACGGAACGGCGCGATCGGGGTGGCCGGGCCGGAGAGGTGCAGTTCGATGGTGTGGCCGGGGGTGATCCGGGCGGCGACGATGGCGGGCAGGCGCTTGCCGCCGCGCACGGTGTTGCGGGCCATGGTGCGCAGGGCGCGGTCGAGCAGGTCGAGGCCCGCGTCGTCCTGACGGGCCCTGAGCTCGTTCTCGAAGGCGGCGGCCTCGGCGTCGGGCATGGTGATGCGGTGCCGGGGGCGGCGGGCGCGCAGCTGGGTGCCGCGCTTGTGCGCGACGGTGCCGACCATGACGGCGGCGAGCAGGACACCGACGGTGGAGGCGGTGAGGGCGATGGAGTAGTCGTCGCCGGCGGCCGGTTCGGCGTGCGCGGCGGGGGCAGGCGCGTGGGTGGGCGCCGGGGTGACGGGCTGGGACGCGGCCGGGGTCGGCGCGGGGGCGGGGGTGGCGGGCGCCTGATCGGCCGGCGGCTGGCCGGTCGACGGCGCCGGCTGCGGCGCCGGAGCGGGAGCGGGCTCGGACGAAGGAGCAGGCGCAGGCGCGGGAGCGGGAGCGGCCGCCCCCGGCACCGTGAGCACCATCCCGGGCACCAGCACGTCCGGATCGGTCAGCCGTTCCCCGTCCGGCGCCTGGGCGCCCTTGTTCGCCTCGAACAGCTTCGGCCACGCCTCGGCGTCCCCCAACTCCCTTTGGGCGATGGCGGACAGGCTGTCCCCGCCCTGGACGGTCACCGTCGCATGCCCGCCCGCACCCGGCTCCGTCCCGGCCTGCGGCACCTGGGCCGACCCGGCACCGGGAGCGGGGGCAGGGGCAGGCTCGGACGAAGGAGCGGGCGCAGGAGCGGGCGCGGGCGCCGACCCGTCCGCCTTCGCGTCCCCCGGCATCAGCAGCGCCCACCCCGGCTGGATCGGCCGGTCGGCGTCGAAGCGGATGCCGGAATCGTCCATCACCCGGCCGTCGTTGAGCTTGGCGATATCCACCCACCGTTCACCGGAGCCCAGTTGGCGTTCGGCGATGGACCACAGGCTGTCGGCGGGCCGACTGTCCCGCACGGTGTACGTGGGGTTCTGCTCGGCGGCGGGCGCCAGGGCGGGCGCGGCCTGGGCGGCGGGCAGGGCGGCGCGCTGCACGCCGGCCGCCAACTGCGCGGGGGCGGTGGCGGTGTGGGCCGGGGTGGCGGCGAAGGCCGAGCCGGCGACCGGCATCAGCGCGAACACCGAGCCGACCAGGCCGGCCGCCATCCGCTGGCTCCAGCCGAAGGCGGGGATGCGGCGGGCGATCCGGCCGCGCAGCTGCGCGGGGATCTCCAGCAGGACGGAGAGCGCGAAGCAGGCCCAGGCGAACCAGCCGACCACGACCAGCAGCCAGAGGAACAGCCGTCCGTCGTCCGGGCCGGTGAGCGCCTGGCCGACGCCCTCCGGCGCGACGTCGCCCATCGCGGCGACCGCACGGGTGCCGTAGAGCAGCAGCGCGGGGACACCGAGCAGCAGGGCGAGCAGGGTGACCAGCGCGGCGAGCGCGGTGATCAGGGCTGCGCCGCGGCCTCGCCCACGCGGTGGGCGGGGCGCCGGGGCGGCGGGGCGGCCCGCGGCCCGGTGGCCGGTGTGGGCCCGGCCGTCGGCGCCCCGGGCCTGGTCCTTGGCGCCGGGGCTCCGGCCCTTGGCGGTTCGAGCCCGGCCCGGGGCGGTTCGGGCCTGGTCCTTGGCACGTGGCGCGGCCATCAGTCGGTCTCCGCTTTCTCGACTCCGTGGACGAGGGTCGCACTGCCCTTGCCCGTTACCTTCCGCTCCCCGAGCGCGCCCAGCAGGACGGGCCGGTAGTCGGCCCGCACGGTGACGGTGACGACCTTGCCGTCGCCGGAGAACTCGACCTCGCCCGCCTGAAGGCCGTACAGGGCCAGGTAGGCGTCGGCGGCCTGCCGAACGTAGTCCTGCTGGACCTTGAAGCCCTTCCCCTGGAGGACGGCGGCCTGGTCGAGCTGCTGTCCGCCGACCCGCGCGGCCTCCTGGGCGTAGGCGTCGGTGCGTTCGGCGACCCGCAACCGGCCGCCGGCGTCGATCACCAGGGCGATGACGAGCACGACGTAGGCCGCGCAGATCGCCACGAAGAGGGCGACCGCGCCCCGGTCGGAGCGGCGCCGGCGCCGCGCCCTGACAGGCACTCCCATCCCCCCTGCCCCTCCCGCCCCTCGTCCTCCCCACCGGCCCCCACCGGGCGCCGGCCGGTCCCGTCGTGTCATCCCCCGTGCGCTCTCCGCTTGCGTCTCCCCCGCGCGGGCCGTCCCCAATCCCCCGTCGTGGCCCGTGTCCCGCCGGGTGCCGCCCCGGGTCGTCATGTGCCCCGGTAGCGGTCCACCACGGAGGTGAACTCGCCGACGAGGTGCTTCGTCACGGGTACGCCGGACGGTCCGCCGAGCAGGTCCGCCAGTTCGACGTCGCACACCACGGTGACCTTGACGGTCGTGACGGCGCCGCCGGGCAGGTCCAGTTGGCCGGGCACGACCTGGACGTCCCCGTTGCGGCAGGAGACGCCCTGCTGGCGCAGCGTCGCGAGGGCCGAGTCCCGGCCCGGCTGCGTCATCCCGTCGACGCTGCGCTGCAGGGAGGCGGTGCGGGCGCCGGCCCGGGCGGCGGCCTCGACCGTACCGGCCGTGGTCTGCACCCGCCCGGCGGCGATGGCCACCAGGACCAGTCCGACCACCGGGGGCACGACGATCGCCGCCTCGATGGCGACCGCGCCGCCGTCGCTGCGCCGGACCGGCCACCACCGGGGTCGGCGCGCGGCGCAGGGCTCGGAACGGCCCTCGGAACGGCGCTCGGCGCGGAGCGCCGGCCACCGACCGGCCCGGGTCCGCGGTCTCACGGCGCCACCGCCACCGGCGGGACGAAGTGCTCGCGCGGCGCCTCGGCGAACTGCGTGAGGGCGGGCGCCGACAGCCCGGGTATCAGCAGCGGCGGGCGCACCGCCACCGTGACCCGGACCACTTCGGGCGTGCTGCCGTCGGTCGTCACCGTGTACGAGTGCACGCCCTGCCGGTCGAGGAAGTCCCTGGCCTGTCGGCGCGCCGCCTCGTTCTTCACCTCGTCCGTCGCGTTGCCCTGGATCCGGCCGGCGTCCACGCCCTCGCGGGCGGCGGTGAGCGCGAGCTGGCGGTCGTACCACAGCAGCGCGGCCTGGACGACGAGCATCAGGAGCACCAGGACGACCGGGAAGACGATGGCGAGGCTCACGCTCATCGACCCCCGGTCGCCGCGGCGGCGAGGTCGGTACGTCACTTGGTGGCGCCTCCCGCGCCCGCACCCGGCATGTTCGGGTCCTGCTCGACCTTCTGCACGACCTTGTCCTTCAGCAGGTACAGCGCGGTCGCGACGGCGCCCGCGACGAAGACCAACGCGATGATGGCGAGGGCGAGTTCGATGCTGATCGCGCCGCGGTCGCCGCGCGCGCGGGCGGCCCGCAGCCGGCCGAGCCGCAGGGTGAACAGCAGCAGGGCGAACTGCACGGGCAGCAGGACGGGCCGGATCAGCCGGCCTGCCAGGTGGACGAGTCGGACGGTCATTCGGGTCTCCCGGGGGTGGAGTGCGGTGTGGTGCCAGATGCCCTGCGAGGATGGTCAGTTGAGCATCTGGTGGAGTGCGGGGAAGACGATCAGGACGGTCATCAGCAGGGTGAGGGCGGCTCCGGGTGCGACCATCCGCTCGCTGTCGGCGTTGGCGCGGGCGAGGTCCTCGGCGAGCAGTTCGCCGCGCAGGCCCTTGGCGCGCGCCCGCAGGGTGTCGTACACGGCGGCGCCGTCGGTGCCGGACAGCCGCATGATGTCCGCCACGTCCTGCAGCGGGCTGAGCCCCAACTCCTCGGCCAGCGCGTCGAGTCCGGCCCAGGGCGGGAGCCGGTCGGTGGCGGCGCGGTCGAGGGCGTCGCGGATGCGCCGGAACACGGTGCCGCGCCCGACCGCGGCGGCGCGGCGCAGCGCCTCGGCGGGCCCGCAGTCGGCGGCCCGTTCCAGGGCGACGAGTTCGAGGTAGGCGGCGATGCCGTGCAGGTACTCGGTGCGCGCCTCCTTGGCCTCGCCGCGCACGATGGCGTCGGGGACGAACCAGAGCAGGCCGGCCAGCAGCGGCCCGGCCAGCAGCGGCAGGGCGAAGGGCAGGCCGATGTCCATCAGCGCGGCCATCGCGCCCAGGTAGGCGGGCAGCAGCAGGCCGATCGCGGCGAACAGCAGCTTGTGCACCATGAACCGGGCCGGGGCGCGGCCGATCAGGGCGAGTTCGCGGTGCGGCAGGGACACTCCGCGCAGGCCGATCGAGCGCTCGCCGATCCGGTCGTACCAGCGCGGCCGCTCGTCCGGGTCCGCGGCCCGTTCGGCGGGGGTGCGGTGCAGCCGGTCCAGGGCCTGGCGCAGGTCGGGCGGCGCGGGCCGCAGTTCGGCGATCAGCAGGGCGACGCCGCCGGCGGCGACGGCCCCGGCCAGCACGGACCAGGGGGAGATCACCGGACCTCCCCGAGCTGCTGGAGCGCCTCGTCCTCGCGCGCCGGGGCGCGGCGCCCGGCCTTGCCGCGCCGGTCGGACGCCAGCAGCCGGGGCACCGGCGGGTGCGAGGCGAGGGCGCGCATCCAGGCGATGATCGCGACGAACAGGGCGGCGACGACGGCGAGCACGATCTGGCCGAGCAGCGTGCCGTACGGCCGGGTGTACTCGGTGTTGAAGGAGCCGACCGTGACGACCAGCACGATGATGCCGACCAGCCAGCGGATGGTGGTGCGGTGCTTGGCCCGGTCGGCCTCGATGGCGCGGCGCTGGCGGACCTCCTCGCGCACCGAGTCGGCCATGTCGGCCAGTGCCCGGGCCAGGCCGGGGCCGCTGTCGCCGGACCGCAGCACGAGCGCGGCGAGCACCTTGTCGGCGGTGGCGTCGGCGACGCTGTCGGCGAAGGCCTGGAGCGCCTCCTCGGGCCGCCAGCGGGCCTGGAGCCGGGCGGCCAGCTCACCGATCTCCTCCTCCAGGGCGGCGGGGGCGGTGCGGCGGCTGGTGACGATGGCCTGGTTGAGGCCGACGCCGAGCAGCAGCACGTCGGCGATGCGCTGGGTCCACTCGGACAGCGCCTCCAGGCGTTCGATCCGGCGGGTGTCCGGGCGGGTGGTGTCGAACAGCCAGGGCAGGCCGAACACGGCCAGCGGCACCAGCAGGGCGGCCAGCGGGATGCCGGTGAACAGCCAGGCGAGCGGGGCGCCGGCGAGCGCGAGCGGCAGCTGGATCCGGCGCAGCCGGGCGACCCGGGCCGAGGCGGCGCCGGGGGCGCCGTACCAGAAGACGTGGGCGCGGCCGGCCAGCGGGTTGCTCCGCTCCGGGGTCTCGTCCTCGTCCGCCGGGTCGCTGCCGCGGGCCCAGGCCACCAGGGCGACCAACCCGCCCGCGACGGCCAGCCCGCACAGGGCGAACAGCAGCATCATCGCGCGCCACCGCCGATCCGCAGTTGCAGCGGGGTGGCCCAGCCGCCGTAGCGGGAGCCGAGCAGGGCGGCGTCGAAGCCGGCCCTGCGCAGGTCGTCCAGGCACTGCGGCGGGGTGTGCGGGACCGCCCGCGGCTCACCGAGGTCCACCCGGGGGCCGAACACGGTGTTCAGCGCGGGCCGGCCGCTCTCGCCGAGGCCGGCGACCTCCAGGACGTGGGAGACGAAGCGGTGCCGGCGTCCGCCGACGGCGGTCTCGTCGACCATGGTGACGTGCACGATGAGGTCCAGGGCGTTGGCGGTGAGCCGGTAGGCGAGCGAGTCGGTCATGTGCGAGCCGTACTCCAGGCAGAGTTCGGCGATGCGGTCGACGACCATGTGCGGGCCGCGGGCGTGCAAGGTGCACATCGAGCCGCCCTCTCCGTTGGTCATGACCCGCAGCATCGGGACGACCTCGCCGGATCGGACCTCGCCGACGATGATCCGGGACAGCGTCATCCGCAGCGCCGCCGGGATGAGGTCGCCGATCGTCAACTCGCCCGCCAGGCGGCCTTCGACGCGTTCGCCGTTGCCCTCGCGGGCCTCCATCGGGACGACCTGGCGCAGGTGGCCGAGAGTGTGCAGCCACAGCTCGAACTCCGACTCCAGGGTGCCGATCCGCTCGTCCGGCGGGATCTCTGCGGCCATCGCGCGCAGCAGGCTGGTCTTGCCGACGCCCTGGGTGCCGGTGATCATCACGTTCTTCCGGGCCCGGATCGCGGCGGCCAGGAACGCGGCCAAGGTGCTGTCCAGGGTGCCGAGTTCGACCATCTCCGGCAGGGTCGCCGAGGCCACCCGGTGGCGCCGGATCGCCACGTACGGGCGGGGCGTCACCTCGGTGAGCGCCTGGAGGCGCATGCCGCCCTCCAGGCGCAGTGCGAGGGTCGGGCTGGCGGTGGACAGGCTGCGCTCGCCGCCGCCGTGCTGACGGGCCAGGTCCTGGAGCAGTTCGACGAGTTCGGCGTCGCTCTCGGCCACCGGCGGTACCTGGCGCAGGGGTTGGTGCACCCGGGAGACCCAGACGTCGTCACAGCCGTTGATCAGGATGTTCTCGATCTCCGGGTCGTCCAGATAGGGCTGGAGTCGCCCGGCCCGGAACAGCAGGTCGAAGACGGCCTCGGCGAGCGCGCGGTCCTGCTCCCGGGTGGGCGGGATGCCGTGGGTCTGCGCGTAGGCGTCGGACCAGCGGGCGACTGCCTCCTCGATCAGCGCGCGGCCGCGCTGGCGGCGGGTGGCGCGGTCCGGTTCGGCGCCCGAGGTGGCGGTCAACCGGGTGATCTGCTGGTGCAGTTCGGCCGCGACCTGGCGCTTCAGCTCGCGGGCCACCTGCGGGTCGACGGCCGGCCGGGTGGCGGCGCCGCGCAGGTCGAGCGAGGGCAGCTGGGAGGGCACGGCGGTGGGCGTGGCCGCGCCGCCCGCCTGGACGTACGGCGGCGGCGCGGGCTGCGGGGCGACGGGGCCCGGCCGGTAGGCCTGGGGCGGGGCGGCCGCCGGCGCCTGCGTCTGGGCCTGTGTCGGGGCCTGGGCCTGGGCCTGGGTGGCCCAGGGCAGCGCGGCCGGGTCGGCCGCGGGGTGCTGGTGCAGGGGGCTACCGCGCACGGAGCACCTCCCCGGGGTTGTACGGCTGCGGACCGTTCGGGTGTGCCTGATCAGGTGTCACGGCGGGCTGCTGGAGCGGGTAGCGGCCGTCGTCCTCGGGCTCCGGGCGGACGTACCCGGGCTGCTGGCCGTACGGGGCCCCCACCTGCTGGTCGTACGGGGTGGACCCGCCCTGCTGGTCGTACGCGACGTAGCCGGCCTGCGGCCCGTACGGCGGCTGCGGCTGCGGCTGGACGTGCCCCGGGAACGGGGCCGGAGCGGCCGGCTGGGGGGCCAGCCCGGCCAGCGGCGCCACCGGGCCGGTGGTGATCACCGGCCCGACCGGCTGCGGCGGGGTGTACGAGGGCTGCTCCCCCTCCACCGGCCGGTACGCCGTCGGCGCAGCCGCCTGCGGGGTCGGCACCGGGGGCTGGGCGTGAACCGCGGTCGGGGGCTGGGCCGGGGTCCCGGTCCGGGCCGCGGCGGTGAGCTGGGCCGGGACCGGCGCGGCGGTCGGCGCGAGCCGCTGGCGACGGCGGCGGACCAGCAGCTGCACCTCGTCCGCCGCCGAACGCGCCGTCCGCATCAGCTCCGAGCGGATGAACCGCCGGTCGGTGATGTCACCGCCGTCGGAGAGCACCCGGGCGGTGCGGGTGGCGTGCGGCAGCAGCCCCAGCACCGGCAGGCCGAACTCGCGCGCCACCTCCGGCCCCGAGTACGGCCCCTCGGCGACCAGCAGCAGTCCGAGCGCGTCCACCCCGGTGCCGGCCGTGGCGAGGTCCTCGGCGAGCGCGGCCAGTCGGGGCCGGGCCGAGCTCAGGCCGCGCAGCGTGGTGCGGACGGTCACCGCGACCACGTCCGCCCGGCGGGCCAGCACGGCGCTCACGCCGGTGGCGCCGGAGCGGCCGAGGTCCACGATGACGTCGTAGCCCTGCGGTTCGAGGCCGTGCAGCAGGTCGACGAGCGGCTCCCAGGTGTAGGCGAGGCCCGGGGCCTGGGTGGGGTCGGTCAGCCCGGGCAGCAGCAGCCGCTCGGCGGTGCCCTCGGGCGAGAGGTCGATCAGCTGCTCCCAGATGGTCTCGGCGAGCAGTCCGCGCCGGTCCGCGACGGCCAGGTTGCGCAGCCCGTACACCGCGTCGACCCGGCCCTCCAGGGCGCCCGCGAGCACCGCGCCGCCGTCCGGGTCGGCCTCCACCAGCAGGACCCGCCGTCCGGACTCCAGCGGCCAGGCCAGCAGCAGGGCCAGGGCCGCCGTGGTCGCGCCGGGCGCGCCCGGGCCGCCGGCCACCGCGATCACCGCCATCAGGCGCCACCCGCCCCGGTCGGGGGCACGGGGGCCGTGGCAGCGCCGGGGGTGGTCCCGGTCGCCGGGGCCGTCGGCACGGTACTGCCGCCGGTGCCCGCACCGGCGGTCCCGGTCGCGCTGCCGGCCGCGGCGGCGCGCGGGGCCAGCAGGACCTGGATCCGGCCGCCGGCCACCCACTGCGCCAGCCGGGGGCCGTCCGCCGCGCCGACGGCCACGTCGATCACCTGGCTGCCGTCGGTGTCCACCCGGCCGACCGTGATGACCGTCGCGGGCATCGAGTCGGCCTTGGTGTTGTCCGGGGTGTAGACCACGACGATCTGCAGCCCCGGCTGGAGCCGGCTGGCGGGCAGCTGGCTGCGCTTGGCCGAGACGCCGACCACGATCTGGCCGGGCTGCACCGCCAGGGTCTGCGCGACGTCGCCCCTGGTGAGCATCGCGCCGCGCTTGAGGTCGGTGGCGGCCCGCATGCCGACCGCCTTGTCCCGTTCGGTGGCGGACAGCGGCCGCAGCGCCGGATCCCCGGCGATCCGGGCCACCACCAGGTCGTCGTCGGTGATCACCTGCCCCCACGGGATGTCCCGGGCCAGCGCCAGCACGGCGACCCGCTGGCCGGTGCTGTTGTAGAGCACCGCACCGCCCAGGCCGCCGGCGGCGATCAGCGCGACGGCCATCGCCAGCACCGCCGGGCGCCGTCGCCGGGCCCGCAGCGTCCGGCCGGGGACGTGCGGGGCGGCGCGCCCCTTGCCCTTGCCCGCGCCGCCGCCCGGGGCCTCGCCCGGCCCCTGCCCCTGGTCCGGGACCGCCACGGACACCGCGGCCCCTGCGGGTGTGCCGGATCCCGGCGTCGCGAATGTACGGTTCTCCACCGGGTTCCGCCCTTCCCTCGTGCTCGTTCCGGATCGTCAGTACTGGTTTCTCGGTGCTCGGGTCACCGCTGCTCAGGCCGCCGGTGCCGGGCTTCGACACATGGACTTCGGCGCCGTGGTCGCGTGCGGCCGGGCCGCCGGCGCCCCGCAGCCGGGCCGCGGGGCATCGGACGTCCGCCGCCGCCAGGTCAGTTGAGGACCTGCACCTCGGCGACCTTGAGCGTGAAGTTCGAGGACTGCGGCATCTTGACGTCGAAGGTCTTCGCGTTCGGCCCCGTGACCACGACCTCACCCACCCAGTTCGCCGTCACCGTGCCGTTGAAGACGCCGCTCTTCCTGGTGCCCGAGCCCACGGCGAACTCGTAGCCGCAGTCCGGCGACTTGGCGGCGCCGTACTTGGGGTCGTACGGCGTCCCGGCCTTGTCGCAGGTCACGGAGACGCCGCTGTCGAAGACCCAGGTCACGCCCCTCAGCACCGGTGTGACGGTGACGGAGGCCCCCGGGACGGACAGCGTCTTGGGCGCGGGCGCCGCCACGCCGTCCAGCCAGAGCCAGACCGGCGCCTTCACCACCGCCGTGCCCTTGGGCGCGACGCCCGCCGTCGGCTTCGGGAAGCGCATCTCGTGGGCGAAGCCGAAGCCGACGTCCACCAGGTTCAGCGCCGGCGGCCCGGCCGGCGAGGTGGCCTCGAACACGATCTCGGCGCCGTCCTGGCCGCCGCCCGTCTGCGGGCAGACCTTCGAGTAGAGCGCGCCCTCGGACGGCTTGTGGCCCTGCCACTCCGGGTCGCCCTCGGGGGGCGGGTTGTCCAGCGGGCGGAAGTAGCACCCGACGCCGCTGTTGAACCAGCCGCGCTCCGGGTCGTGGCAGGGCCACTGCTGGTCGTGGTAGCTGCACAGCAGCGGCCCGTCGCCCGTACTTCCGCCACCGCCACCGCCACCGCCGGGCTGCGACGGTCCGGGCTTCGGTTTCGTGCCCCCGGAGTTGACCCCGGAGCAGATCACGTCCGGGTAGCACTGTTCGGCACCTCCGCCCGGCGGTTCGTCCGCCGCCGCCGACACCGCCGAGGCCAACAGCAACCCGGCGGACAACGGCGCGAGGATCGCGAATCGCCGGGCCGGTTTACGCGTGTTCAGCATGCCCGGTCCACCTCCCGCTTGAAGTCGTAGATCAGCCAACGTGCTTGGAACCAGCGCAGGGACGCGGTCGCGACGTAGCGGTTCAGTCGGTCGCCCGGATCCTTTGCCACCTGGGTGACGGCGTCGACGCGGTGCCATCCCGATACGTCGACGCAGTCCTCGATCACGGCGGTCTGCGGATCGGCTTTCAGGTCAATGGCCTTGACCACCGCCGAATTGCGCGGCGTTCCGGTCATCACCAGTTTGGCGTCGCGAAGTTGGCGGAGACTGACCAGGGTGTCGGTAAGGGCCCGCCCGGAAGAGTACGTCTCCAGAGCGAATCCGTCCGAATCCGACCGCCCGAATGCCTCGGCCTGGGCCTGCCACCAGTCCTGATACGTCTTCAGGGCGAGTCGCCCCATGGCACCTTCCGGCCCGTCCGTCGGCGCGATCGAGGTGTTTACCGAACCACCCGAAGGAGGTACCGGATCCACTCCCGCGACACTGGGCGCAGCCGTTCCGAGCCGATCGACGGAACCATCGGCACCGCCGCTCGCACAGGCACCGAGGAGCAACACCAGAACCACCCCACCGACCCCAACCGCCCCAGGGCGCAACACATTTCCGCGCTGCCGCATCGCCCCACCTCGTCGCGACCGACCGATTCATGATCCGTGGCCGCCGGAAGAATTCCGTCGTCCCGCAGGTGTTTCCGCTGGGGATCGATTCTTCGCCAACCCACCCCATCACGGCAACACCTCAGGCCACCTGACCTTACGCGGAAGGCGGTTCCGTCGGGGCACTTTCCCGCCACAGAACGGCCAACAGTTCTTCGGAAAGCGACAATCCGGCCAATGCGCCCCGAACCGCGGCCCGATTGCGCATCAACAGGCGCCCGCCCTGCGGCGGAACGAGCAGGCGCGCGCCCGGCGCACCCGAACTACCCGGCGCTTCGCCCCCGTCGAGCAGCGCGGCGACGGACGGCTGGAGGTCCAGCGGGGCGACGGCGGCCGGGGCACCCGGGACGCCCTGCCGCAGCACGGTGGTCAGGGCGTGGCTGAACGAGCCCTCACCACCTGGCAGTACGGCGTCCCGGCCGCGTCTGCCCGGGGTGTACCGGCCGACCCGGCCCCACAGCGGGACGCGCGGGTAGGCCAGCAGTTCCCCCGCACCGTCCTCGCCGCCGCCGCGCTCCAGCGCCGCCCAGGTGTCCCGGTCGGCCACCGCGTCGACCAGCAGCAGGGCCTCCTCGTGGTCGCCGTGCACCATCGCACTGACCACCCAGTCCCAGGCCAGGCCGCGCCGGTAGGCGTTGTCGGCGGTGCTGCCGCCGGTCACCAGGGCGAGCCGGCGCCCGCGCGGATCGACCGCCAACTGGCCGACCAGGCAGACCACCAGCCACCGGCCCGGGTGCTGGGCGGCCTCCCGGACGGCGGTGAGCATCGCGTTGGCGTCCGCGTCCGGCGCCACCTCGGTGACCCGGCAGCCGGCCGCGCCGACGTCGAAGCACATCCCGGGCAGCACCCGCGCGAGCAGCCGGGCTCCGTCCGGCGCCAGCGCCGAGCCCCCGAAGCCCCGATCGGGCCCGCCGTTCGCCCCGATCACCACCAGGTCGACCCCGCCCGCCATCCGCACGCCCCCTCCCATGCCGGCCCCGGCGCACCCGGGGCCGCCCGCCGCGCCCGCCGCTGCCGTGGTGAGCAGGGGCGCGTACCGTACCGCCGCCGGGCAGGCTACCGCTCCGGGCGGCCACCGACGGGGCTCCCGGCCCGTCCGCTCAGGGACCATGGGCCCTATCGGCACGCGCGCCGACCGGAGGACGATCGGACGCATGGAGCGTGAGGACCGTGTGGAGACCCTGAGCGAGGCCGAGTGCCTGCGACTGCTCAGCACCGTGCCCGTCGGGCGCGTGGTGTACACCGAGCACGCGCTGCCGGCCGTGCTACCGGTCTCCTTCGAGGTCCTGGACGGGCGGTTGGTGCTCGCCGTGCGCCGGGGAAGTGCCACCGCGCGCGGGCTTGACGGCACGGTGGTGGCCTTCCAGGCGGACCTGCTGGACCCGGTCACCCGGACGGGCTGGAGCGTGCTGGTCCACGGCCGGGCGGACGTGGTGCGCGAGCCCGAGCAGGTGCGGCGGGTGCTGCGGTCCGGCCTGCGGCCGTGGGTGGGGGACCCGGAGCCGCTGTTCGTCGCGCTGGTGCCGGAACTGGTCAGCGGCCGGCGGCTGTTCCCGACCGGGCAGGACGCGCTGGGGCGCGGGGCGCTGCGGTCCTGAAACACCCGCAGGCCGCCGCGCCCGGGTTCCCGCGTTCCTGTGTTCCCGGGTTCCCGCGTTCCGCACCGCTGACAGATACCGGCGGGTACGCATACGCTTCCGGCGTCCTGACCCCTCCCCCAGGAGCGCACCGTGACGAGCTTCGCCTCCCTCGCCGATCTGACCGCCGCCGTCGGCACCGAACTGGGCACCAGCGAGTGGCACACCATCGGACAGCGGCAGATCGACCTGTTCGCCGAGGCGACCGGCGACCACCAGTGGATCCACGTGGACCCGGAGCGGGCCAAGGAGAGCCAGTTCGGCTCGACCATCGCGCACGGCTACCTGACCCAGTCGATGATCCCGGTGCTGGCGAAGGAGTGCTACGGCGTCGAGGGCGTGCGCATGGCGCTGAACTACGGCTCGGAGAAGGTGCGCTTCCCGGCGCCGGTGCCGGTGGGCACCGCGATCCGGGCCACCGCCGAACTGCTCTCGGCCACCGAGGTGCCGGGCGGGGTCCAGGCGGTGGTGCGGTTCACGATCACCAGCGCGGAGAGCGCCAAGCCGCACTGCGTCGCGGAGACGATCACCCGCTTCTACGCGTAGCGGTACCGGACGGTTCTCCGCGTAGCGGCACCGGGCGGTGGCCCTGGGCGCGCGGCCGGGGCGGGGTACGCCGATTGGCCCGCGCGGGGCCGCTCACCAGGTCCGGACGGCCCATAACGAGTAATCTCCGACGAGATGGTTGTCGTATCGCAGCGGCCTCACCAGCCGCCCGGATACGCGCCCCGGCACGCCCGGTAGCCGTGACCGTCCTTGGAGGAGCCTTGCCCCGCCCCGCCCCCTGGTTCTCCCGCCTCGCCGGTCTGTCCTCGCAGTTCACCACCCCGCCGACCAGCAGCCCGACCACCAGCCCGGCCCTCGGCCCGACGGCGAACCGCACCGGGTCGGACCTGGCCCGACTGCCCCGCGCGGCCTGGCACCGGGTCCGGGCCGAGGCCTTCGGGGCCGAGCCCCGGGGCGAACGGCTGGCCCGGATCCACCGCTCCCCGCAGTTCGCCGACGGCGCCTTCCGCAACCCGCTGCCCACCCGCCGCCTGGTCTACGAGCGCAGCCCGCTGGAGATCACCCGCGCCCAGCTGACCGGGGACAAGACCCGCCGGGCGCCGACCGCCGCCGTACCCGTGCACCGGCTGCTCCCGGTCGACCTCGCCCTGCCGCCGGATTCCGGACTGCGGCTCACCTGGCTCGGCCACGCCACCGTGCTCGCCGAGATCGGCGGGCGGCGGGTCCTGATCGACCCGGTGTGGGGCGAGCGCTGCTCCCCGTTCGCCTGGACGGGGCCCAAACGGCTGCACCCGATGCCGCTGCCGCTGTCCGAACTCGGGCCGGTGGACGTGGTGGTGATCTCCCACGACCACTACGACCACCTCGACATGGCCACCATCCGCGAGCTGATCGGAACGGACGCGGTGTTCGCCGTCCCGCTCGGCGTCGGCGCGCACCTGGAGCACTGGGGAGTACCGGCCCGGCGGATCGCCGAACTCGACTGGTGGGAGTCGGTCGAGGTCGCCGGGCTCACCCTCACCGCCACCCCGGCCCGGCACTACTGCAGCCGCGGCCCGCGCACCAGCGCGCTGTTCCTCTGGGCGTCCTGGGTGGTGGCCGGCGGCGGGCACCGGATCTTCCACAGCGGGGACACCGGCTACTTCCCGGGCTTCGCCGAGATCGGCCGCCGGCTCGGGCCGTTCGACGCGACGCTGATGCAGGTCGGCGCGTACAGCGACTTCTGGCCCGAGGTGCACATGACGCCCGAGGAGGGCGTCCGGGCGCACCTGGACCTCGGCGGCGATCTGCTGCTGCCGATCCACTGGTGCACCTTCAACCTGGCGACGCACCCCTGGGAGGAGCCCGCCGAACGGGTGGTCACGGCTGCCCAGGCGCTCGGCGCCCGGCTGGCGGTGCCCCGGCCCGGCAAGCCCTTCGAACCGGTCGACCCGCCCGCGCTGCGGCTGTGGTGGCGCGCGGTCGCGGCCACGCCTCGCGGCATCGAGCCGCTGGTCCGGGACCGCAGCGCGGTGCCGGACCGGGAACGGGCGACGGATTTCAGCGAGCAGATCTCAAGATCTGCTCGCTGAAATCCGTCATCTGCTCGCTGTTACCTGCCCGCCGTCACTTGTCCGCCTCCGGCCGCCGGCGGCGGATCAGCGCCCAGGCCCGCTGCTGCACCAGCAGGGTCAGCACCCCGGCCAGTACGATCCCCAGCAGGTTCAGCAGCAACTGCACGCTGGAGCCCGAGAACTGGCGGAATTCCCCGTACCCGAGCGCGACGGTGGCGTTGGCGGCGGCGGGCACCGTGGTCACCGAGATCGCCACTCCGACCAGCATCCCGGCCTTCGAGGAGGTCAGCGAGAGCACGCCCGCGATGCCCGCCAGGAAGGCGACCACGAAGGACGTCGCGTCGGGCTGCCAGATGAACGAGGTGTTCGGCCGCGCGGCGGCGAACTTGGCCTCGCTGAACAGCCCGAGCCCGTCCATCAGCAGAGAGAACCCGACGGTCAGCGCCATCGCCACCGCGAAGCCGGTGACCAGCGCGTTCAGCGACCGCAGCGCCGGGCGCAGCCGCCGCTGGACCAGCGCCACGCACAGCCCGGCCAACGGCCCGAACTCCGGCCCGACCGCCATCGCCCCGACGACCAGGATCGCGCTGTCCAGCACCGCGCCGCACGCGGCCAGCATGGTCGCCACGGTGAGGAAGGCCAGGAACACCCAGGTGAGGGTGGACTCCTCGTGCGTGATCTCGGAGACCGACTCCCAGACCAGCGCGTCGGCCCCCTCCCCCGGGGCCAGCCGCTCGGCCTCGTCGGCGGCCGCCGAGAGGGTCAGCTCGATGCCGGAGACGTCGATCGCCCCGCGCTCGGGCAGGCCGGTCCCGCGCAGCACCCCCAGGATCTCGTCCGCCGACTCGCGGGCGACGTCGCAGAGCACCACGTCCCCGGCAGGCCGTACGGCCGCACCCGGCAGCACCACGACGTGCGTCACCCCGACCGCGGCGTCCAGGCTGCTGAGCACGGGCTCCCGCAGGTCGGGCGGGACGATCAGGCGCAGGTGCAACACGAGCACTCCGGTGGGACGGGGCGGGCGAAAGTCCCGCCCACCCTAGGCCGTGACCCGACGCCGCCAGCGACCCGCCGTCACCCGGTGGTGCTCCTCGCCCTGCTGGCGGCCGCGGTGTCACCCCGCCAGGACGTCCCGCAGGGCGCGGGCCTCCTTGACCAGGCGGCTCGATCCGCCCTGCTCCGCCGTCGCCGTCACCTCGGCCACCGGTCCCCGGGTGCGGGTGCGCCGGGCGCAGTCCGCCGCGAGGGCGAGCAGGTCGCCGAGGCCCCGGGCGGGCGTGCCCTCGCCGCCCAGCAGGGCCGGCAGCGCGGGCTCGAGCACCGACCAGACCGTGCCGTAGGCGCCCGTCCCGGCGGCCAGGGCGAGCGCCGCCGCGAGCCGGTTGAGCTTCACCGCGCCGCAGTCGACCAGCGCGCCGAGTTCGCGGCCGAGCTGCGCGCCGTCCAGGTCGCCGCGGGCGGCGAGCACCAGCAGGGCGTCGACGGCCGCCGTCCGGTCCTCGGTGTGCCGGGCGCCCAGGCCGTAGGCCAGCGCCAGGTGCAGGGCGAGCCCGGCCGGGCCGCCGGCCTCGGCGAGAGCGGGCAGCAGCCGGCCCGTGTCGCGCTCGTCCCGGTCGGCGCCCGCGGCGAAGTGGTCGAGCCACCGGGCCGCCAGTTCCTCCCGGTGCCAGGGGAGCATCGCGGCCCAGTGCGCCGTGGGCCGCCACGTCCAGCCGCCCACCTTGCGGGCCCGGGCCACGCTCGGCTCGGTGCCCTCCAGCAGCGCCCTGAACTCGGGGGCGAGCCGCTCGCCGTCCGGGCCCTTCGGGCCGGCCCCGATGCCGGGCTGGGCGACGGCCACCCGCCGGACGTCCTCCCACCAGCGGTCCGCGTACTGGTGGCCGTGCTTCGAGCCCCGGCCGGGGGCGAACAGCACCCGCTCGGACGGCTGGTCGGGCAGGCCGCCGGTGCGCAGCCACTGGGCGACCCACCGCCCGGACGGCGAGGTGAGCGCCTCGGCGGCACGCAACACCCCGGCGTCGGCGCGGGGGCCGACCCGCAGCAGGGCCGCGCACAGGTCGGCCCGGCCGGGGGTGATGCCCGCCGCCTGGTACCCGGCGAGGCGTTCGACCAGCGTGCCGGGGTCGAGCGCCCCGGTGGTGTCGGTCGGGATGGCCAGCAGGTAGGGCGGCCGGTCGGCGGTCACCTGCCAGGCGGCCTCCTCCAGCCGGGCGGCGAGGGCGGTGCCCTGCGCGGTGTCGTTCTGGCCGCGCAGCGGGGAGCGCTTCTTCTTGCCGCCGAGGAAGTCCCAGACCCGGTGCGGCGGCGTCTCGCCGGCCACCGCGGCCGCGACGTAGAGGACGTCCCGGGGCGAGCAGTCGTGCCAGCGGCCGACGCCGCTCCACGGGTGGACCCGCCGGACCGGCTCCAGCGCCTCGGCGAGCGCCGCCCGGTCCTGGTAGGCCTGGCGGACCAGGCCGTCCAGCACGCGCTCGAAGACCGCCGGCTCCGGCTCGTCGGCGGCGAGCAGGGCGGACAGCTCCTGCGCGAGTTCGGCCGCCGAGGCGATCGGCGGGCCGATCGGGAGGGGCTGGGGGGCGGGCGGGAGGAGTTCGTTCCACCCGGTGTCCGGGTCGTCGTCGCCGTCGCCACCGACCGGTGCGCCGAACAGTTCACCGGCGCGCCGGTGGTGGGCGGGGTTCAGCGCCTCGGCGGCGAGCCGCAGTTCGGGCAGGACGGCCTCCCCGGCCACGCGCAGGTGGCGGGCCACCACGTTCAGCGCCCGCTCCTGGACGGCCTGGTCCGGGTGCCCGAACGCCTCGGCGGCCGCGAGCACTACCGGCCCGGACCGCCCGGGCTCGCGCCGGGCCGCCCGCTCCAGCCAGCCGAGTTGGGCGCGGACGAGCTTCTTCTCGGCCCGGAACAGCACCACCGCGGAGGACTCGACCAGCACCTCGGGTTCGATCAGCCCGGCCTCGTCCAGCCCGGCGAGCACCTCCTGGGCGTGCCCGGCGACCACCGACAGCCCGTCCAGCAGCGGCAGCACGTCCCGTACCCGGGCGGCGTACTCCTGCGGGGTCGGGGCGAGGGCCCTCAGCACGTCGAGGAAGAAGCGCTGGTCGGCCGGCTTGCCGCCGCGCAGCAGCCGGGCCAGGCAGCGGTCGATCAGGTCGGCCCGGTCGAGGTCGCCGGCGGCGGCGAGTTCGGCGATCGCCTCCGTAAAGGCGTCCCCGGGGCGGGGGCTGAACCGCAAGGACACCGCGCCACCGATGTCGGCGAGTTCGAACACCCGGGGCAGCAGCAGCGGGGTGAACGCGTCGGCCCGCAGCAGCTCGACCAGGGTGGGCCGTGCGCCGCTGCCCCGGCGCTGGCGTTCCATCCACTCGCGGACGAAGGGCTCGCTCTGCGGCACCGCGCAGCCGGTGCGGCGCACCACGGCCTCGATCACCGGGTACAGCGCCCAGCCCCAGCTCGGCGCCGGCCGGGCGGCGAGCCGGGTGGCCACCTCGATCTGCCACTCCACCGGCTGCGCCGCGACGAGTTGGCCCACCGCCGGGTGGCGGGCCCAGCCGAGCGAGGTGAAGTCGCGGGCGCCGAGCCAGGTGGCGGCCCCGGCCGGGCCGGGGTGGCAGCCGGCGCCGGCCAGCAGCAGGGCGCCCCTGGTGGCGAGCGCCTCCTTCGACCACTCGTCACGCAGTTCCTTGCGCAGCGCCTTCAATGCGAGCAGGCAGTCCCGGCGCTGCGCCTGGTCCAGCGCGGCGACCAGCGCCGGTATCTGCGGCATCCGTCCGCCCCGGACGGCGGCGAGCAGGTCCTCGACCGCCGCCTCGCCCCGCACCGCCTCCGGCATCGGCGCCACCGCCGTCGCGCCCCGCACCGCCTCCGACCCCCCTGCCGCCGCGCTCATGCCTGGACCCCCTTATCCGTCGTCGGAACCGCCGGGACCGCCGGGACCGCCGGAACCTGTTCCCCGGCCGCCCGTTGGGCCGCCTCCCGCACCATCGCGACCGCCAGCGCGTGCTTGCACGGACCGCGCCCGCCACGGTACTTGGCCCACCAGAGGCAGGTGCAGCCGAGGCGCCCCGCCTCGTCCGTACGCACCCGCTGGATGTGGTCGTCCACCATGACGACGGCCGTCGTGCCGCCCGGCTCCAGCCGCACCGCGCCCGCCGCGACCAAGGCCTGGGCGGCACGCAGCCGCGGGTTGGCGGCCTCGGCCCGCCCGGCGTCGTACGGGAGCTGGCGGTGGAAGTAGGCGGCCTCGGCGGTGTCGTAGCCGATCTGCCCGGCGGTGCCGAGCCGGGTGAGCGCGGCGCGGACCCGCTCGTGGCTGAGCCCGGACTGCTCGGCGAGGTCGGCGACCTCGATCCGCGGCTCCCAGGCGAGCAGTACCGCGACGAGGTCGGCGTCCTGCTCGGCGGTGCCGGTGGCGAGCGCGCCGAGCATTCCGCCCTCGCCGGAGAAGCCCCGGGAGGCGTCGGGCGAGAGGGTCAGGGTGAGCCGCATGCCGGGCAGGACCACTTCCCACGCCGAGGCGGCCGGGCCGGTGGCGGCGACCGGGCCGTACACCCGCAGGGCGAGCGCGTGCCGCAGCACCCGCTGGAGCGCCACCAGCCGGTCGGGCCCGGGCAGGCAGACGGCGCCGGGCACCGGCCGGGTGGTGGGCCGCAGCGTCCGCCCGGCCGGGACGACCCAGGCGGTGCTGGAGCGGCCGCCGCGCGGCAGCGAGCGCAGGAAGCGGACCGCCTCGGCGGCGGGCAGTTCGGCGCGCAGGTCGAAGCCGGCGGCGACGACCTGGGTCTCGGCGAAGCCGCGCAGCCAGCGCTGCGGCAGCGGCACCTTCTTCTCGACCAGCGGCCCGTCGAAGCTGGTGACCTCCAGCGCGTCCGGCCCGACCGCGAGGTGCAGCGGGTCGCTCGGGCCGATCCTGGTCAGGGCCTCCCGCAGCGGGTTGTTGACGTCCACGTTGGTGGTGCCGTGGCCGATCTCGTCGCCGTCGAGGCCGGCCTGGAGCACGTCGAGCCGGGCGTAGACGCCGCAGCAGCCGGAGAACGACTCGAAGCGCAGCCGGTCCCCGTTGGCGGTGACCACCGGGTCGAGCGAGGAGCGCAGCTGCGGCTGGTAGTACCGCGCGGCGGCGACGTCCGCGACGGCGAGCAGCGCGGCGGCGGCCGGCGCCGGGTCGGCCAGGAAGCCCGCGAAGAAGCGCGGGTTGGCCGTTTCCCCGAGCGGGGTGGCGCCGCCGGAGGTGGCCAGGTCGAGGTGCCGGCCGTCGGCGCCGTCGAGGACGGCGGACGGGCGCAGATAGGCGTACGCGTGTGCGGATTGCGTCATGTCGAACACGCTAGGTGAGGGCACTGACAATCCGTCGGGCCGCGACCGCACTGGAACAGGTTCTACCAGGCGCCGGAGCCCCGGGGCGTTACCCAGGTCACACCGCGGCGCGGCGGGATTCTGCCACTATGGGCCCGTGACCGACCTGACAGAACAGGAAATCCGGGCCGACCGCCCGGCCGGCTCGTTCGCCGGACTGCTGGAGCTGGAACGACTGGACGAGAACACGTTCCGGGGCCGCTGCCACGCCGGGGCGCCGATGCGCGCCTTCGGCGGACAGGTCGCCGCGCAGGCGCTCACCGCCGCCGGCCGCACCTGCGAGGGCCCGCGTGCGGTGCACTCGCTGCACGGCTACTTCCTGCTGCCCGGCGACCCGTCCCAGCCGATCCGCTACGAGGTCGAACGGGTCCGCGAGGGCGTCTCCTACACCACCCGCCGGGTGACGGCGGTGCAGAACCAGAACGCGATCTTCACCCTCTCCGCCTCCTTCAAACGCCCCGAGACCGCGACCGACCGCCACCGCACGATGCCGCCGCTGCCCGGGCCGGAGACCCTGCCGGACGCCTTCTCGCTCTGGGACCCGGCCCTGCGCGCGGCGATCACCGGCACCGGCGGCTTCCGCGACCTCGAACTGCGCTTCGTCCCGCCGGACGCGCCGGGCGTGCCGGCGTCCGTGCCGGGGATGCCGCAGCAGTTCGTCTGGCTGCGCATCGCCTCCCCGCTGCCCGAGGGCGACCCGCTTCTGCACGTCTGCGCGCTCACCTACCTCTCCGACCTCACGCTGGCCTCCACCGCCGGGCTGCACGAGCAGCCGAACTTCTTCCAGCGCACCGAGCCGCCCCGGCTGCTGATCGCCTCGCTCGACCACGCGATGTGGTTCCACCGCCCGTTCCGGGCCGACGAGTGGCTGCTGTTCGCCCAGCGCAGCCCGTCCTCCTCGGACGGCCGGGGGCTGTCGCTCGGCGAGTTCTACGACCGGGACGGGCGGCTGGTCGCCTCCGCCGTGCAGGAGTCGCTGATCCGCCGGCTGCGCTGATCCGGCGCGGGACGGGACGGCGCGGGGCGGAACGGGCCGGGGCGGAACGGGCCGGCGGCCCGGACCCCGGCGACGGTGACCGCACGGCGAACGCAAGGGGGCCGGTCGGCGTCATACTCCTGAGCGGCCCCGGCCCGTATCATGGTGCGGGTGACCAAGGTTGACCTGTCACCACGGCCGGTGGAGGCGATGTCTCCGCGCCAGCTCGAACGCCGCGGAAGCCTGATCGCGGCCGCGCTCGCCCTGGTGAACGAGATCGGCGTCGAACGGCTGCAGATGAAACAGGTCTGCGAGCGGTCCGGAGTCGCCCTGGGGACGGCGTACCGCTACTTCTCCTCCAAGGACCACCTCCTGGCCGCGGCGATCGCCGAGTGGCACCGCCTGCTGCTGGCCGACCTGGTGGCGGAGCTGCGCGGCCCGCGCGCCGGGCGGGGGGCCACCGACCGGGCGGTCCGCTTCGTCCGCGGCGGGATGCGGGCCTACCAGCGCCAGCCCGAGCTGGCCCGGCTGCGGGTGGCCGTCGCCGCCTCCACCGATCCGTTCGCCAGCGAGACCTTGCAGGGCATGGCCCGGGCCGACAGCACCGCCCTCCAGGCGGTGACGACCGAGGTGCCGGCCGCCGCCAGCGACCTGGTGCGGCACATCGTCGCCCACGCCTGGCAGGGCGAGCTGACCGCCTGGGTGACCGGGCGCACCACCCTCGGCGACGCCCGGCGGCGGCTGGAGGACGTGGTGCGGCTGGTGCTGAACCCGTACGAGACGCCGTACCCGGCGCCGTACGAGGTCCCGTCCGGCGCCCACCGGCCCTGACCCGTCCGACGCGACAGCCGGCTCAACTCCCCGGTGCCGGACGGCTTCCGCCCGTGGTTCCGGCTCGCCGCGCGCGCCCCGGCCCATGAGCACCCGGCCTGACGGGACGTAAGTCCCCACCCTCCGCCTCCCCGGCGCGCCCTCCCGCCCCTCGCGGCACGAACTGGACATAGTGCGACATGCAGCTTTAATCCGCCGATGTCGCCGAAGCCCACGTCCGCCCCGAGGCAGGAGAGTCCACCCGATGAGCAGCCAGCCGCCGCAGCCCGACCAACGCGCGGAGGAACCCGACGAACCCGCCGCGACCCTGCCCGCCGACCGGGCGGTGTTCGGGATCAGCGCCGCCCTGGTGCTGGCCGTGGTCGCCTGGGGAGTCTTCGCCGAGGACTCGCTCGGCCGGACCTCCAGCAGCGCGCTCGGCTGGGTCCTGCACAACTTCGGCTGGCTGTTCGTGGTGGCCGCCGACGTCTTCCTCGTCCTCACCGTGCTGCTCGCCTTCAGCCGCTTCGGCCGCATCCGGCTCGGCCGCGACGACGACGAACCCGAGTTCTCCACCCTCGCCTGGGTCGCCATGATGTTCAGCGCCGGCATGGGCATCGGCCTGATGTTCTACGGCGTCGGCGAGCCGCTCCAGCTGTTCGCCACCCCGCAGCCCGGCTCCGGCCTGGAACCGCAGAGCGCGGCCGCCGCCCAGCAGGCCCTGGAGTTCTCGCTGTTCCACTGGACGCTGCACCCGTGGGCGATCTACGCCGTCGGCGGCCTCGCCCTCGCCTACACCACCTTCCGCAAGGGCCGCGGCAACCGCATCTCCGCCGCCTTCGTCCCGCTCATCGGCCAGCGCGGCGCCGACGGCTGGGCCGGGCGCGCGATCGACCTGCTGGCCGTCTTCGCCACCGTCTTCGGCTCCGCCACCAGCCTCGGCCTCGGCGCGCTCCAGGTCGCCGACGGCCTCGGCTACATCACCTCCGTGCGCAACACCCAGAACGCCCAGCTGATCATCATCGGCTCGCTGACCGCCGCCTTCGTGCTCTCCGCCTTCTCCGGCGTCCACAAGGGCGTCAAGTGGCTCTCCACCGCGAACGTCGTCCTGGCCTCGCTGATCATGCTCTTCGTCTTCGTGTTCGGCCCGACGGTGTTCACGCTGGACGCGATCCCCTCCACCGTCGGCGGCTACCTCTCCGACCTGCTCGGCATGTCCACCCAGACCGGGGCCTTCACCGACGAGAGCTGGCTCGGCTCCTGGACGATCTTCTACTGGGCCTGGTGGCTCTCCTGGGCCCCCTTCGTCGGCACCTTCATCGCCCGCATCTCCCGCGGCCGCACCATCCGGCAGTTCCTGCTCGGCGTCCTGCTGGTGCCCAGCGGGGCCACCGTGATCTGGTTCTGCGTGATGGGCGGCACCGCGATCCGGCTGGTCACCACAGGCACGGCCGACCTGGTCGCGACCATCCCGAAGGGCGCGGAGGCCTCGCTGTTCGAGATGCTGCGCTCGCTGCCGCTCGGCTCCGCCACCAGCGTCGTCGCCGTGCTGCTGGTGATGACCTTCTTCATCACCAGCGCCGACTCCGCCTCCCTCGTCCTCGGCTCGCTCTCCAGCCGCGGCTCGCTGCACCCGCGCACCTGGCTCGTGGTCGTCTGGGGCGTGCTGATGGGCGGGGTCGCCGCCGCCCTGCTGCTGGCCGGCGGGCTCACCGCGCTGCAGAACGCGACGATCCTGGTCGCGCTGCCGTTCGTGGTCGTGATGCTGCTGCTCTGCGTGTCCCTGGTGAAGGAGCTCCGCGAGGACCCGGCCGCCGGCCCGTCCCGCCTGCACCCCGTGCACGGCCTGCGCGACGCCGTCCGGGTCGCCGTCGGCGAGGCCCTCGCCGAACGCACACCACGCCGCTGACCAGCGCGTACGCCTCACCCGCGCGGGTGGGGCGTACGCGGCCAACCGACGCCCAACCCCCGCCCGGACTTCACCCGCGCGTACCGACCGTTCACACCACCCTGGAACCCTCCCTGTCATGAACGCCAGCCCTCAGGCGCCCTACCAGGAACCGCGCTTCCCGCTCCCCCGGCGCCACCGCCGACTCCTCGCCGCCACCGCCGTCCTCGCCTCCATCGCCCTCGGCACCTTCGGCGTCGGCGCCACCGTCGAGACCGTCCAGCACGGCACCCTCGCCGCCACCACGGCCACCGCGAGAAAGTGACCCGCGAGAAAGCAACCGGAGAGAAAGAGACCGACTGACCGTCCGATCCACCCCTTCAGCACCGCCGTCCGCCCCCGGACGCGGTGCTTCCGCCTTTCCGGCGACGGCGGAGCGGCGAGGCGCGACAGCGAGGCGAGACAGCGGAGCTGGGCGGCGAACCGGCCTCAGGCGCGCCGCTGCTCCCGGGCCCCGGCCGGCGCGGGGCGGGAGTGGCGGCCGGTGCCGGGGACGGGGTGGAAGTCCGGGGCGGGGGCGTAGCGGGCGGCGGGCGGGCGCAGGAGCCAGCCCGGGGAGCGGCTGCCGCGGGGGGTGGGGGTGATCAGGCCGAGGTTGTGGAGCAGGTCGAGGGCGTCGCGGCGCAGCGCGGTACGGTCGGCGAGGTAGTCGCGGCGCCAGCGGGCCGGGAGGCCGTACTCGTCGGCGATGTCGCCGAGGAGGCCGTCTATCAGCGCGTCGGGGATCGGGACGTCGCCGCCGGTGGTGGTCTCGCCGGGCAGCGGGCGGACTTCCTCCACCAGGCGTTCGAGCAGCAGCAGGGCGGCCTGCGGCAGGGGGCCGGCGCCGGGGAAGACGAGGTCGGTGAGCTCGTCGGCCGGGTCGAGCAGGGCGACGCCCTCGGTCCGCAGCTCGGTCTCCAGGCCGAGGAAGTCGGCTAGCGCGGCCGGGCCGCTCAGCCGGTGCTCGTGCAGCCAGGCGCTCCGGTCCTCGGGGAGGTCGGCGTCGAGGACGGCGGGGGTCTCGGCGAGCAGACGGCGCACGGCGGTGGCGGGTTCGGCGTCGGCGGCGCGGCGGATCAGGTCGGCGGCGTCGTCGGCGAGGGCGGGCGGGCCGGCCGGGACGGAGCGGGCGAGTTCGCGGTCGACGGTCAGTACGGCGGCCCGGACGGCCGGGTCGGCCGGGTCGGCCGGGTCGGCCGGGTCGGCCGGCAGGTCGCCGAGGACCTGCCAGTCGGCGAGCGCGGCGAGGGCCATCGCGCGGTCGGCCGGGCCGGCGGCGAGGCCCGGCGCCGCGGCGCGCATGGCGTCGAGCAGCCGCCCGTACGGCAGTTGCTCGGGGGCGTCGACCAACAGGGCCAGGGCGAGAGCGAGTTGGGCGTAACCGGCGGGGGTGAACGGGGCGCCGGTCGCGGGGTGTTCGAGGCGGCGGGCGGCGCCGGGGCCGAGGCCGGCCTTGCAGAGCCGGGCGTGCCAGGGGCCGACGACGAGCCGGTAGCCGAGCAGGGCGTCGAAGCGTTCGACGAGCCAGTCGCGGTGACGGCGAATCAGCGGGAAGCCGTCGGCGTGCGGGCCGGAGGCGGTGACCAGCGGGTGGGCGAGCAGCAGCCGGGCGGCGATCCGGCGTTCGGCGGCGGGCAGGTCGACGGCGGGAAGGGCCGGGGCGCAAACGTCCGCGACGGGCAGGGCCGGGGCCGGTATCGGAAGGTCCTGGCCGGAACGATCCTGCGCGCCCGGCACCGGGCGGGTGCGCTCGGGCTTGCGGTGCCTGCCGGGCCTGCCCGGCTTGGCACCTGACCGGACGACGGGCAGCGCGGAGGCGTCCCGCCGGGCGCGGCGCAGACCGCCGACGGGGCGGGGCCCCCGGGAGCGCAGGGCGGCGGTGGCGTGCGCGGTGGGGCCGTGCCACCAGCTGACGTCGGCGTCGGGCGCCGCTTCGGCGGGGGCGCCGAGATGGCGGGCCGGGTAGAGGCCGAAGGAGGCGGCGCACAGGTCGTCGGCGGTGCCGGGGGTGGCGGCGGCGAACCAGTGGGCGAGCCGGAGCAGGCCCGGGTCGGGCGAGAGCGCGGAGGCGGCGCCCGGCTCCGGCGCGGGCCTGGTCGGCGCGGCGTCAGCACGGGGGCCGGACACGGCTTCGGGCGCCGGCCCGGCCGCGGGTTCGCGTACGGCGAGGAGGGCGTCGGTGGTCCTCCGCCCCGTCCCGCCCGTGCGCCCGTCCGGCCTGCCGGTGGCCACCCGGGTGGCGCCGACCGCGTACTCCTGCTGCTCCATGTCGGGGACCAGACTAGACGGTGGCCGGGTCACCCGGCGGCAGCAACCGGCCGTGCGCCGAAGTGACCGGCCGCCCTCCGCTACGCCACCCGCCGGCCCGCACCCGCCGCCGCGCCGTCACCCGCCCCGCACCACCCGGGTTACGCGCCGGTAACCCGCTCTTCCGCCGCACCGGCGGGTCGCCTAGGGTTCGTCCCACTCCCCCCACCGCCCGACCCCGGAGGTCAGCAGCCGCATGAGCATCCGTACGACCACCCGTGCCGTCCTCGGCGGCCGCCTGCGCTCGGCCGCCGGCCTGCTCGGCGGCTTCGCGGCCGCCTCGGCGACGCACCTAGGCGCGATCGCCTCCGGCGCGTCCGTGCTGCAGAACGCCACCAAGCCGGCCCTGATGCCGCTGCTGGCCGCGCACAGCGTCGCCGCGGCCGCCACCGCCGGGCGGCGGGCGCCGAAGCCGCTGGCCCCGGCACTGCTGCTGAGCGCGGGCGGGGACGTGCTGCTCCAGCTGAAGAACGACACCGCGTTCCTGGCCGGGATGGGCTCGTTCGCGGCGGCGCACGTCTGCTACGTGACGATGTTCGTCCGGCGCGGGGCGCTGACCGACCGTCGGCGGGCCCTGGTGGTGGCGGCCGCGTACGCGACCGCCTGGGTGGCCATGGTCGGGCAGCTCTGGCCGGACCTCGGGGACCTGCGGATCCCGGTGGCCGGCTACAGCCTGCTGCTCGCCTCCACGGCCGTCACCTCGGCCGGGCTGGGCTGGCGGATCGGGCTGGGCGGGGCGCTGTTCCTGCTGTCCGACACACTGATCGCCACCCAGCTGGCGAAGTGGCGGGAGCTGCCGGGGCACCAGTTCTGGATCATGGCGACGTACGTCCTGGCCCAGTACCTGCTGGCCAGCGGCACCCTCCGGCACGAGCACGAGCACGAGCACGGGCACGGGCACCGTGAGCTCGAACTCGGGCACGAGAACAAGCACGGGCAGGAAACCGGGCACGGGCCTCAGCAGCAGCGGAAGCCCGCGCCGCAGGCCGGCTGACACGCCTGTGCGCCGTCGGCCCGGTCAGGGTCCGACGGCGCGCGGGGAAAACAAAACGGCGGCGGTGCCCATCAGGCACCGCGCCGCCGCAGCAGCCAGAAGCCTCCGACGCCGCCCGCCACCAGGGCCAGGCCCCCGGCCAGCTCCGCCGGATCGGCCGCGACCGAACCGCCGAGGCCGGTGTTCACGGCGCCGTGCGGGGCGACCTGCTGGCCGCCGGCGCCGGACTGGCCGAGCGAGCCCGCCCACTCGCCGGCCGCCTTGCCCCAGTCGCCGAGGCCTTTCTCGGGACCCTTCTCGGGACCCTTCTCGGCGCCTTTCTCAGGCCCTTTCTCGGAGCCCTTGTCGGAGTCCCTGTCGGAGCCGGCGACCGGGACGCCGGCGACCGCGACCTTGGTGGAGAACGCCCCGCCGTCCGGGCAGGTGCCGTCGATCTTGTTGTCCCCGGAGTGCTGGCCGGCCAGCCGGGCCGAGCCGCTGTGCTTGCCGTCGGAGCCCAGGGTGAGAGTGGCCGGACCGCCCTCGAACGCGGCGGAGTGGGCGGTGATGGTCTTGGCGTCGGGCTTGTCCGACTTCTCACAGGAGACCGTGAGCTTCACGGTCTGGCCCGGTGCGGCCTGGGGCGGGCTGACCGAGGCCGAGCCGTCCCTGGCGGATGCGAGGGGGGCCGTCAGGCCGGTCAGCACCGTCGCGCCGATCAGGGCGGCGGCGGCCGTACGCATGGGGCGCATGCCGGAACCTCCGGGATTCTCGGGCGCAGCCGGGGGGACTCCGATGTCCACGTGGTCGAACAACTGCACCCGGTTATGCCCGACAGTAGGCAGCCCGCCCGGCCCCGGCCACCGGTCGGGACCGTTCGGGTTACCGCCCCTCACCCAGGGTGATTCACAGGTCGAGGTCCACCACGACCGGCGCGTGGTCCGAGGTGCCCTTGCCCTTGCGGGCCTCGCGGTCCACGTAGCTGTCGGTGACGGCGTCCACGAACGGCTTGTTGGCGTAGGTGAGGTCGATCCGCATGCCCCGGTTCTTGGGGAAGGCCAGCTGGCGGTAGTCCCAGTAGGTGTAGGGGCGGTCGTACTTGAGCGGGCGCGGCACCACGTCGTGCAGGCCCACCTCGCCGAGGGCCTCCAGCGCGGCCCGCTCGGCGGGGGTGACGTGGGTGAGGCCCTCGAAGGCGGCGACGTCGTAGACGTCCTCGTCGGCGGGAGCGATGTTGAAGTCCCCGAGGACGGCGAACGGGCGGGGCCCGGCGGCGTCCTCGGTGGCGGCCGTGCGCAGCGCCTGTAGCCACTCCAGCTTGTAGCGGTAGTGGGCGTGGTCGACCTCGCGGCCGTTGGGCACGTAGACCGACCAGACCCGGACCGGGCCGCAGGTGGCGGCGACGGCGCGCGGCTCGACGTCGGGCAGCAGGGCGCCGTCGGCGAGGTAGCCGGGCTGGCCGGGCAGGTCGCGCACGACGTCGTCCAGGCCGATCCGGGAGACGATCGCGACGCCGTTCCACCGGCCGGTGCCGTGGGCCGCGGTCTCGTACCCGAGGGCGCGCACCGCCTCGTACGGGAAGGCGTCGGCCGCGCACTTGAGCTCCTGGAGGCAGAGCACGTCGGGCTTGGCGCTCTCCAGCCACTCCAGGAGCTTGGGCAGCCGCGCGGTGACGGAGTTGATGTTCCAGGTGGCGATGCGGACGGTCACGGCGGGCGGCCTTCCCGGTGGTTCGGTACGGACGGGTGCTTCGGTCGAGACGAGGGGTGGGCACCCCCCGAGGGGACGCCCACCCCGAACATACCGCCCGGCACCGACAGTACGGCCCGGCCGGCCTGCGGCCCGGTCAGCCCGTGGGCCGGACCACCGCCGCGGAGCCGCCCCCGCGCCGGACCGGTTCGGCCGCGGCCACCCACCGCCCGTCCGGCAGCCGTTCGACGCCGGTGGCGGCGCCGATCTCGGCGACGGACGTGAAGCTGTGCCCGAGCGCCTCCAGGGCGGCCCGTTCGGGCAGCGCCAGGAAGCCGGGCTCGGCCTGGGTGGCGACGGTGTTGCGCTGGCTGGCGCGCGGTGCGGCGATGGCCTGTTCCAGGCTCAGGCCCCGGTCGAGCCGCCCGAGCAGCACCTGGAGGGTGGTGGTGATGATGGTCGCGCCGCCGGGGCTGCCGGTGGCGAGCAGCGGTTCGCCGTCGCGCAGCACGATGGTCGGGGAGATCGAGGAGCGCGGCCGCTTGCCCGGGCCAGGCAGGTTGGGGTCGGGGACGCCCGGGGTGAGCGGGGAGAAGTCGAAGTCGGTGAGCTCGTTGTTGAGCAGGAAGCCACGGCCGGGGACGGTGATGCCGCTGCCGCCGGTCTGCTCGATGGTGAGGGTGTAGGAGACGACGTTGCCCCAGCGGTCGGCCACGCTGAGGTGGGTGGTGTTGGGGCCCTCGTAGGGCTCGGCGACGGCGGGGCCGGCCTCGGCGCAGTCGGCGGGGTGGCGCGGGTCGCCTGGGGCGAGCGGGCTGGTGAGGGCGCGGTCGGGGCTGATCAGGCAGGCCCGGGAGGCGGCGTAGCGCGCGGAGAGCAGTTCCTTGGTGGGGACGTCGCCGAAGGCCGGGTCGCCGACCCAGCGGTTGCGGTCGGCGAAGGCGATCCGGGAGGCGTCCAGGAAGTGGTGGTAGTACTGCGTGTCGCTGTACGCGCCGAGGTCGCCGTCCTCCAGGATGCCGAGCGCCTCGCCGACGGTGGTGCCGCCGGAGCTGGAGGGGGCGATGGAGTAGACGTCGTAGTCGCGGTACGGGACGTGGGTGGGCGCCTGGCGGCGGACCTGGTAGGCGGCGAGGTCGGCGGTGTCGATCTTGCCGGGGCGGGCCTTGCGGCCGGAGGCCGGGTCGACCGGCGGGTGCTGGACGGTGTTGGCCACGTCCTTGCCGAGGTCGCCCTGGTAGAAGGCCTTGACGCCGTCCTCGGCGAGCAGCCGGTAGGTGGCGGCGAGGTCGGGGTTGCGCAGGACGGTGCCGACCTCGGGGGGCTTGCCGCCGGGCAGGTAGAGCTTGGCGGTGTCCGGGAAGTCCTTGAACCGGTCGTAGTTGTCGGCGGTCTGGCCGCGGAAGGTCTGGTCGACGACGAAGCCGTTGTCGGCGATCCGCTCGGCGGGTTCGAGGGCGTCGGCGAGCGTGCGGGTGCCCCACTGGCGCAGGGCGGTGTCCCAGGTGGCGGCGGTGCCGGGGACGCCGACGGACAGGCCGCTGGTGACGGCGTCGGCGAAGGCCAGCGGCTTGCCGTCCTCCAGGAACAGCCCGCTGTCGGCGGTGCGGCCGGCCACCTCGCGGCCGTCGATGGTGTGCACCCGGCCGCTGGCGTGGTCGTAGTAGACGAAGTACCCGCCGCCGCCGATGCCGGAGGAGTAGGGCTCGGTGACGCCGAGGGCGGCCGCGGTCGCGACCGCCGCGTCGACCGCGTTGCCGCCCTTGCGCAGCACCTCGATGCCGGCCGCGGTGGCGTCGGCGTCGACGCTGGCCACCGCTCCGCCCCGGCCCACCGCCTCGGGGGCCTTCGGCGGCGGGGCCGCCCCCGCCGCCCCGGCCGGCCCGGCGCAGGACCAGACCAGGGCGGTGGCGAGCAGCAGCGGTGGTGCGATACGGGCCAGAGCCCTCATCCGAGTCCTCCTGAGTCGACGTCAACTCCGTTGTCTCACAGGAGGCATGATCCCGACAATCACACCGCACCGCTACCAACCGGTAGTTGACGGAACCGAATCAGGCGAAAGGGCTCAGACGCCGCTGCGCTCGACCCGGCGCCGCTTGATGGTGCGGAACCGGCGGGCGACCTGCCGGGCGAGGTCGGCGGCGCCGACCAGGCCGGCCTCGTTGCCGAGTGCGGCGTGCACGATGCTGGCCTCGGGCCGGAAGCCGCGCCCGGTGAGGGTACGACGGAAGGTGTCCCGGGCCGGGCCGAGCAGCAGGTCGCCGGCCTCGGAGACGCCGCCGCCGATGACGAAGCGGCCCGGGTCGAGCGCGGCGGCCAGGTTGGCGATGCCGACGCCGAGCCAGGTGCCGACCTCGTAGAGCAGTTCGGTGGCGGTCGGGTCGCCGGCCCGGGCGGCCTCGGTGACCAGCGGTCCGGTGATGCCCTCGACGGTGCCGCCGGCCCGGGCGAGCAGCGTCTGCACCACCGGGGACTCCTCGGCGACGAGTTCGCGGGCGTCGCGCACCAGCGCGTTGCCGGAGGAGTACTGCTCCCAGCAGCCGCGGTTGCCGCACGGGCAGCGGTGGCCGCCGGGCAGCACCTGCATGTGGCCGAACTCGCCCGCCAGGCCGTACTTGCCGCGGTCGACGTAGCCGTCGCGGACGACGGCGCCGCCGATGCCGGTGCCCAGGGTGAGCATCACCATGTGGTCCTCGCCGCGCCCGGCGCCGAAGCGCCATTCGGCCCAGGCGGCGGCGTTGGCGTCGTTCTCGACGATCACCGGGAAGCGCAGCCGCTCGCTGAGCGCCTGCTGGAGCGGCTCGCCGCGCCAGTTCAGGTGCGGGGCGAACAGCACCGTGGAGCGGTCGGCGTCGACCCAGCCGGCCGCGCCGATGCCGACGGCGTGGACGTCGTGCCGGTCGGCGAGCTCCAGCACCAGGTCGACGATGACGTTCTCGACGACCTTGGCGCTCTTGCTCTTGTCGGGGGTGTCGGTGCGCAGCTTCTCCAGCACCTTGCCCTCGCCGTCCACCACTCCGGCGACCACCTTGGTGCCGCCGATGTCGACGCCGATGGTGGGCAGTCGCAGTATCCCGGCGGGCAGGGCGCGGCGGCGGCGCTCGGCACGGGGGCCGAGGCCGAGCAGGGTGGGCAGGACGGCCGGCCGGGTGCTGCCTTGGGGGCTGGTCACGGCTGCGGACGCTCCTCACGGGGCTCGGGGTCAGGACGGGGCTGGGGGTCGGTGCGGGGCTGGGGTTCGGTGCGGGGCTGGGGTTCGGTGGGCCGGGCCAGCTCGTGCGAGAGCTCGGCGAGGTCGGAGCCACCGGCCATCTCGGTGGTGAGCTGTTCGAGGCCGATCTCGGCGCGCGGGTGGCTGCCGGCCATCCGGCCCCGCTTGAGCAGGGTGAAGTGGTCGCCGACCAGGTACGCGTGGTGCGGGTTGTGGGTGATCAGGACGACCCCGAGCCCGGCGTCGCGGGCGGCGGTGACGTACTTGAGCACCACTCCGGACTGCTTGACGCCGAGCGCCGCGGTCGGCTCGTCCAGGATGAGCACCTTGGCGCCGAAGTGCACGGCCCGGGCGATCGCCACGCACTGGCGCTGGCCGCCGGAGAGGGTGCCGATCGGGCGGTCCACGTCGTGCAGGTCGATGCCCATCCGGGCGAGCGCCTCGCGGGTGGTGGCGCGCATCGCCTCGGCGTCCAGGCGCAGGCCGCCCCAGCGGCGGTGGCCCTGCTCGGAGCCGAGGAAGAAGTTGCGCCAGACCGGCATCAGCGGGACGACGGCGAGGTCCTGGTAGACGGTGGCGATGCCGCGGTCCAGGGCCTGGCGCGGGGAGTCGAGCCGGACCTCCTCGCCGCCGACGGTGTAGGTGCCCTCGTCGTGCTGGTGCAGCCCGGAGATGATCTTGATCAGGGTGGACTTGCCGGCGCCGTTGTCGCCGAGCACGCAGCTGATCTCGCCGGCGTGCAGGGTGAGCGAGACGTCCTGGAGGGCGCGGACGGTGCCGTAGCTCTTGCCGACGCCCTCCAGGGCGAGCAGTTCGGTCTTCATCGGGGCCCCCGTTCGGCCTGGCGCTTGACGTACGCGTTCAGCAGGGCGGCGAGCAGCAGCATCGCGCCGAGGAAGAACTTGAACCAGTCCGGGTTCCACTGGGCGTAGATGATCCCCTTGCTGGCCATGCCGAAGATCAGCGCGCCGAGCGCGGAGCCGACCACCGAGCCGTAGCCGCCGGTGATCAGGCAGCCGCCGATGACGGCCGCGACGATGTAGATCAGCTCGTTGCCGACGCCCTCGCCGGACTGCACGGTGTCGAAGGAGAACAGCAGGTGCTGGCCGAGCACCCAGGCGCCGAAGCCGACACCGAGGTAGAGCAGGGTCTTGGTGCGGGCGACCGGCACGCCGACCGCGCGGGCGGCGTCCGCGTCGCCGCCGACGGCGAAGATCCAGTTGCCGAAGCGGGTGCGCAGCAGCACCCAGCTGCCGACCGCGAGCAGGCCGAGCCACCACCAGACGGTGGCCTTGATCGTCAGTCCGCCGACGGTGACCTCGGAGGCGAACAGCCAGCGGCAGGAGGCGAAGCCCTCCATGTCGGAGATCGGCCTGGTGGAGACGGTGCCGGAGACCAGCTTGGTGACGCCGAGGTTGGCACCGGTCAGCATCAGGAAGGTGCCGAGGGTGACGATGAAGCTGGGCAGCCGGGTGCGGCCGAGCATCCAGCCGTTGAAGGCGCCGACGGCCAGGGTGACGGCGAGCGAGACCAGCACGCCGACCCAGGTCACCGCGGTGAACTGGTAGGAGACCATCGAGGAGGTCAGCGCGGCGGTGGTGACCAGCACGCCCGCCGACAGGTCGAACTCGCCGCCGATCATCAGCAGCGAGACCGGGACGGCCATGATCCCGATGGTGGACGCCGCGTAGAGCACGGTGCCCAGCGAGGAGACCCGCAGGAAGGGTTCGGCGGCCACCGCGAAGACGGTGAACACCGCGACGGCGGCGATCAGCGAGCCGAGCTCGGGGCGGGCGAGGAGGCGGCGCAGCGCGGCCGGGCGGTCCTGGGCGAGGACGTCGGTGGTGCTCACCTGGTCCCCCTCGCGACGTACTCGGCGAGCGCGTCGGCGTCGTCCTTGGTCAGGATCTGCGGGCCGGTCGCGACGGGCTTGCCGCCGCCGAGCATGTCCAGGTTGGACTTGTACAGCCAGAGCAGGTCGACGCCCTCGTAGCCCTGGAGGTAGGGCTGCTGGTCGACGGCGAAGCCCACGGAGCCGGACTTGAGTCCGGCCACCACCTGCGGCCCCAGGTCGAAGGTGTCGAGCTCGACGGCGCGGTGGACGTCCTGGACGGCCTGGAGGCCGGTGGCGGCCACCGGGCCGGAGAGGGTGAGCACGGTGTCGATGGCCGGGTCGGCCTGGAGCTTGGCGGAGATCGCGGCGCGGGCGTCGGGCATGTTGACGCCGTCCACGTACAGCACCTGGAAGGCGCCGCCGGCCTTGGACTGGGCGCCGGAGCAGCGCTGCTCCTGGCCGATGTTGCCCTGCTCGTGGATGACGCAGAGCACGTTCTTGCGGCCGCGGCCGGCCAGCTCGGCGCCGGCCGCCTGGCCGGCGGTGGACTCGTCCTGGCCGATGTGGGTGAGCGCGCCGAACTTGGCGGAGTACTCCTGGCCGGAGTTGACGGTGATCACGGGGATGCCGGCGGCCTTGGCCTTGCCGAGGACGTCGGCCATGGCGTCGCCCTTGGCGAGGGTGACCAGCAGGCCGTCGACCTTCTGGTCGATGGCGGCCTGGACGAGCTGGACCTGGTTCTGGGTCTGCGCGTCGTTGGAGTACAGGAAGGTGATGTTGTCCTTGGCGGCGGCCTGCTCGGCACCCTTGCGCACGCTGTCCCAGAAGGCGTCGCCGGCCCCGGCGTGGGTCACCATGGCGACCTTCCAGCGCGGGGTGGTGACGGCGCTGCCGCCGGCGGCCGACGCCTTGGCGCGGGCCTCCTCGGCGCGGCGGCCTCCGGTACTGCTGCAACCGGCCGCGGTGACCGCGAGTGCCAGGAGGGCGCAGACGGGCCAGAAACGGCGGGACGGGCGAAAGCGGGTTGTGCTCATCCCCATAGTCTCTCTGGCCGGGCGGCACGTGGATGACACCGCCTCGCCCGGCGGCGCCCGCGACGCGGGAGGTAAGGTGCCCCGGGGGACCTTCCTGGAAGTTCGCTGGACATCTCGTCCGGACGACGGCCGTCCGGGTGGCAGACTTAGCGCCGACCCGAAACAGGAACATCACAGGAAACGTGATGTTCCTCTCAGGTTCCGCACAGATTCGGATGGCAACCGATCATCGGTTCCGCGCCGTCCAATGCCATTGGAGTGCGTTCGGGCGAGTGGGGCCCGGGCGGCCAGCAACCCGGATACGAGAACTCGATGCAACTGACAGGTACGCCATTCTTCATCCTCACCGTCATCCTGGTGCCGGTGTCCATCGCGGTGGCGCTCCTGTACTGGAGCAAGGTCCGCGGGCCGAACCCGGTGCGGATCCTGTCCAGGCTCGTCATGATCATGTTCTGCCAGATCACGGCCGTGCTGATGGTCTTCGTGATGGTCAACAACGCCAACCTGATCTACGGCAACTGGGACGACCTGCTCGGCACCGGTGACCACGTCCGGGCCGTGCCGCAGGTGGCGCCGGCCGACCAGGGCGCTTCGGGCAAGGAGGGCGCCGGCCAGGGCGGCGGCGACGCGGCCAAGCAGCCGCCGAAGGCGCTCCAGAAGTTCGCCGGCGTGGGCGACCCGGCGGTGCCCGGCGACGTCCAGAAGACCGAGCTCAAGGGCCAGGTGTCCGGGGTCGACGGCGAGGTGCTGGTCTGGCTGCCGCCGCAGTACAACGACCCGGCGTTCAAGGACAAGAAGTTCCCGGTGGTCGAGCTGATCCCGGGCTACCCGGGCTCCTCCTCCACCTGGTACGGCACCCTCAAGGTCTCCGAGCAGCTCAAGCCGCTGATGCAGCAGGGCAAGGTCTCCCCGTTCATCCTGGTCTCGCCGCGCACCCTGCTCCTCGGCAACCACCAGGACGCCGGCTGCACCGACATCCCCGGCAAGATCAACGCCGACGCCTGGCTCACCCGGGACGTCCCGCAGATGATCATGGACAACTTCCGCGCCGACCCGTCCCCGGACCGCTGGGGCATCGCCGGCTACTCGGCCGGCGCCCACTGCGCGGCCAAGCTGTCCCTGGCGCACCCCAACCGGTACCGGGCCGCGATCTCGATGTCCGGCTACAACGACCCGGCGTCCGAGAGCGACTCCCTGGTCGGCAAGGACCCGAAGCTGCGCGAGGCCAACAACCCGGTCAACATCCTCAAGAGCGCCCAGCAGCCGCCGAAGGTCAGCCTCTACATCAGCGGCAAGAAGGGCGACGGCCTGGAGGACGGCCAGGCGATCGCGGCGGCAGCCAAGGAGCCGACCAAGGTCCAGGTCCAGGAGAGCAACGGCCCGCACACCACCGAGCTGTGGAAGACCATGGTGCCGAGCATCTTCGAGTGGATGACCTCGGTCATCCCGCCGCAGTAGTCCCACGCAGTAGTCCCAAGCAGTAACGATCATGCAGGAGGGGCCCGCCGCGAGTGCTCGCGGCGGGCCCCTCCTGCGTGGGGCACGGCTCTCAGGCCCGGCCGTCAGGCCAGTTCGAGCGCCAGGTAGAAGTCCACCCGGTCCTCCAGCCGGGAGAGGTCACGGCCGGTCAGCTCCTCGATCCGGCCGATCCGGTAGCGCAGGGTGTTGACGTGGACGTGCAGCTGCGCGGCGCAGCGCGTCCAGGAGCCGTCCGAGCGCAGGAACGCCTCCAGGGTGCGGACCAGGTCCGCCTGGTGCTCGATGTCGTACGCGATCACCTTGTCCAGCAGCCGGCCGCGGAAGGCGCGGCGGACCTCGTCCGGGACGGCCGCCAGCAGCAGCACGTGCGAGGCCAGCTCCTCGGGGCCCGCCACGCAGACCCGGCCGACCCGGGCGGCGGCGATCCGGCGGGCGTGCCGGGCCTCCTCCAGGGCGCCGCGCAGGCCGCCGGCCTCGGAGGCGGGGGCGGAGACGCCGAGGGTGATCCGGCCCTCCGAGCCGAGGCCCGCCTCCAGCGGGGCGAGCAGGTCGCGCAGGGTCTCGGCGGGCACCGGGCCGTCCAGGGCGGGCAGCACCACGACGGCGCCGGCGCCGGCCCCGGCGACCAGCGCGCGGTCGGTGGTGCCGCCCAGCGCCTCCTCCAGGACGGCGCGCACCACACCCTCGGGCAGGCCGGTGCCCTCGGCGCTGAGCACCAGCCAGGACCCGTCCTGGGCCTGGGGTTTGGGCTCGACGCTCTCGTAGCGGGCGGCCATCGCCGAGGAGGCGTACAGGGTGCGGCTGATCTCGGCCGGATCGGCGTCGCGCTGGAGCAGGGCCAGCACCTCGTCGGCGAGGCGACGGCGCAGCCGGCGGCCCTCGTCGCGGCGGTGGCGCTCGGCGGCGACCAGCCGGGCCAGGTTCTCGGCGAGCTGCTGGCGCTTGGTGGTCCACTCGGTGACGTCGCCGGCCACCGCGAGCACCCAGTCGGCCAGCGGCGCCTGGTGGTCGGCCGAGGCCGGGGCGGGCAGCAGCGAGTAGGAGCCGCCGGCCAGGCGGGCCCGGTGCGGGGGGCGGCGGCGCTGGCGCTGGGCGCCGAGGTGGGCGCGGACCAGCTGGTCGCGGTCCTCGGCCGGGAGGCGGTCGGCGGGGCCGGCGATCACCGCGCCGGTGGGGGTGAGCACCCAGCAGTCGAGGTCGAGGTCGCCGCCGAGCAGGTCCAGCACCGCGTCCAGGCCGCCGCCGCCGGCCGCCGAGACCAGCAGGCGGTGCCGGTCGACGAGGGCGGCGAGGTCGGCGGCGCGGTCGGCGGAGACCTGGCGGCCGATGAACTCGGTGACGGTGCCGAAGGCGATGTCGTCGGGGACGGCCAGCAGCGGCATCCGGTGCCGTCGGCAGGCCTCCACCAGGTCCTCGGGCACCGGACCGACCTCGGCCTCGCCGGCCGCCAGGGCGACCGCGCCGCCGGCCACGATGGTCCGCACGAACCGCTCGGAGTCGGCCGGGGCGGTGCGCCACAGCATGCCGGTGAGCACCAGCTCGCCGCCGTGCAGGTAGCGGCCGGGGTCGTGCAGGTCCGTGGTCATGACACCGCTGACCTGCCGGTCCAGCTCGTCCTCGGCCGCGAGCAGGCGCAGTCGCGGGGCGCCGGGGGCGAGCAGGTCACGGACACGCATCCGCGGACTCCTAACGGGGGCTGAGGGTGGGACGGGGCTGGGGGTGGGCCGAACGGGGGAGGCCCGGGCGTTCGGTCGGGGGTCACAGTGTGCCCGAACATCCGTACTTGTCGTCACGTCCGGGCGGGCGACCGGATCACGGGCCCGTCGCTTGCGAATCACGGCCGGATTACGGTCGTAGGTAGCACCTGGTGAACACCTGGGCTGCGCATTCCTCTCCTTAGAGGAACGTACAGGATGCCGGGCGGGAGCACAGCCGGGGCTTCATGCCATCGGTGACTGCCAGTGGGCCCCGTCCCGGCGGTTCACTGGGCGACACGCCGCCGGACGCAGCCCGGTGACCGGGGCCCGACGCGGAGGCGACGAAGCGGTTGGTTGAGAGGTCCGAACACCGAGTTCCGGGCACTGTGCCCACCCGTCCGGCAGGCGACGACTTGAGGAGACACCCGCATGGAGTTCCTTCGGCCCGCTACCTGGGACGAGGCACTCGCGGCGAAGGCCGAGTACCCGACCGCGCTGCCCATCGCGGGCGGTACGGACGTCATGGTCGAGCTGAACTTCGACGTGCACCGGCCATCCGCGATTCTCGATCTGAACCGCATCACCGAGCTCACCCAGTGGTCGAACGACGACGGCGTCGTCAGGCTCGGCGCCTCCGTCCCCTACTCCCGGATCATCGACGAGCTGTCCGGGCCGCTGCCCGGGCTCGCGCTGGCGGCCCACACCGTCGGCTCCCCGCAGATCCGCAACCGCGGCGGCGTCGGCGGCAACCTCGGCGCGGCCTCCCCGGCCGGCGACTCCCACCCGGCGCTGCTGGCGGCCGGCCGGGACGTCCTGGTCGAGGCCGCCTCCGTGCGCGGCACCCGGCTGATCCCGATCGACGACTTCTACGTCGGCGTGAAGCGCAACAGCCTGGAGGCCGACGAGCTGATCCGGGCCGTGCACATCCCGGTGGCGGACGGCCCGCAGCAGTTCTCGAAGATCGGCACCCGCAACGCCATGGTGATCGCGGTCTGCGCCTTCGGTTTCGCCCTCCACCCGAAGAACGGCACCGTCGGCACCGGCATCGGCTCGGCCGCCCCCACGCCGCGCCGCGCCGTCGAGGCCGAGGAGTACCTGGCGGGCGTGCTCGCCGAGCGCGGCCTCTGGGAGTCCGGCGACCTGCTGGGCGCCGAGGTGGTCCAGCGCTTCGGCGAGCTGGTCAAGGCCGCCGCCTCGCCGATCGACGACGTCCGGGGCACCGCCGACTACCGCCGGCACGCGCTGGCCGTGATGGCCCGCCGCACCCTCACCTGGACCTGGAACGACTACAGCAAGCAGATCAGGAGCGCGGCATGAGGGTGACTTTCACCGCCAACGGCAAGCCGGTCGAGGCGGACGACGTCTGGGAGGGCGAGAGCCTCCTGTACGTGCTGCGCGAGCGGGTCGGCCTGCCGGGCTCGAAGAACGCCTGCGAACAGGGCGAGTGCGGCTCCTGCACGGTCTACCTGGACGGCGTGCCGGTCTGCAGCTGTCTGGTCGCGGCCGGCCAGGTGCAGGACCGCGAGGTGCGCACGGTCGAGGGCCTGACCGGGGAGAACGGCGAACTGGGCCTCGTCCAGCAGGCGTTCATCGATGCCGGCGCCGTCCAGTGCGGCTTCTGCACCCCCGGCCTGCTGGTGCAGACCGACGCGCTGCTGGAGCGGGACGCCCAGCCGAGCGACAACGACATCCGCGAGGCGCTGTCGGGCAACCTCTGCCGCTGCACCGGCTACGAGAAGATCATGGACGCGGTGCGGCTGGCGTCCGCCCGCACGTGCGCCGGAAAGGCCGTGTCGCAATGACCACCCGCACCATCCAGGGTCAGAAGAACCTCCAGGACATCCGGCAGGCCAGCAAGGACGGCATCGGCGGCTCGCCGCTGCGCCCGGACGGCCACCTCAAGGTCAAGGGCGAGTTCGCGTACTCCTCCGACATGTGGCACGAGGACATGCTCTGGGGCATGGCGCTGCGCTCGCCGCACCCGCGCGCCACCATCCTGTCGGTGGACATCTCCGAGGCGCTCAAGGTGCCCGGCGTCTACGCCGTCCTCACCCACCAGGACATCCCCGGCGCGAAGTACTACGGGCTGGAGATCCAGGACCAGCCGGCCCTGGCCATCGACAAGGTCCGCTACCACGGCGAGGCGATCGCCCTGGTCGCGGCCGACCACCCGGAGACCGCCCGCCGCGCGGTGAAGAGGATCAAGGTCGAGTACGAGGTGCTCACCCCGATCGTCACCGAGGAGCAGTGCCTCGACCCCGCCACCCACGGCTACGTGCACGAGCCGCACGAGTACAAGTCGCACGGGTACGGCAACATCTGCCACGAGCAGCGGCTGGTCTCCGGCCTCGGCGTCACCGACGAGGTCCGCGCGCTCGCGGACGTCATCGTCAGCGGCGACTACGAGGTCGGCATGCAGGACCAGGCCTTCCTCGGCCCCGAGTCCGGCCTCGCGGTGCCCGCCGAGGACGGCGGCATCGACCTCTACATCGCCACCCAGTGGCTGCACGTCGACCGCCAGCAGATGGCCCCGGTCCTCGACCTGCCCGAGGAGAAGGTCCGGCTCACCCTGGCCGGCGTCGGCGGCGCCTTCGGCGGCCGCGAGGACCTGTCGATGCAGATCCACGCCTGCCTGCTGGCCCAGCACACCGGCAAGCCGGTCAAGATCGTCTACGCCCGCGACGAGTCCTTCTTCGGCCACGTGCACCGCCACCCCGCCAGGATGCACTACGAGCACGGCGCCACCCGCGACGGCAAACTCGTCTTCGCCGACTGCCGGATCGTGCTCGACGGCGGCGCGTACGCCTCCGCCTCGCCCGCCGTGGTCGGCAACGCGGCCTCGCTCGGGCACGGCCCGTACGTGATCCCCAACGTGCGGATGCACGCCATCGCGCTCTACAGCAACAACCCCTCCTGCGGCGCCATGCGCGGCTTCGGCGCCGTCCAGGCCGCGTTCGGCTACGAGTCGCAGATGGACAAGCTGGCCGCCGAACTCGGCATGGACCCGGTCGAGTTGAGGCAGCTCAACGCCATGTCGGAGGGCGACCGCATGCCCACCGGCCAGCAGATCGACTCGCCCGCCCCGGTCGCCGAACTGCTGCGGCGCGCCAAGGAGATGCCGCTGCCGCCGCCGCTGGACACCGAACACCCGGACGTGCGCCAGCTCCCCGGGGCGCTGTCCAACACCTCGCACGGCGAGGGCATCGTGCGCGGCGTCGGCTACTCGGTCGGCATCAAGAACGTCGGCTTCTCCGAGGGCTTCGACGACTACTCCACCGCCCGGGTGCGCCTGGAGGTGATCGGCGGCGAGCCCGTCGCCATAGTCCACACCGCAATGGCGGAGGTCGGCCAGGGCGGCGTCACCGTGCACGCCCAGATCGCCCGCACCGAGCTGGGCGTCGAGCTGGTCACCATCCACCCGGCCAACACCGAGGTCGGATCGGCCGGTTCGACCTCCGCCTCGCGCCAGACGTACATGACCGGCGGCGCCGTGAAGCTGGCCGCCGAGGCGGTCAGGCGGGCGCTGATCGAGAAGGGCCGCCGCCGCTACGGCTGGACCCACGGCGACATCACGCTGATCGCCGGGAAGGTCGTCTCGGAGAGCGCCGGCGTGCTGGTCCCCATGGTCGACCTGCTCGGTGACGAGGCCATCGACCTCACCCGCGAACACCACCACCGCCCGACCGTCCCCTTCGACAAGGAGACCGGGCAGGGCTTCGGCCACGTCCAGTACACCTTCTGCGCCAACCGCGCGGTGGTCGACGTGGACGTCGAACTGGGCCTGGTCAAGGTCGTCGAGCTCACCGCCGTCCAGGACGTCGGCAAGGCGCTCAACCCGCTCTCCGTCGTCGGCCAGATCCAGGGCGGCTGCACCCAGGCGCTCGGCCTCGCCGTGATGGAGGAGATCATCGTGCGGGACGGGAAGGTGCGCAACGCCTCCTTCACCGACTACCTGATCCCCACCATCCTCGACACCCCGCCGATCCCGGTGGAGATCCTCGAACTGCCCGACCCGCACGCCCCGTACGGGCTGCGCGGCGTCGGCGAAGCCCCGACCGTCTCGGCGACGCCGTCGATCGTGGCCGCCATCCGCAACGCCACCGGCCTGGCCCTCAACCGGATCCCGGTCCGGCCCGAGCACCTCACCACGGAGGCCCCCGGGGCCTGACGCCCCCGGAGCCCGCGAGCTCCCCGGGCTTCAGGCCCCGGGGAGCAGGAGAACCTCCCCGGGCTCCAGCGACGGGGAGCAGGAGAACCTCCCCGGGGCGGCGACCGTCTTCCCCGCCGCCCCGGGGCCGCTCCACCGCGCCCCCACTCGCGTGCACCGCCCAACGGCACGCGACCGCACCATCCCGCTGCCTCTCCCACGCCGGGGTTCTGCAGCGGTGCGCACCACCCACGCACCGCAGGCACCGCCACAGTGCGCCCAGTGAGTCGAGCAGTCCCCCTGCGCCAACCTCGTTGACTGGCAGTCAGGTCGGCTCGCCCACCCCAACCCCCTTTGACACTTGGGAGTGGACATGACCCGGATCCCCACGGAACACAGCCCCACGGAACCCGGCCCCACGGAAGAAAGACCCGCCGAGGACGACACCGCCACGCCGGCCCCGGCCCCGGCCCCCGCACCGAAGAACGCACTGGACGCGTACTTCAAGATCACGGCCCGGGGATCGACCTTCGGCAATGAGATCCGCGGCGGCCTCACCACCTTCATGGCGATGGCCTACATCGTGCTGCTCAACCCGATCATCCTGAGCGGCGCCGACGTCAACGGCCTCAAGCTGGACCACGCGCAGCTCACCACCGCGACCGCGCTCGCCGCCGCCGTCACCACGATCCTGATGGGCGTGGTCGGCAACGTCCCCCTGGCGGTCGCCGCCGGGCTCTCCGTCTCCGGCGTGATCTCCGCGCTGGTGGTGCCGCACACCACCTGGCCCCAGGCCATGGGCCTGTGCGTGATCTACGGCCTGCTGATCGTCCTGCTGGTCGTGTCCGGGCTCCGCGAGAAGATCATGAACGGCATCCCGCTGCCGCTCAAGCACGCCATCACCATCGGCATCGGCCTCTTCGTCTCGCTGATCGGCCTGGTCAAGGCCGGCTTCGTGCACACCGGCGGCCCCACGCCGCTCGCGCTCGGCCCCTTCGGCGAGCTGGCCGGCTGGCCCGTCCTGGTCTTCTGCCTCACCGTGCTGACGATCTTCGTGCTGCTGGCCCGCAACGTCCGCGGCGCGATCCTGATCGGCATCGCCGGCGGCACCGTGGTGGCCTTCGTCATCAACGCGGTCGCCGACCTCCCCGCGAAGACCTGGGTCAGCTCCGCCCCGGTGTGGCCGGGCAGCCCGGTCTCCGCGCCCGACTTCGGCCTCTTCGGCCACGTCGACCTCTTCGGTGCCTTCGGCAGCCACGGCCTGGGCGCCATCAGCGCCTCGGTCGCCGTCTTCACCCTGGTGCTGGCCGGCTTCTTCGACGCGATGGCCACCATCATCGGCGTCGGCACCGAGGCCGGGCTGGCCGACAAGCAGGGCCGGATGCCCGGCCTCTCCAAGGCCCTGTTCATCGACGGGGCCGGCGGCGCCGTCGGCGGCCTGTCCGGCGCCTCCGGCCAGACCGTGTTCGTCGAGTCCGCCACCGGTGTCGGCGACGGCGCCCGCACCGGCCTCGCCTCGACCGTCACCGGCGGCGTGTTCGCGCTGATGCTGTTCTTCTCGCCGCTCGCCGCGATCGTCCCGACCGAGGTGGCCTCCGCCGCCCTCGTCGTGATCGGCTCGATGATGATGAGCCAGGCCCGGCACATCGACTGGTCCGACCGCGAGGTCGCCATCCCGGCCTTCCTCACCTGCACCCTGATGCCGTTCACCTACAGCATCACCGCCGGTGTCGCCGCGGGCGTCATCTCGTACACGGTCATCAAGGCGGGCACCGGCAAGTGGCGCGAGCCCGGCCCGCTGATGTGGATCCTCACCGGGGTCTTCGTGGTCTACTTCGCGCTCACCCCGATCAAGTCCTGGCTGGGCGTGCACTAGGACGTGTCTGACCCTCTCGGCCGGAGAGGACCTGGCCGCACCGCCGCCGTGCGGGAATCGTTTCCCGTACGGCGGCACCTCCCGTCTACCCTCGCTTGTGTAAGGAGCTCCCCGACATGCAGGACATCGCCGAGCAGTTGCAGGCCTGGCACGCGGCCGGGCGCTCCTTCGCCGTGGCCACCGTCGTCGGCGTCTCCGGCAGCGCGCCCCGCGACCCGGGGGCGGCCCTGGCCGTCGACGCGGCCGGCGAGGCGATCGGCAGCGTCTCCGGGGGCTGCGTCGAGGGCGCGGTCTACGAGCTGTGCCAGGCTGCCATCGAGTCCGGCGAACCCGTGCTGGAACGGTTCGGCTACAGCGACGAGGACGCCTTCGCCGTCGGCCTGACCTGCGGCGGCGTCCTCGACGTGTTCGTCCAGCCGATCCGGCCCGGGGCCGACGACGGACTCGACGCCGGCATCGCCTACATCGCCTCCGGCACCCCGGTCGCGCTCGCCCGGGTGATCGCCGGGCCCGGCGGGCTCGTCGGCGCCACCGTCGCCGTCACCGCCGACACCCACCACGGTGCCCTCTCCCCCGCCCTCCCCCCCGCCCCCTCGAAGGCCCAGCCGTCGCCCGCCACCACCCTTCCGGCGACGCGCCCCCCGCGACACCTCCTGACCGCGCTGGAACGGGCGGTCGTCACCGAGGCCCGGGCCATGCTCGACGCCGGACGCACCGGCCGGATCGTGCTCGGCCTCGACGGACGCCCCTGCGACGACCGCGACCAGGGCACCGTCACCTGCTTCGTCGAGTCCTACGTGCCCGCACCGCGGATGCTCGTCTTCGGCGCCATCGACTTCGCCGCCGCCGTCGTCCGGATCGGCCGCTTCCTCGGCTACCGCGTCACCGTCTGCGACGCCCGGCCCGTCTTCGCCACGAAGCGGCGCTTCCCCGAGGCCGACGAGGTCGTCGTCGACTGGCCGCACCGCTACCTCGACTCCCAGCTCGACCGGATCGACGGGCGCACCGTGCTCTGCGTGCTCACCCACGACGCCAAGTTCGACATCCCGCTGCTGGAACGCGCACTGCGGCTGCCGGTCGGCTACGTCGGCGCGATGGGCTCGCGCCGCACCCACCGCGACCGCGAGGCGCGGCTGCGCGAGGTCGGGCTCACCGAGGCCGAGATCGGCCGGCTGCGCTCCCCCATCGGCCTCGACCTCGGCGCCCGCACCCCCGAGGAGACGGCGGTCTCCGTCGCCGCCGAGATCATCGCCCACCGGCGCGGCGGCAGCTGCCTGCCGCTCAACACCGGGGACGGCCCGATCCACCACGAGGCACCGGCCACCCCCGAGGAGCCCCGGGCACGACGCACGCGACGGACGCACGCCGCCTGAGGCCGGCGGTCAGTCGCTCAGCGCCAGCTTCACGCCGAAGCCCACCACCACCGCGCCGGTCACCCTGTCCATCAGCCTCCGGGCGGCCGGGCGGCGCAGCCAGCCGCGCAGCGCCCGGGCGAAGCCGACCAGGACGGTCGACCACAGCACGCCCTCCACCACGTGGACGCAGGTGAGCGCCACCCCGGCGGCGAAGTGCGGGGCCCCGGTGGGGATGAACTGCGGCAGCACGGCCACGTAGAACACCCCGACCTTGGGGTTCAGCAGATTGGTCAGCGTGCCGCGCCGCCAGCCGTACCCGAAGCCGCCCTCGGCCGGCTCCTCCTCGACCGCCGCCTCCCCGCCCCGGCTGCGCAGCATGCCGACGCCCATCCACACCAGGTACGCGGCCCCGCCCCAGCGCAGCACCTCGTACGCCACCTGCGAGGCGGTCAGCAGCGCCGTCACCCCGGCCGAGGTCAGCGTCCCCCAGACCAGCGTCCCGGTCTGGATCCCCAGCACCACCCCCCACGCCTGGCGCCGCCGCCCGAGCGCGGACGTGCGCAGCACCAGCGCGGTGTCGAGCCCGGGTGTGAGCGTGAGCAACCCCACGACGAGGGCGAAGGACCACAGAGCCGTTGTCATCTCCATGGGCCTCGATGCTCTCACAGGCCCGATGGGGCCCTCAGTCCGCCGTCCCCGGCTGGACGACCCACTCGGTCGGCTGGCCGGTGACGGCGGCGATCATGTCGTAGTCCCCGTCGTAGTGCAGGACGGTGACGCTGTGGCGCTCGGCGGTGGCGGCGATGACGAGGTCCGCCACGGACAGCACCCGCCAGTTTCCGGCGGCGGTGAGGAGTGCCTGCACTTCGATGGCGCGGTCCCACACCTCATCGGGCGTAGTCAGCCAGTCGAAGCCACGCAAGCCCTCCCGGATGCGATCGGCGTCGGCCTTGGACCGGGCGCTGTGCATGATCTCCAGCTCGACGGCTCCACAGAGCGCGAGCCGCCCCTCGTTGAACAACCGGTCGGTCTCGGCCTGAACCGCCGACTTGGAGTATCAAAGGCTGTCCGATATCGCAGACCCGCAGGGGCCGCTCAGGTGACGTTGAGGCGGGCGGCCAGGCGCAGGAGGCCGGGGCTGAGGCGGGAGAGGAAGCGGGCGGCCTTGGCCTCGGGGGTGACGGGGACGACCGGCTTGCCGGTGCGGACGGCGGTGAGGATGGCGGTGGCGACCTTCTCCGGGGGGAAGCCGCGGCGGGCGTAGAGCCTGGCGGCGCGGGCCCGCTTGGCGGCCTGCTGGTCGGCGGTGGTCGCGGAGAAGGTGGAGGTGCGGGTGATGTTGGTGTTGACGATGCCCGGGCAGATGGTGGAGACGCCGATGCCGTGCCCGGCGAGTTCGGCGCGCAGGCAGTCCGAGAGCATGAACACCGCGGCCTTGCTGGTCGCGTACGCGGTGAGCGCCTTGGACGGCAGGTAGGCGGCGGCCGAGGAGACGTTGACCAGGTGACCGCCCTGGCCGCGGTCGGCCATCAGCGTGCCGAAGGCGCGGCAGCCGTGGATGACGCCCCAGAGGTTGACGTCCAGGACGCGCTGCCACTCCTTCTCGGTGGTCTGCAGGAACGTCCCGGAGTGGCCGATGCCGGCGTTGTTGACCACCACGTCGGGCACCCCGTGCTCCTCCGCGACCGCCTGTGCGAAGGCGTCCACCGCCGCGCCGTCGGCGACGTCCACCCGGTAGGCGTGCGCCTGCGGGCCGATCAGCGAGGCGAGTTCGGCGGTGCGCTCGGCGGCGGCGAGGTCGAGGTCGCAGACCACGACGCGGGCGCCGTCCTCGGCGAAGGCGAGCGCGGTGGCCCGGCCGATGCCGCTGCCGCCGCCGGTGACGACGACCAGCCGGCCGTCGCCCTGCTCCCGGGTCGGCTCGGCGCTTCCGCGTTCGATGCGGGTGGTGAACTCGCGGACCATCTCGGCCACGGTGGCTCCCTTCTCCAGCAGCGCCGACCAGTGGCCGGCGTGCAGCGTCCGTCGGGTCAGCTCGGGCACCCAGCGTTCCAGCCCCTCGGAGAGGAACGGGGCGACGTAGCGGTCCCGGGTGAGGGTGATCAGCTGGACCGGCACCTGCGTCGGCCGCTCGCGCGGACTGCGCAGCGTGGGGCGGAAGTTGGCCCGGTACAGCTCGATGCCGCGGACGGCATCGCGGCGCAGGCCGGGCTGCGGGTGGTCGGGCCGCGGGGTGACCTGCTCCAGGTCGCGCAGCACCCGCGGCCAGGCCCGGGCCAGGCCCAGGCGCCACACGCCGGGGGCGAGGAAGGGCAGGTGGAAGGCGGTGATGTACCAGGAGTGCAGGCCCTGGTGGAGGAGTTGGCGCAGGTGGCGCGGGGTGGGCCGGCGCATCCGGTGGCGCAGCCAGTACCCCATGTGGTCCAGGCAGGGGCCGGACATGGTGGTGTACGAGGCGATCCGCCGCTCGGAGCCGGGCGCGGTGACGGCCTCCCAGGACTGCAGCGAGCCCCAGTCGTGGGCGACCACGTGCACCGGGCGGTCGGGGCTGACGGCGTCGGCGACCGCGAACAGGTCGGCGGCCAGGCGCTCCAGCCGGTAGCCGTCCCGGGTGGCGGGCACTCCGGACCGGCCGGCGCCGCGCACGTCGTAGCGGACCACGTGGTGGTCGCGGGCGAGGTCGGCGGCGACGTCGTCCCAGACCGCGTGGGTGTCCGGGTAGCCGTGCACCAGGAGGACGGTGGGTGCGGCCGGGTCGCCCTGTTCGAAGACGGCGAGCGGGAGGCCGTCGGAGTGCACGGTGCGGCGGCGCACGGGCGGGGCGGCCAGCGCCTTCGGGGCAGCTGCGGCGTCCGGGGCCTGCGAGGCAGCCGGGGCGTCCGGGGCGTCCGGGGCGTCCGGGGCGTCCGGGGCGTCTGCGGCGGGGGTGGTCATCGGGCGGCCTCCAGGGCAACGTCGTGGGCGGCGCCCGCCGTCCAGCGGCGGACGTGCGGCAGGTCGTCGTCGAGCCAGTGGGCGTCGTCCTCGGTGACCACCAGCAGTTCCTCGAACTTGATGCCCACGCCGCGGAAGCCGATGTGCGGCTCGACCGCCCACAGGCCCGGGGTGGGCACGTGCCGGGACGACCGGCCGTCCGCCCAGAGCGGTGAACGGCCGTGCAGGCGCTCGGAGATCAGTTCGCGCCCGAGGGTCTGCAGGGTGCGCACGCCGAAGCCGAAGACGTTGACCCCGGCCGGGCCGCGCACGGTGGTGCGGGTGACCTGATGGCCGATCACCCGGCCCGGGTAGACCTGGTGGCGGTTGTCGTAGCCGTGCGCGGCGATCTGCGCGTCCACGGCCGCGTACACCTCGTTGAGCGGACGGCGGGCGCGCACCTCGGCGAGGATCAGCTCGCGGTACACCTGGAGGTCGGCGGCCAGGCGGTCCCAGACCCGGTTCTCGCCGACCTTGCCGCCGTAGCCGATGTCGGCGGTGTATCCGTCGACGATGGGCGCGCAGTCCAGGACGTACGGCATGCCCTCCTCCAGGCGGCGGTTGCCGGCGAAGAACTGGAGCGGGGTGTGGAAGTGCCGGAAGGCCGTGCGGTCGCCGAACCAGGCGAACGGGACGTGGAAGAAGTCCTGCACCCCGGCGGCGACCAGGCGGCGGCGCAGCTCGGCCGTGGCCTGGCGCTCGGTGACGCCCGGTTCGATCCAGGCGGCGACCTGTTCGGCGCAGTGGTAGGCGAGTTGCTGGGTCTCGCGGAAGCGGGCGAGGTCGCGCTCGTCGTAGGGGAAGGTCGGGGGGTTCGCCATCGGGGCTCCTTCTACAGGTCGAGCACGCTACAGGTCGAGCACCAGGGTCTCGCCCTCGGCGGCCCGGGAGACGCAGGGCAGCACGGCGCCGGCGGCACGCTGCTCGGGGGTGAGCCGGCGGTCCCGGTGCTCGGGCGTGCCGGCCAGCAGGCGGACCTCGCAGGTGCCGCAGAAACCCTGGTGGCAGGAGTACGGGAGGTCGGGACGGGCTTCGCGCAACACGTCCAGGGCGGAGCGGTCGGCGGGGACGTCCAGCGCCGGGCCGTCGGCGCCCAGGCGCAGGGCGAAGGGCGCGCCACCGATGATCGGGGCGGCGCCGAAGCGCTCGAAGTGCAGCGCGGTGGAGGGGGATTCGCCCAGGGAGCGCTGCACGGCGGTGAGCATCGGGGCCGGGCCGCAGCAGTAGACGGCGGCGCCGCGCGGGGCGTGCGCGAGCAGGTCGGCGCCGGTCGGCACGCCGTGCTCGTCGTCGGTGCGCAGCACCACCCGGCTCGGGTCCAGGGCGCGCAGCTCGTCCGCGTACGGGAGGGTGTCGGCGCTGCGGCCGACGTGCACCAGGCGCCAGTCCAGGCCGTGCCGCTGCGCCTCGCGGGCCATCGGGAGCAGTGGGGTGATGCCGATGCCGCCGGCGAGCAGCAGGACGGCGGGCTCGGCGCAGAAGGCGAAGCCGTTGCGCGGGCGGCGGGCGGTGAGGCGGCTGCCGGGGTGCAGGGTGTCGTGGATCTCGACGGAGCCGCCGCCGCCCTCGGGCAGTCGCCGAATGGCGATCCGGTAGGCGGCGCGGTCGACGGGGTCGCCGCAGAGCGAGTAGTGGCGTTCGCGGCCGGAGGGCAGGGCGAGGCGCAGGTGGGCGCCGGGCTGCCAGCCGGGGAGCGGGCCGCCGGAGGGGTCGGCGAGCCGCAATTCGACGACGTCGGGGGTGAGTTGGAGGCGGGCGGCGACGACCAGCTGGAGCGGCGGGGTGGGGCGGCTGAGCGGGCGGCGGGGGTTGCGGCGCAGCAGGGGGCTGCCGAGGGCCGGGGTGTAGCGGTCGCCGAAGGCGGTGAGCCGGCGCATGAACGCGTCGGCGCGGGGGCGGCCGTAGAGGTCGGGGGGCGGGTTGAGCAGGTCCATCCGGCGGTCCTTGGCGTCTGGGAGGGGGCGCGAGCGACAGGTGACAAGTTTCGGATTTCAAAGTTCAGATAACAGATAACAGATAACGTCTTCTGTTATCTGTTATCTGAACTCCGTTACTTGACCCCTTGCCAGTGGCCCACTGCTGCCGCGCGGGCGGCCGGGGAGGCGGCGAGGTAGCCGAGGGCCTGACTGGAGGAGCCCTCCTGGGTGGGGTGGTAGCCGGGCCGCAGGTAGCGTAGGCCGGAGCGGATCGACCGGACCGGGTCGGGCAGCAGTCCGCGCCTGGCGATCCTGCCGGCCTCGCGCCAGGTGGGCTTGAGCCGTCCGTCGAGGGTGGGGTCGGCGGCGAGCAGGAAGCGGGCGCCGCGCACCCAGAGGTGGACCAGCAGCGGCCCGGAGACCGCCATGCCGCGGACCCGGCGCAGGTAGCCGGGGTCGAGGTGGACCATCAGGTCGAAGGCGACGCTGCGGTGTTCGACCTCCTCGGCGCCGTGCCAGCGCAGCAGGTCGAGCATCGTCGGGTCGGCCTTGGCGCGGTCCAGGCCCGGGGAGTTGAGCGCCCAGTTGCCGAGGAAGGCGGTGAAGTGCTCGATCGCCGCCACGAAGGCGACCCGCTCGATGATGTTCTCGCGTCGCCGCGCGGGGCTGAGCCCGGGCTTGTCGCCGAGGACGCGCTGGAACAGCCAGGCAATCTGCCGGACGTACGGACGCGGGTCGAGCCCCTGGCCGAGCAGGTGGTCGAGGACCTCCTGGTGCGCCTCGGCGTGGATGGCCTCCTGGCCGATGAACCCGAGGACCTCCTCGCGCAGTTGCTCGTCGCGGATGAGCGGCAGCGCCTCCTTGAAGACCTTGACGAACCAGCGCTCGCCCTCGGGCAGCAGCAGGTGCAGCACGTTGATGACGTGGGTGGCCATCGGCTCGTCGGGGATCCAGTGCAGCGGCAGCCGGTCCCAGTCGAAGCGGACGTCCCGGGGTTCGAGGACGAGGCTGTCGTGGACGCGCGCGGCGGGGACGGCAAGGGCGGGTACGGGGGTGGAGCGGGGCACGGCAGGCCCTCCTGACCTCGGGGCGGCGGCTCGACTCAGGGAAACGTACTCGCGGGTAGCGGCTGAGACAAGGGGTTCGGCGACTCTTATCGACATCGAGTCTAATAAGTGACACCCTCCGGGACCGTCACCGGAAACACTTGCGAACGGACGCGCCCGTGAACGAACACGCCCGCGAACCGATGCGAGCCGACACGCCCACGAACAAACAGGCGAGCCCCGCCGGATCACTCGGATCCGGCGGGGCCCACGGGAACGACCGGCCGTCAGACCGCCATCGCCAGCATCAGCGGCGCCGCCCGGGCCGCCAGCAGCTCGGCGGCGGCCTTCAGCTTGTGCACGTTGTCCACCGGCATCGACGTGGCCAGGCAGCCGACCGTGCTGCCCGCCGTGATCGGGACGGCCGCGCACACCGTGCCGAGCGCGTACTCCTGGATGTCCAGAACCGGCACGGTGGCCGGCTGCCGCTCCAGCCGGTGCATCAGCTGGTCGGCGTCGGTGACGGTCCGGGAGGTGAGCCGGGCCACCGGGTGGCGGGAGAGGTGGTCCCAGCGGGCGTCCGCGTCGAGCTGGCCGAGCAGGCACTTGCCGATCGCGCTGGCGTGCGCGGTGGCCCGGAAGTCCACCCACTCCTGCACGGCCGGCGCGTACTCGGCCGCGGACACCGCCTCCACCGACAACTCGCCGTCGTGGTAGCGGGTGAAGTACACTGCCGCGCCCAACTCGTCCCGCAGCTCGGCGAGTTTGCGGTTCAGCCGGGCCTTCACCAGCTGCTCCCGGTTGTGCTGGCCGAGCAGGGCGAAGGTGCCGCCGAGCACCCAACCGCCGTCCTGGCACTGGAGGTAGCCCTCGATCTCAAGGATCTCGGCGAGCTGCCGGACGGTCGGCAGGCCGAGCGAGGTCTCCCGCGCGAGGGCGACCAGGGTGGCGCCGTCAGGGTGCCGGTCGACGGCCTCCAGCAGTCTGAGGGCGTGCTGCAGGGAGGTGAACGGGCCGGCGAGGCCCTGGTCCAGCGCGGCGTGGCGACCCGGGGCTGGTGTCGACATGTCGTCCCCTTCCGATGTCCCCCCACGGAGCGACCGCGGGCGCCTTCCAGCCTATCGACCCGGCGGGCCCGGCGACTGCCGTCCGTGAATATCCGTGAACATTCCGTGGAGCACCCACCGATCGCCTGGAGGAACGGTAGTGGAGGACAACGCGACGGTCCCCTCCCCCACTGCCCCGGGGGGAGGGGACCGTCCCGCGGCCGCCGGGTTGCGGGGCCCCGGCGGCCGGTGAGGGCGGGTCAGTCGGTCAGCGGGGCGTCACGCGCGGCGCGCCACGGCGGGGTGGCTCGGCCCTCGTTGCGCGTGGCGCGTCATGGCGGAGCGACTCAGCCCTCGTCGCCCGCCCGCAGCTTGGCGACGGCCGCCTCAAGGCGGGCGCCGTACTCCTCGTCCGCGGCGTGGAAGTGGGCGAGGTTCTTCTCGACCACGTCGTCGCGGCTCACCTGGGCGAGGAAGCCCGCGATGTTGTCGATCAGCCGGGTCTTCTCGCCCGCGGACATCAGCCGGTACAGCTCGCCTGCCTGGAAGAAGTCGTCGTCCTTGGTGTGGGCCGGCGTGGTGTAGGTGCCGGTGTAGCCGTCCAGCCGGACCGGCGCGGCGAGCGCGGTGTCGGTCTGGGCGGGGCCGTCGTACGAGTTGGGCTCGTAGTTCTTGCCGCGGCCGGACTTGTTGACGGCGTGGAGGCCGTCGCGGCCGTAGTTGTCCGCCTCGGTGGCGCGCGGGGCGTTCACCGGCAGCTGGGTGTGGTTGACGCCGAGGCGGTAGCGCTGGGCGTCGGCGTAGGCGAACAGGCGGCCCTGGAGCATCTTGTCCGGGGAGGGGCCGATGCCGGGCACGAAGTTGTTCGGCGAGAACGCGGACTGCTCGACGTCGGCGAAGACGTTCTCCGGGTTCCTGTTGAGCACCAGGCGGCCGACCTTGACCAGCGGGTAGTCGGCGTGCGGCCACACCTTGGTGAGGTCGAACGGGTTGAAGCGGTAGTCCACGGCCTCGGCCACCGGCATCAGCTGGACGTAGAGGGTCCAGGACGGGAACACGCCGCGCTCGATGGCCTGGTGCAGGTCGCGCTGGTGCGAGTCGGCGTCGGCGCCGAGCACCTCGGCGGACTGGTCACCGTCCAGCGAGCGGATGCCCTGGTTGGTCTTGAAGTGGTACTTGACCCAGTAGGCGTCGCCGTCGGCGCTGACCCACTGGTAGGTGTGCGAGCCGTAGCCGTTCATGTGGCGGTAGGAGGCCGGGATGCCGCGGTCGCCGAACAGCCAGGTGATCTGGTGGGTCGAGGCGGGCGAGTGGGCCCAGAAGTCCCAGACGTTGTCCGCCTCCTGCACGCCGGTGTACGGGTCGCGCTTCTGCGAGTGGATGAAGTCGGGGAACTTGAGCGGGTCCTTGATGAAGAACACCGGGGTGTTGTTGCCGACCAGGTCGTAATTGCCCTGCCCGGTGTAGAACTTCAGCGCGAAGCCGCGCGGGTCGCGCACCGCGTCGCTGGAGCCCAGGTTGCCGGCCACGGTGGAGAACCGCAGGAAGACCTCGGTGCGCTTGCCGACCTCGGCGAGGAAGTCCGCGCGGGTGTACTGCGACACCTCGTCGGTGACCTCGAAGTAGCCGTACGCGCCGGAGCCGCGGGCGTGCACGACGCGCTCCGGGATGCGCTCGCGGTTGAAGCGGGCCAGCTTCTCCAGCAGCTGCTGGTCCTGGATCAGCAGCGGGCCGTACTCGCCGGCCGAGGCCGAGTTCTGGTTGTCGGCGACCGGGGCGCCGGACTCCGTGGTCAGGATCTTGGACATGGAGGGTCCTTCAGGTGTCGATAAAAGCGTTGCGTGGAGAGTGATGTGACGTGGCATCAGTTCTCGGCGGGCGCGGGCTCCGCCGAATCACCGAACGGGCGTCAGACGCCCAGCAGGCGCCGGACCGCCGAGCGGCGGCGGGAGGAGTGCTCGCCGTCGGGGCCGTCGGCGGGCCGGAGCGCGGCGACGGCGCCGGCGGCCGCGGCCTGGTCCGCCAGCGGGCGGGCGGCGGTCAGCGCGGCGGCCTCGTCGGCGGTCAGGCCGGCCTCGGTGAGGGCCGCGGCGGCCTCGGCGGCCGGGACGGCGTTGAACCAACGCAGCGCGAGGGCCGCGCGGCCCGCCTCGGTGAGGCGGCCGGTGAGCCGGAGGCGGGCGAGGCCGCCGTCCGGGTGGACGTTGATGCGCACGTGGGTCACCGGGCGGCCCGCGTCGAGCCGGAAGCGGTGCCGGGTGTCGGGCTGCAGGCGGGTGCGGGGCAGGATCTCGAACCACTCGCCGTCGGCCGGGTCCGCCCCGGTCGAGGCGTCGAAGCCGACGAGGTCGGCCCAGCCGGGGGCATTGGCGACGAAGTGGGTGGTGTCCACCTCGGCGGCCAGGGCCTCACCGCCCCCGGCCAGGGCGATCTGCACCCAGTCGTTGGCCTTGTCGCGCCGACGCCGGGTCTCCCAGCCCTCGCCCATGACGGAGGCGCGACCGGGAGCGTTCAGGTTGTGCGGGGAGGAGAAATAGCGGTCGGACGCCGCCTCGGCCACGCCGCCGTACTCCTGGGCGGCCAGGTCGAAGGTGAGGCCGTCCAGTTCGCGCGGGTCGGGCAGCACCTCGCCGTGGACGCGCAGCCGGGCGACGCCGCCGTCCGGGAAGATGTTGAGGCGGATGTGGGTGTAGCGGTTGGCGTCGTCGACGGCGAACTCGTGGGCGGTGTCGCCCTGGAGCGGGGTGCGCGGCACCAGCGTGGTCCACTCGGCGTCCGCCACTTCCTCGGGCGAGGGGTGGCCGGGCACGGAGGCGGCCTCGACGGAGGCGCTCTCCGGGTAGTTGCCGGTGAAGTGGGCGGTGTCCACCACCAGGCCGCGGACCACACCGGCGGCACCGAGCCGGACGATCGCCCAGTCGTGGTCCTGGTCGGTGGGGTGGGGCTGGTCGGCGGAGACGCCGCGGCGGCGCTTGGACTCCCAGCCGTCCATGATCTGGCCCTTGTGGCCGAAGGTGTGCGGGCGGAACTCGGCGGGCTTGGCGACCAGGAGGTTCTCGGCGTCGGCGAAGGTGTCCTCGTTGGTGGCGACGACGCCCGCGCCGAGCAGCCGCGAGGCCAGGTTGACCAGCTCGGTGAAGGGAGCGCTCGGGGTGTCGGCAGTGGTCACGAAGTCTCCTCAGGACGGGCGATCGGACGGGGTGGTGGGGGCGGCGGCGGGCCGGGTAAGCCGGCGGCCGAAGGGCTCGGCCGAGACGTCCACCGCGCGGCCGCGCAGCCAGGTGGTGCGGACCGCGCCGGTCAGCGTCCGGCCCGCGTACGGGGTCACGGGGTTGCGGTGGTGCAACTCGCGGGGGTGGACGGCGAATTCGCCGTCGGGGTCGAAGGCGACCAGGTCGGCGTCGCAGCCCGCCGCGATGGCGCCCTTGACCCCGGTGAGGCCGACGAGTTCGGCCGGTCCGGCGGACATCCAGCGGACCACGTCGGCGAGGCCGTGGCCGCGGCGGCGGGCTTCGGTCCAGATCGCCGGCAGGCCCAGCTGCAGGGAGGCGATGCCGCCCCAGGCGGCCGCGAAGTCACCGCTGCCGCCGTACTCGGGCAGCAGCTTGAGGTCGGGGGTGGAGGGCGAGTGGTCGGAGACCACGGCGATGAACTCGCCGTCCGCCAGGGCCTGCCAGAGCAGGTCGCGGTTGGTCTCGTCGCGGATCGGCGGGCAGCACTTGAAGGCGGTGCCGCCGTCCGGCACCTGCTCGGCCGCCAGGGTCAGGTAGTGCGGGCAGGTCTCGGCGGTGACCTGGACGCCGTCCTCGCGGGCCTGGCGCAGCAGCGGCAGCACGGCGGCGGAGGAGACGTGCAGGATGTGGACGCGGGCGCCGGTGCGCCGGGCGGTGTCGAGCAGGACGGCGACGGCGACGGTCTCCGCGTCGGCGGGGCGGGAGGCGAGGAAGTCGCGGTAGTGGACGCCGGGTTGCTGCGGGGCGGCGGCCAGCACGGCCGGGTCCTCGGCGTGGATGATCGCCAGCGCCCCGAGCCGGGCCTGCTCGGCCAGCGCGGCCTCCAGGTCCGCGGCCTCGACGTGCGGGAACTCGTCGACGCCGGAGGGGGCGAGGAAGCTCTTGAAGCCGAACACGCCGGCCTCGTGCAGCGGCGCGAGGTCCGGGACGTTGCCGGGGACGGCGCCGCCCCAGAAACCGAGGTCGACCCAGGCCTGGCCGTCCGCGGTCTTCCGCTTGGCGGCCAGGCCCTCCAGCGTGGTGGTGGGCGGGACGGAGTTGAGCGGCATGTCGATGATCGTGGTGACGCCGCCGGCCGCGGCGGCCCGGGTGGCGGTGGCGAAGCCCTCCCACTCGGTGCGGCCGGGCTCGTTGACGTGCACGTGGGTGTCGACCAGGCCGGGCAGCAGGGCGGTTTCGCCGAGGTCGGCGAGGCCGCCGTCGCCGTCGGGCCGGTCGCCCGCGAGGAGCGAGCCGTACGCGGCGACCTGCTCGATCTTCCCGTCCCGGATCAGCACGTCGGCGGGGCGCTCACCGTCGGGCAGGACCACCCGTCGGGAGCGGATCACCGCTGGCTGGCTGAAAGGCATGGGAGACCTCCGAAACCTGGAAGTTGGGGGTGGGCGCCGGGCAGGGACCGGGAGGGGAACCGGGCGGGAACCGGGCGGGGAAGCGGGCGGGAACCGGGCGGGGAAGCGAAGGATTGCCGGGAGCCTAGGCCCGCCTTCAACAAAACGTCAATGGAGGAACGTGCGAGGGAAACGCACGGGGGATCCGCGCGCCCCGTCGGCACGGGGGATCGGCCCGAAGATCAGCCGGACAGCAGCTCGCCCGCCAGCCGCTCCCCCGCGACCTCGGCCAGCTCGCCGGCCTTGGTCATGCTGTCCCCCGGCTGCTCCGCGAGGTCGGTGAGGGCGATCGCGGCGGCGAACCCGGCGGCCCGCCACTCGGGCTCGGACAGCTCCAGCCGCCCCGCCACGGCGGCCACCCGAACCCCCGCCCGGGTGGCCGCCGAGGCAACGCCGGCGGGGGCCTTGCCGTGGAGCGTCTGCGCGTCCAGACAGCCCTCACCGGTCACGACGAGGCGTGCCCCACGCACGGCCTCGTCGAAACCCAGCAGTTCGAGCAGCAGCTCGATACCGGGTCGCATGGTGGCGCCGAGCAACGCGAGGGCGGCGAAGCCCACCCCGCCGGCGGCCCCGGCACCGGGGGCGTCGCGCACGTCCCGTCCGGTGGCCAGGGCGACCTGGTCGGCGAAGCGGGTCAGGCCCTCCTCCAGGATCACCAGGTCGGCGCCGTCGGCGCCCTTCTGCGGGCCGTAGACGGCGGTGGCGCCGCGCGGGCCGAGCAGCGGATTGTCCACGTCGCAGGCCACGACGATCTCGACGCCGGCCAGTACGTCGGTCAGCGGGCCGGGCTCGATCCGGTCGAGCCTGCGCAACGCGGCTCCGCCGGGGGGCAGTTCGGCGCCATCCGCGTCGAGCAGGCGGGCCCCGAGAGCCTGGACCATGCCCGCGCCGCCGTCGGTGCAGGCGCTGCCGCCGAGGCCGAGCACGATCCGCTTGGCGCCGAGCGCCACGGCCCGGCCGATCAGCTGGCCGACGCCGTAGGAGCCGGCCGCGAGCGGGGCGGTGCGTCCGCCGGGGAGCCGGGCGAGACCGGAGGACTGCGCCAGCTCGACCACGGCGGTGTCGCCCCGCACGGCCAGCGCGGCGTCCACCGGCAGGCCGGTCGGGCCGGCCACCTTGGCCGGGACGCGGGTGAAGCCGGCCGCGAGCGCGGCGGCCAGGGTGCCCTCGCCGCCGTCGGCGACGGGCAGTTCGCGCACCTCGACGCCGGGCGCGGCGCGCCGGACGCCGGCGGCGATCCGGGCGGCGACCTCGGCACCCTCCAGGGTGCCCTTGAACTTGTCGGGAGCTACGACCACATGGCCCTGGTGGGGGGTGACGGGCATGGTGCGGTCCTCACTTCCGTACGGGGTCTGGCGATGTTTCGACAGCCTGTGCCAAGCATGGGCCCGGGTGCACCTGGGGTGCGACCCCCCGTCAGGAGAAACGCCCCCGGCCGGGAGATGCGCCTCCCGCCGGGAGGGTGCGACTCCCGCCGGGAGGTGCGACCCCCTCCCCGCCGTTCCCCTCGTCCCGCTTCCGACGTACGAGAGGCTCCCCTCGGCGGGGAGGGGGCCAGGCGAGGCGTACCGGCACGACCGAAGTGCCCCCGACAGGGGAGTACGCATCACCGGCTGGATCGACCGGCGGGCGGGCGGATGAGCCCCGGCCCGCCCGCCGGTCGGGTCTGGCCTCCTGGTGGCGCGGGCACGACCGGATGAGGTACACGCCACCAGGAGGAGTTCACGGGGGCCCGAGGAGCCCCGGGGCCTACTTGACCTCGCGGCCCGAGAGGCGCTCGACGCCGCGCAGCAGCGCCGAGTGGTCGAGCGAGCCGTCGCCGTTGGCGCGGGCGGAGGCGACCAGCTGGGCCACCACGGCGCCGACCGGCAGCGCGGCGCCCACGGCGCGGGCGGCATCGGTGACGATGCCCATGTCCTTGTGGTGCAGGTCGATCCGGAAGCCGGGGGCGAACTCGCGGTCGACCATGTTCGCCTTCTTGCGGTTCAGCACGGTCGAACCGGCCAGGCCGCCGCCGAGCACGTCCAGCGCGGCGGGCAGGTCGACGCCGGCGTTCTCCAGGAACACCACGGCCTCGGCGAGCACCTGGATGTTGACGGCGACGATCAGCTGGTTGGCGGCCTTGACGGTCTGGCCGGCGCCGGACGGCCCGACGTGGATGACCGTGGTGCCCAGGACGTCGAACAGCGGCTTGGCCTCGGCGAAGTCCTCGGCGGCACCACCGACCATGATCGACAGCACCGCCTCGACGGCGCCGGCCTCGCCACCGGAGACCGGGGCGTCCAGGGTGCGCACGCCCTTCTCCTTGGCGGCCGCCTCGACCTTCTGGGAGGTCTGCGGGGTGATCGAGGACATGTCGATCACGAGGGTGCCGGGCCTGGCGTTCTCCAGCACGCCGCCCTCGCCCAGGATGGCCTGCTCGACGTGCGGGTCGGCCGGGACCATGGTGATGACGACCTCGGCGTCCTTCACCGCGTCCGCGATGCTGGTGGCGCCGTGACCGCCGGCCGCGACCAGGGCGTCGATCGGCGGCTGGGTGAGGTTGTAGCCGGTGACGTGGTGGCCGGCCTTGACCAGGTTGGCGGCCATCGGGCTGCCCATGATGCCGAGGCCGATGAAGGCGATCTTGCGGCTCATCGCGTCGTTCCTTACGTCGTTCGTGGGGTGGGGAGGGTGGTGGGCCGGGCTTGCTCGGCGGCGTGCGGCCCGCCTGCTCGGCGGCAGCGCAGGGCCCGCCTGCTCGGCGCCTGCTCGGCGCCTACTCAGCGGCTACTCGGCGGCGCGGTGCTCGCGCGGCAGCCACCCGAAGCTGTCGGCGCTGACGCCGGTGGAGGGGCGGTACTCCAGGCCGATCGGGCCGGTGTAGCCGGCGGCGGTGAGCCGGGCGAAGAGGTCCTCGAAGTCCAGTCCACCGGTGCCGGGCTCGTTGCGGCCCGGGTTGTCGGCGATCTGCACGTGGCCGAACCGGTCGGCGTAGGCGTCGATGACGGCCGGCAGGTCCTCGCCGTTCCTGGCCAGGTGGTACAGGTCGCAGAGGAACTTCGCGTTGCCCAGGCCGGTGGCCGCGTTGACCTTGTCGACCACCTCGACCGCGGCGGCCGCGGAGACCAGCGGGTAGTCCGGGGACTCCGCCGCGTTGAGGGCCTCGATCAGCAGGATCGCGCCGATCTCGTGCGCGGCCCCGGCGGCGAGCACCAGGTTCTCCAGCGCGAGGGCGTCCTGCTCGGCGGCCTCGACGCCTTCGATCCGGTTGCCGTACAGCGCGTTGAGCGCCTTGGCACCGAGCGAGGCGGCGAGCCCCGCGGCGACCGGGACGTTGGCCCGGAAGCGGTCCTGCTCGGAGGGCACCGAGACGGTGCCGCGGGCCCCGAGGGTGAGGTCGTCCAGGAAGTTGAGGCCGGTGAGCCGTACGCCCGCGTCGCCGAAGGCCTTGCGGAGGGTGTCCAGCTCGGCCTCGGACGGGGTGGGCTCGGCGCCGAAGGGCCACCACAGCTCGGCGGCGGTGAAACCGGCGGCCGCGGCCGCGGCGGGACGCTCCAGCAGCGGCAGTTCGCCGAACAGGATCGACAGGTTGACCGTGAAGCTGTGCCGGGAAGCGGCCGTCACGTCACTCACCTCTCACTCTCTTCCGAGATCCGCTACTTCCACGATCCGGAAGAGGGATTCTGCGTGGTGGAAGCATCTCCGGCTCGGCGAGCAGGTGTCAAGACCGCCGCAACGTTTTGTTGAAGAAGTCCGGACGTGAACCCGGAACCCCCTCCCGCCGGCACCGCGGGCGCCGGATCGACCGACCCCCGCCCGCCCGCACCGGCGCTCGCTACAGTGAGCACGTGCGATTGATGGTGGAGTTCACGACAGAACCGTTCGAACTGGACACGTTCCCCGAGCACGCCGCGGCGGCCCGCCAGGTCGTCGACGAGGCCGGCCTGGCCGTCTCGGTCGGCCCCTTCGGGACCGGCGCCGAGGGCGAGGCCGACCAGGTGCTCGCCGCGGTGACCAAGCTGCTCCGGGAAACCCTGACCGCGGGTGCGACCCGGATCTCGGTCCAGGTCAGCGTGCTCGGCGAGGAGGGCGGCACGCCGTGACCGAGCACGCGGAACACCCGCTCGCCCTGGCGATCAAGCCGCTGCTGGACGCCGTCGGCGCGACGCCCGTCCGACTGGACGAGGCGAAGTCCGAGGACGTCGTCCTGGAGTGGGAGGGCACCCCGGCGCTCGCCGTCCGGCTGCCGCACCTGAGCAGCGCCCTGGACCGCCTGCTGGCCGAGATGGCCCGCCAGTTCGACGGCCGCCCGCTGGCCGAGCTGGACCGCGGGGAGAAGCAGCGGGTCGTCGCCCTCCTGGAGGAGCGCGGCGCCTTCACCGTCCGCCACGGGGTCGAGACGGTCGCCTCGGCGCTCGGCGTCAGCCGGTTCACGGTGTACAACTACCTCAACCGCCAGGACGGCTCGAAGCCCTCCTGACCCCGGTCGATCCCCCGGTCGACTCCTCCAGGACCTCCTCCCGGCGGAAACCTTCCGGACAGGCGGACCCCGCCGGCGCGGCCAGTCCGAACCAGCCCCCGGCGGGGCGCACTTGGCGAATCGCACACGAATCGCGCCGGCAACGGCGGCCGGTTCAAAACGTAACCACCAACCGTTCAACAAAGTGTTGACGGCCGGGTGGGGTGGATCTAGCTTGTGCGGGTGGCACCACTCTTCAGGAGGTCCACCCGTGACCAACCACCCCCACACCCTTGACGCCCTGGCCGCGGCCGACACCGCGGACCTGGAAGCCGTTCTGCTGGAGGCCTGCTCCAGCCCCCACTGGGCCGCCGACGTCGCGCGGGCCAGGCCCTGGCCCGACCGGGAGTCCCTGCTCGCCGCCAACGCGGCGGCCGTGGCCGGGCTGACGGTCGCCGACCTGCACGACGCGATGGCCGGCCACGCCCGGATCGGCAAGCCCAGGACCGGCGACGCCACCTCGCAGCGGGAGCAGGCCGGCATCCGGGGCGTGGACCAAGCCCTCCTCGACGAACTGCACGAGGCCAACGCCGCCTACGAGGCCAAGTTCGGCCACGTGTTCCTGATCTGCGCGACCGGCCGCACCGCGGCCACCATGCTCGCCGCCCTGCGCGAGCGCCACCCCAACGACGCCGCCACCGAGGCGGAGATCGTCCGGGGCGAACTGCGCAAGATCAACGACATTCGGCTCAATCGCCTGCTCGACGCGTCCTGACAGGCCCTGGCGGGGTCCTGGCGGGCCCCGACGGGCAGATCCTGACGGATCGTTAGCATGTGTTGACGAATGATCACTTCTGCGATCAGTAAGGTCACTTCACCCATGACTGGCATCTCCACCCACGTGCTCGACACCAGCCTCGGCCGCCCGGCCGAGGGCGTCCCGGTCGAGCTCGCACTGCACACCGAGGGTGGCTGGCAGGTGCTCGACACCTCCGCCACGGACTCCGACGGCCGGGTCAAGGACCTGCCGGCCGTGGAGGCGGGCTCGGTCGTCCGGCTGCTCTTCGACACCTGCGCCTACCACGCGCTCAAGTCCGCGGAGCCGCCGTTCTTCCCCGAGGTCTCGATCGTCTTCACGGTCGCGCCCGCGCAGCACCACTACCACGTGCCGCTGCTGCTCAACCCGTTCGGATACTCGGTCTACCGCGGAAGCTAGTAGACCGACCTGGAAGCCCTAGGAGCCACGTCATGGCCCACGTGCTCGGTCAGAACCAGTACGGCAAGGCGGAGAACCGCATCGTGCGGGTCTACCGCGACTCCACCCGGCACGAGATCAAGGACCTGAACGTCTCGGTCTCCCTCCGGGGCGAGTTCGAGGACGTCCACCTCACCGGGTCGAACGCCAACTGCCTCCCCACCGACACCACCAAGAACACCGTGTACGCCTTCGCCAAGGAGCACGGGATCGAGTCGGCCGAGGCCTTCGGCATCATCCTGGCCCGCCACTTCGTCGACGACACCGAGCGCGGCGTCGTGCACAGCGCCCGGATCCGGATCGAGGAGTACGCCTGGGACCGGATCAAGACGCCGGACAACTCGGCCCGCTTCATCGGCTCGGAGGAGGTCGGCCACTCCTTCGTCCGCAACGGCCAGGAGACCCGCACCGCCGAGATCGTCTACGACGGCGAGACCGTCCAGGTCATCTCCGGCCTCAAGGACCTCGTCGTCATGAACTCCACCAACTCGGAGTTCTGGGGCTACATCAAGGACAAGTACACCACCCTGCAAGAGGCGTACGACCGCATCCTCGCCACCCAGGTCACCGCCCGCTGGAAGTACGGCTACGACGGCCGGGACGGCGAGGCCCAGCCCAACTGGAACCGCTCCTACACCCACGTGCGGCGGCACCTGCTGGAGGCATTCGCCGAGACCTACTCCTACTCGCTGCAGCAGACCCTGCACTCGATGGGCACCCGGGTCCTCAACAACCGCGCCGAGGTGGACGAAGTCCGCCTGGAGCTACCCAACAAGCACCACTTCCTCGTCGACCTGGAGCCCTTCGGCCTCAAGAACGACAACGAGGTCTACTACGCCGCCGACCGGATGTACGGCCTCATCGAGGGCACCGTGCACCGCGAGGGCGTCGTCCCGGTCATCCCCGTCGCCTGACCGCCCCACCCCAATGGGCACCGCCCGGAGTCGCCGCACCCGCCGGCCCCCGAACGCCGGCCGCGTCCGGGCGGACAGCAGTACCCGCACCACCAGAACCACCCGTTCCACCAGTTTCTCCACCCCCACCCACCGGAGTTCGTGTCTGCCTCGCGGCGGCCGGCCCGGGGCACTGGAGAAGCGCCCCGAGGGACTCCTGCACCGCCGTCCCGCCCTCGGGGCACCTCCAGCGCCGCGGGCGCGCCGGGAGTCACGGGCACAAGAGGGGCTCGACATGGCACCCAGCGACACCAGCAGTAAAGACGGCGGTTCCACCCCGGAAAGAACCTCTGGCCCGGACGGCACGTCGGCGCACCTCCCCGGTGAGCCGTCCGGGCCCGGAACCCACCCCGTGGACGAGTTGCTGCCCCCGGTGAAGCTCTTCTCCACCGGACTCCAGCACGTCGCCGCGATGTACGCGGGGGTCGTCGCACCCCCGCTCATCGTCGGCGCCGGCGTCGGGCTCTCCCCCGCCGAACTCGCCCTGCTCATCTCGGCCAGCCTGTTCACCGCCGGACTGGCCACCCTGCTCCAGACCCTCGGCATCTGGAAGATCGGCGCGCGACTGCCGTTCGTCAACGGCGTCTCCTTCGCGGGAGTCGCGCCCATGATCGCCATAGCCAAGGAGCACGGCCCGAAGGACGCCCTCCCGGTGATCTTCGGAGCGGTGATCGTCGCGGGGATCCTGTGCTTCCTCGCGGCACCGTACTTCTGCAAGCTCATCCGGTTCTTCCCCCCGGTCGTCCAGGGCACCGTGATCACCCTCATCGGGGTGTCCCTGCTTCCGGTGGCGGTCAACTGGGCGCGCGGCGGCTCGCCGGGCGCCCCCGGATACGGCTCCATGCGGGCCGTCGGGCTCGCCGCGATCACCCTCGTCGCGGTGGTGCTCTGCAACCGGCTGCTGCGCGGCTTCTGGCAGCAGCTCTCGTTGCTCATCGGCCTGGCGCTCGGCACCCTGATCGCCTTCCCGCTGGGCCTGGCCGACTTCGGCGCGGTCAAGGACGCGAAGGTCTTCGCGCTCCCCTCCCCGTTCCACTTCGGCGCGCCCGTCTTCGACGCCGCCGCGATCGTCTCGATGTGCATCGTCATGGTGGTCGCCATGACCGAGTCCACCGCCGACATGCTCGCCCTGGGCAAGATCGTCGAGCGCGAGGCCGACGAACCCACGCTCGCCGCCGGCCTGCGGGCCGACGGACTGGCCACCGCGCTCAGCCCCGTCTTCAACGGCTTCGCCGCCAGCGCCTTCGCCCAGAACATCGGGCTGGTGGCGCTGACCAAGATCCGCAGCCGCTTCGTGGTCGCGGCCGGCGGCGGCATCCTGATCCTGCTCGGGCTCTTCCCCGTGCTCGGGTCGCTCGTCTCCCTGGTACCGCAGCCCGTCCTGGGCGGCGCCGGGATCGTGCTCTTCGGCACCGTCGCGGCGAGTGGCATCCGCACCCTCGCGGAGGCTGGGATGGAGTCCAGCTCGAACACCATCCTGGTGTCCGTGTCGCTCGGCGTCGGCATCATCCCCATCGCGGTGCCGACCTTCTACGACTCCTTCCCGGAGGCCGTCCGGACCCTGATGCACTCCGGGATCTCGGTCGGCTGCGTGATGGCCGTCCTGCTCAACCTGCTCTTCCACCACGCCGGAGCCGCCCGCCGGACCAGGTCCGGCAAGACCTCCGGCGCGACGGTGCCGACGGCGACACCGTCCTGACCGGCCCGGGAGGGGCACACGCCGCGCGGCGCACGCCCCTCCCGGCCCTCCCCCATAGGAGTGACACCATGGCAGTCCAGCCCCCACCCGCCGACCAGCGGATCGTCATCGAGAACGTCGCGATCGCCACCGTCGACGCCGACGACACCGAGTACGCCCGCGGCCACGTGGTCGTCCTCGGCAACACGATCGAGTCGGTCGGCGACGGACCCGCCCCGCAGTGGCTGGACAACGTGGTGCGCCGGATCAACGGCGAGGGCCACCTGATCACCCCCGGCCTGGTCAACACCCACCACCACTTCTACCAGTGGATCACCCGCGGCCTCGCCCAGGACGACATCCTCTTCGACTGGCTCGTCGCCCTCTACCCGACCTGGGCCCGGATCGACGAGAAGCTCGTCCACGCCGCCAGCCAGGGCTCCGCCGCCGCCCTCCTCAAGTCCGGCTGCACCACCGCCTCCGACCACCACTACGTCTTCCCCAAGGACGGCGGCGACGTCCTCGGCGCCTCCATCGAGGCCGTCCGGGAGCTCGGCCTGCGGTTCACGGCGCTGCGCGGCTCCATGGACCGCGGCAAGAAGGACGGCGGCCTCCCGCCGGACCACGCGGTCGAGGAGCTCGACGACATCCTCACCGCCTCCGAGGCCGCCGTGGACACCTACCACGACTCCTCCTTCGGCTCGATGCTGCACATCGCCATCGCGCCCTGCTCGCCGTTCTCGGTCTCCACCGACCTGCTCCGCCGGTCCGCCGAACTCGCCCGCCGCAAGGGCGTCCGGCTGCACACCCACGGCTCGGAGACCGCCGAGGAGGAGCAGTTCTGCAAGGAACTGTTCGGCATGGGCCCGACCGACTACTTCGAGTCCGTCGGCTGGCTCGGCGAGGACGTCTGGATGGCGCACTGCGTCCACATGAACGACTCCGACATCGCCAAGTTCGCCGAGACCGGCACCGGCGTGGCCCACTGCCCCTCCTCCAACGCCCGGCTGGCCGCCGGGATCGCCCGCGTCCCCGACATGCTCAGGGCCGGCGTCCCGGTCGGCCTCGGCGTCGACGGCACCGCCTCCAACGAGTCCGGCGAACTCGGCACCGAGCTGCGCAACGCCCTGCTGATCAACCGTCTGCACGGGTCCCCGGCCGCCCTCACCGGCCGCCAGGCGCTGCGGCTGGGCACCATGGGCGGCGCCCGGGTGCTCGGCCGCCAGGACGAGATCGGCTCGATCGAGGTCGGCAAGCTCGCCGACCTCGCGCTGTGGAAGATCGACGGTGTCCTGCACTCCTCCATCGCCGACCCGGTCGCCGCCCTCACCTTCGGCGCCCTGCCGCCGCTGGCCGTGCTGTTCGTCAACGGCAACGCCGTCGTCGAGAAGGGCCAGCTGACCACCGTCGACGAGGACCGGATCGCCCGCGCCTGCGCCCGCGCCGCCAAGGAGCTCGCCGCCCGGCCGCTCTGACGCCCCGCTCCTCCTCCACCCCTGAACTCCGGGCCGCCCAGGGACGGTGCGTGACCCGGACTCCGCAACCCGGCCTTCCCGGCCGGCGCGCGGACCGCAGCCCCGGACCCACGGCGAGGGTCCGGGGCTGCGGCGTGCCCGGGGGCGGGTGACGAGTGACGGATAACAGCGAACAGATGACAGCTGACGAAAGTTGTCATCTGTTATCTGTTCGCTGAAATCTGTTCGCCGTGATTCGCTTGCTGTGATCCGTTCGCCGTGGTGCGTCCGCCGCTACGCGCCCGGTCTCAGGCGGTGCGCCCGAGCGAGCCGAGGTAGGCGCGCCAGCCCCCGTGGTGGGTGATCTCGCGGTGCACCCCCCGCTCCACCTCGCCGCGGGCGAGCAGCATCGACAGGCAGGCGGAGCCGTCGTCGAGCTTGATGACGCCGAGCTCCAACTCCCGCGGCTCGCCGGGGAGGATGACGTCGCGCAGGTGCTCCAGGGTGATCTCGTAGAGCTCGCCCTCGATGGCGGTGTCGACCGCCGGATCGGCGAGCAGGCCCGGGCAGACGTCGTCGATCGAGAAGAAGCGGTAGCCGGGGGCCGTCCGGGCCGGGCCGACCAGCGAGTCGGCGACCTTGGCGTGGAACGGTCCGCCGACCATGGCCTGGCCGTTGAAGAAGATGCGGGGCACGGTTGAACTCCTTACCGGGTACCGGGAAAAAGCCGTTCCGCACGGCGACGAGAGGACAGGTGGAATCGTCGCCGTACGGAACGGAGCAATGGGCCGGCGGGACCGCTACAGCCTGGCAGGCGGCAGCGGCGGCGCCGGCGGATGGATTGGGACTCAGCCCAGCAGGGGAAGCGCGGGGAGGGTCAGGAAGTCCGCGAACTCCTCGGCCAGGGCGACCTGTTCGAAGAGCTGGGCGGCCTCGCGCCAGCGGCCGCCGGCGTACGCGTCCGCACCCAGCTCGGCCAGGAGTTCGGCCAACTCCGCGGCGACCAGGGCGCGGACGAGGTCCGCGGTGGCCTTCTCACCGGTGTCGGACAGGACGACGCCGTTGTGGATCCACTGCCAGATCTGCGAGCGGGAGATCTCCGCGGTGGCGGCGTCCTCCATCATGTTGAAGATGCCGACCGCACCGAGGCCGCGCAGCCAGGCCTCGATGTAGCGAATGCCGACCTGGACGGCGTTGTGCAGCCCCGCGTGGGTGCAGCTGCCGTCGGCGCCGGCGATGTCGAGCAGCTGGGTCGCGGTGACCGGCTCGGAGGGCCCGGGGTGGTCCTTCTGGTGGGGGCGCTCGCCGAGCACCGCGTCGAAGGAGGCGCGGGCGACCGGCACCAGGTCCGGGTGGGCGACCCAGGAGCCGTCGAAGCCGTTGCCGGCCTCGCGGTCCTTGTCCGCCTTGACCTTCTCCAGGGCGGCGGCGTTGACCTCCGGGTCCCTGCGGCTGGGGATGAACGCGGCCATGCCGCCGATCGCGTGGGCGCCGCGTTTGTGGCAGGTCTGCACCAGCAGGCGGGTGTAGGCGGCCATGAACGGCGAGGCCATGGTGACGCTGTTGCGGTCCGGCAGGACGTACTGCTCGCCGGCGTCGCGGAAGTTCTTGACGATCGAGAACAGGTAGTCCCAGCGCCCGGCGTTGAGGCCGGCCGCGTGGTCGCGCAGCTCGTAGAGGATCTCGTCCATCTCGAACGCGGCGGTGATGGTCTCGATCAGCACGGTGGCGCGGACGGTGCCGTGCGGGATGCCGAGCGCGGCCTGGGCGTGGGTGAACACGTCGTTCCAGAGCCGGGCTTCGAGGTGGCTCTCGGTCTTCGGCAGGTAGAAGTACGGGCCGGAGTTGGGGTCCTCGGCGCCCTTGGCGAGCAGCCGGGCGGCGTTGTGGAAGAAGTACAGGCCGAAGTCGAGGAAGGCTCCGGCGACCGGGGCGCCGTCGACGAGCAGGTGGTTCTCGTCCAGGTGCCAGCCGCGCGGGCGGACCACGACGGTGGCGAGTTCGGCGGCGGGCTTGAGGGCGTACGCCTTTCCGGCGGAGGTGGTGAAGTCGATCCGGCCCTCGAAGGCGTCGATCAGGTTGATCTGGCCGCTGACCACGTTCTCCCAGGTCGGGGAGGTGGCGTCCTCGAAGTCGGCGAGCCAGATCCGCGCGCCGGAGTTGAGGGCGTTGATGACCATCTTGCGGTCGGTGGGACCGGTGATCTCGACCCGGCGGTCCTGGAGCGCGCGGGGCGCCTCGGCGACCTTCCAGTCGGCGGCCCGGACGTCGGCGGTGTCGGGGAGGAAGTCCAGCGTGCCGGCTCTGGCGATCTCCGCCCGGCGGGCCTTCCGCCCGGCCAGGAGCTCCTGTCGGCGCCCTTCGAAAGCGCGATGGAGGCCGACGACGAAGGCGACCGCCTCCGGAGTGAGCACCTCCTCCGCCCGGTGAACGCGCGGACCGGCGACAGTGACGACCGGAGCAGCGGGGGAGGCGCCGACGGGTCCCTGTTCTGTAGCCATGGGCAGGACACTCCTAAGCGGTTGAGCCTGGCGAAGGGAGCTCCGGTGGGAACTTCCTTGATCGGAACCCACCTGTCGGCGGGTTCGATTCTGTAAGGTGGAGACTAGTTTCCGCGATACAGAATTTCAACGGTTTGTTGATGTGATCGCCGGGACTCTACTCCTCCCCGACAGCGAAGGGAACGCCGGTGGTTTCGACCCCCGACACAGCATCGACGACCAGCCCGGACCGCGCGACCGGCGGCGTGCAGTCCGTCGAGCGCGCCTTCCAACTCCTGGAGGCGCTGGCCGACTCCGGCGGCGTGGCCACCCTCAGCGAGCTCTCCGCCAGCTCCGGCCTGCCGATGCCGACCATCCACCGCCTGGTTCGTACCCTCGTCCAGCAGGGCTATGTACGCCAGGACACCGCGCGTCGCTACACCCTCGGCCCCCGGCTGATCCGCCTCGGCGAGACGGCCGGCCGGCTGCTCGGCAGCTGGGCCCGCCCCTACCTGGCCGAACTCATGGAGGCCACCGGCGAGACCGCCAACCTGGCGGTGCTGGAGGGCGGCGAGGTGGTGTACGTCGGGCAGGTGCAGTCGCGGCGCTCGATGCGGATGTTCACCGAGGTCGGCCGACGGGTGCAGCCGCACTGCACGGGCGTCGGCAAGGCGCTGCTGGCCCAGCTCCCCGAGGACGAGGCGCGCGCCGTCCTGGGCCCCAACCCGCTGCCCGCGCACACCGAGTACACCGTCACCGACCCGCAGGAGCTGCTGCACCAGCTCGCCGAGGCTCGCGAGCGCGGCTACGTGGTCGACGACCAGGAGCAGGAGATCGGCGTCCGCTGCATCGCGCTCGCCGTACCGGGCGCGCCGACGCCCACCGCCCTGTCGGTGTCCGGCCCGGAGGCCCGTATCCGGGCCCTGGAGGAGCAGGCCGGCACGTCCTCGCTGGTGCCGGTGATGCACCACATCGCGACCCGGCTGGGGCAGGTCCTCGCACCCTGACCCGTCGCCACCGCCCGCTTCACGCACGGGAAGTCGATCCGGTCGACTTCCCGTACGTACGCTCCCCCGTTCGGGCGGACGCCGAGCGGGTTGCACCGGCCCCCGGCGCAGGCTCCGCCACCCTGGTGCGGACGCGGCCCGCAGCGGCGCGGGCGGCCGGGGCCCCGGGACAGGGTGGACGACGATGACGTACAGGCGTTCGACAATGCGAGGCGGGTCCGGGCAGGGCGGATCCAGGCGGGGCGGGTCCAGGCGGGGCGGGTCCAGGCGGGGCGGGTCCGGGCAGGCCAGCAGGCTCTGCGGATTCCGCGCGGCCTCGCTCGTCGCCGCGATGGCGGCCGGCTGTTCGGTGGCGACGCTGACCGCCGGCCCGTCCTGGGCGCTGCGGCGGCCCGAGCCCCGGCCGGCGGTGGACACGGCAGCCCCCACGGCGTCCCGCTCCGATCTGGAGGTGGTCCGGCTCGACCCGGACGCCGCCCCGCCCGGCGGCACCACCACCGTCCACGCCTTCATCGCCAACCGCGGCCCGGACACCACCGCCGCACCGTTCACCGTGCTGGTGACGCTGCCTCCCGGGGTCTCCCCAGTGGGCCCGTACTTCCCCGAGGACTGCGAGGTACGGCTCAACGGCCGACAGGTGCGCTGTGTCTTCCCGGCCGGACTGCCCCCGCTGCGCAGCGCGACCGCGCTGGTACCGGTGCACCTCTCCCCGGACCTGCGGATCGGCAAGCTCACCGGCGGCTCGGTCGCGGTGCGCGGCGTGGACGACCCGGACGAGGGGAACAACCGGCAGCCGTTCGACATCACGGTGGTCGAGACGGCTCCCGGTTCCTGACCCGGAAGCCCCGAAGGCCCTACCGGTACACGCGGACGTAGTCGGCGGCGAAGGTGATCGGGGCGGTGCCCTGCGGCGCCGGGTGGTACTTCCCCGCGCCGACCGACAGGTTGAGGATCAGGTACGCCGACCAGTTGGCGCCGACGCCCTTGCCGTCCGAGAACACCTTGGCGCCGTTGACGTACCAGTCCACCGAGGTGGCGCCGTAATAGGTGCCGATGGTCACCCACTGGTCCTTCGCGACGGCGCCGGCGTCGGTGTAGTACTTGGGGTTGCCGGGGTTGACGTGGTTGGTCAGCTCCAGCAGGTTCGGGTTGTCGGGGTGGTACTCGAAGGAGTCGACCTCCCCGTTGCCGTTCTTCCAGGTCCAGAAGGCCGGCCAGGCGCCGGAGCCGGACGGCAGCTTGACCCGGGTCTCGGCGTAGTCGCCGGTCCTGACCTGGAAGCCCTCGCTGGAGCCCTCGGTGGTCAGGAAGCCGGTGTTCCAGGCCTGCTTGCCGTTCTCCAGCGTGGTGGTGCCGGGCGCGGCGGTGAAGGTGGCGACCCCGTTCGCGACGCTGACGTTGTTCTTGTTCAGCAGGTCGAGCTTGTTGTCGTCCGGGTTGTGGTTGCCGTACTTGTACGCGGTGCTCTTGTCGCCGACCCAGCGCGAGCCCCAGCTGATCGGGCCGTTGAACTCGTCGGACCAGGTCAGCGACTTGCCGGCGACCGGGGATGCGGGGGTGCCGGCCGACGGGCTGGCGGTGGCGCTCGGGCTGCTCGGGCTCGGGCTGCTCGTCGGGGTCGGCTTCGCGGTGGGGGTCGCCGTCGGGGTCGGGGCGGGAGTCGGGGTCGGGGCGGGAGTCGGCTTCGTGGTGGGCGTCGGGGTCGGGGGCGGAGTCGGCGCCGGGGTGCTGGAGACCACCAGCTGCTGCGAGGCCAGGTTGTGCCAGGCCCCGCCGAGGTCCTGCCAGAAGCCGAACTGGGTGTACGTCCCGGCCGGCAGGGCGCGTGCGCCGCTGGTGAAGGACAGGCCGCTCGGGCAGATCTGCACATTGGAGGCGTTGCCCGGGAAGTCGAGGTTCGCACCGGCCGCGTTCCGGACGCCCACGCCGACGGTCTTCGCGGTGAAGCAGGCCGAGGAGTGGAGGGTCAGCGAGGCGGTGGCGGCCTGGTTGGCGACCATGGTCGCCGGGGCGAGCCGGTCCTGGGTGACGGTCGGGGCGGTGGCGGCCTGGGCGCCGGAGACGGCCGGCAGGCCGAGCAGTCCGGCGCCGGTGACGGCGAGCGCTCCGGTGACGGCGAGGGCGGCGTTGCGGCCCCGGTGGGAGGGGCGGGCGTGGCGCGGCGCGCGGCGCCGGGCAGGCTGGTGCATGGCAGTGTCCTCTGCGACGCCTGCGAGGTGAGCTGTCGGATTCGGGCTGAGGCAGCCCGGCCGCCGGTGGAAGCGGCTTCACCCCTAGCCACGGCCCGCACGCGGGAGCGTACGGGCCGGGCGCTGACCTTGGTTCCCCCGCTCCCGTCCGCTGTGGTGCTCGGTTGCCGGCCGGCGGGTGGACAGGACTCGGCGTCCCGGCGGCGGGGGTCCGCGAGGGCGGACGACGGTTGCAGGCTAGGCAGGCCGTCCGTGAACGGACAACCTGCTCGGGCCGGTTGTCGCACAGGTCACAGTGGTGTCGATCAACGACGCTGCGTGGTGGATCAGTTGGGACGGATCAGCGGAGCCGTCGAGCTGCCGAACGACGAATCGGCGAATCGGCGAATCGGCGGTCCACGGGTCAAGCGAGCCAGTTGTCGACCTGGCTCTCGGCCTCCGGTGCCCAGGCGAGTTCCAGGTGGTTGAGGCCGGTGAGCAGCCGGGTGCCGCCGATCGTCGCGATGCCGGTGGTGTCCAGGGCGCTCGCGGTGAACACGATGCCGTCGCTGGGCCCCCGGTTCTCGTTGAGCACGCCCGGGATGTCGGCGGACCCGCCCGCGAGCAGATAGGTGCGCACCGACGCGGGGACGCCCGCCTGTTGCAGCGGCGCGATCAGCGAACCGGCGTCGATCGCCGCCTGGATGCCCTGGCCGGAGGTGTAGAAGCCCTGGCCGCCGTAGTAGGTGGTCCACCAGTCCTGGGCGGTGCCGTCCACCCCGTACCGGCCGTCCCAGCGGGCGAGCAGCTGGCGCTGGCCCGGGTAGCAGTCGTAGCCGCCGGTGGGCAGCACGCCGAGGCAGGGCTGCGCCGTGTAGGTGCCGTAGCAGGTCATGTAGAGGTGCGGGGACGGCGCGTTGGCGGTGCCGCCGCAGGCCGGCCAGCTCGCGAGGTCGAACGACCAGCCGTGCGCGTACACGTAGTCGAGCCCGCCGTTCGGGCCCCCGAGGGTGATCAGGCGGCGCACGTCGCCCGCGTAGGCCCGCCCCCAGGACGGGCGCACCGAGGACACGTACGCCCGGGCGGCGACCTCGCCCTTGCTCCAGGCCACCACGTCCACCTGGGGGACGCCGAGGCGGGCCCGGATCAGCGCGACGGCGTCGCCGACGGCCTGCGCCTGGAGCAGGTTGTCGCCCTGTTTGTGGGCGAAGCCGATGGCGAACACCCGGTGGCCGGTGCCGGCGAGGTACTGGGCGAGGCCGGTGGACGGGCAGGCGGAGGCACCGCAGGTGCCGCTCTCCCCCGGGTTCGCCCAGGCGCGGTCGGCGTTGTCGTTGGCGCCGTGGACCAGCAGCACGGGGGTCGGACGGCTACCGGTGTCCCAGCCGGTCGCCGAGTACAGCAGGAAGCGGCTGGAGGAGGGCTGGCCGGTGCCGCCGAAGTACGTCCGGCGGGCGCCGTCCTGGTCGCCGCGGCCGTCGGCCGGGTACTGCTCGGTACGGAAGCCGGGGGTGGTGTCGAGGTAGCGCTCGACCTTGGCCCAGCCGTTGCCGGGGGCGGGGAAGGCGGCTTCGAGGGCGAGCGGGGCGGTGGCCGCCTGGGCGGCGGTCTGGGCAGTGGCGGTCTGGGCGACGGTGGCCTGGGCGGGAGTGGGGGTGCCGAGGAGCAGCGCGGCGAGGGTGAGCAGGAGGGCGGACAACGCGGTGGGGGTGCGTCTGACGGCGGTGGGGGTGTGCCGCACGGGAGTGGGGGTGCGTCTCATGGGGGTGGACGGTAGGACCGGCCGCCGGCGGGCGCCCAGGTGCCCGCCGCACACCGCGCCGGCCTGCGCGGTGGCGGCCGGTGCCGTGGCGCACCGTCCACGGGTGCGCCCACCCGGCTCACCGGGTCGGATAAATTGGAGGTCCGACATCTTCCGCAGTGCACAAGACCGCCGTGCACGGCCCCACAGGAACGAGGTACCGCCCCACCATGACCGCGCCCCTGCCCGCCTTCGCCGGCCGCACCTACCTCTTCCGGGCCGACAACGGCGCGGCCTTCCGCAACACCTACTCGGCCGACGGCAGGCGGCTGCGCTGGGAGGGCCTCGGCGAGTCGGCGGGCCAGTGGGAGGACGTGCGGCTGCACGTCGCCGAGGTGGCGCCGGAGATCTACTTCATCAGCTGGACCGAGGAGAGCGGGATCACCGTCAGCCACGTGATGGACCTCGGCCGGCTGACGGTACGCGCCTTCTGGACGTACGAGGGCGAGGGCGGCCGGGTCGGCGAGCTGCACACCGGGACGCTGGAGCGGGTGGCCTGAGCCTCACCGCCCCCGCGCCCCCTCGCTGTCCGTCGGCTTACTCAGGCCGTCTGGGCAGACTGCCTGCTCAGACGGTCTGCTCAGACGGTCTGCTCAGGCGGCCTGGTTCGGGACCTTGAGGTGCTGGGACAGCCACTCCAGCGAGGACGGCAGCAGCGCGCTCCAGGTCTCGAAGTTGTGGCCGCCGTTCTCCAACATGCTGTAGGAGACCTTCATCGGGGACTGCACGGCGTCGACGAAGGCCTCGGTGTCGCGCCGGTAGTCGCCGTCGCCCTTCTTGGTGCCGGCCAGCAGCACGGACACCTTGGGCTGCGGCAGGTTCTTCAACCGCCACATCAGGTTGGCCTCGTCACGACGCTGCTTGCTGCCGCCGAACAGGTCGCCCGTGGTCGGGTCGTCGGCGGCGTCGTAGTAGGCGGAGAGCGCGACGGCGGTCGGAAAGACGTCCGGGTGGCGCATGGCCAGCTTGAGGGCGCAGTAGCCGCCGGTCGAGTTGCCCATGAAGGCCCAGGCCTGCGGGTCGGAGGAGACCCGGAAGCTCGCCTGGATCGCTGAAGGGACGTCCTTGGTGAAGTACGTGTCGGACTGCGCGCCGCCCGGAATGTCCTCGCACTCGGTGTCCTGCGGCAGGGCCGGCGAGGGGCGCATCAGCACCATGACGGTCGGCTGCATGTTGCCGTCCTGGAGCAACTTGAGCGCTGCGCCCGGGTAGTTGAACCGGGTGATCAGGTTCTCGGCGATCCCGGGGAAGCCGGTGCTGACGATCACCGCCGGGAACTGCCGCTGCGCGTACTCCGGTTGGAAGTACTGCGGCGGCAGGAAGACGTACCCCTCGGTGGACAGCCGGCTGGCCGCGCCGTCGATCCGCACCTTGCGGATCTCACCGGACTGGCTGGGCTCGCGGCCCATCGCGCCGCCGCCCTTGACGGAGGCGTGGCCGATCGTCTCCACGAGCAGCCGGCCGGACGCGTCCGCCTTGTTGTGGATCACCACCGGGCCGGTGTCACCGGTGCCCAGCAGGTCGTCCCAACTGCTGTAGAAGGCGAAGTAGTTGTTCGCCACCAGGCCGAGCGCGGCCAGCACCGCGAGCTGGGTGGCGAGCAGGGAGCCGATCCGGCCGAGCACCGCCTGCCAGGTCTGCTTGGCGAGTCTTGGCCACAGCCAGACCGTGCCGGCCGTCATCACGACGGCGATCAATACGGCCAGCGCCAACACCTTGTGGCTCGTCAGACCCATGTCCTACTTGCTCCCACGCCTCGAACTCCCCGCCCCCTCCGTCCAGGACATCCGAGGTGGTCACCCCGGTTCCCCCACCGGGGCGCGCGATCACCCACCCTAACGGGGCCGGGGAGGAGGAACAGATGACAGATGACAGCCGACAGATAACAGATAACAGATAACGAAATCTGTCAGCTGTTATCTGTCACCTGTTCGCGGCCGGGCGGGCCCAGCCCTCCCGCCCGTAGAGCCGCAGCCCCGCCGTGAGTTCGCGCATGCAGCGCGCACCGAGCTCCCGCGGGGAGCCCGGGCCGGTCGTGGGCGCGTCCGAGGCGGCCCATTCCTCCAGCGCGACCCGGATCGCGGCCGTCGCCGCAGCGGCGGCCAGTCGGATCTCCAGCGGGTCGGTGCCGCCCGGGCAACGCGCCGCGAGGACCGCCCGCAGCCGCTCCTCGGAGTCGGCGTGGACGCGCTGCCACGTGCCGTCGAGGCGCGGGTCGCGCAGCAGGCTTCGCGTCCACTCCATCGCCTCGACCGCCTCCTCGTCGGGCGGGGTCAGCGAGGCGACCGCCGAGCGCTCCAGAGCCTCGCGCAGCGGCAGATCGGCCGGGGTCTCGGCGAGCTGGTCGACCCAGCGACGCCCACCGGCCGCCAGCAGCGGCGCGACGGCGTCCTCCTTGACGGAGAAGTACCGGTAGAAGGTGCGCAGCGAGATGCCGGCCGCGAGGGCGATCTCCTCGGCGGTGGTCGCCTCGGCCCCGCGCTCGGCGAAGAGTGCGGCGGCGGTACGGGCGATGTCCAGCCGGGTGGCGTCGCGGCGGCGCTGATTCAGGGTGGGGCGTCCGGTCACAGGGTCAGCGTACGCAGGCCGGTGTCACTGTGGCGCGTTGCGCCGAAGTGACACCCGGAGGACTTATTGGCACGTTATGCCATAAAGGCGTACCGTGCCTCTTGAGGTCGAGAGGCCACGAACGAACGAACGGAGTACCACCATGGAGCGCTTCAGCGGACGGAACGTCCTGATCACCGGCGGCGGCTCTGGCATCGGCCAGGCCACCGTGCACCGGATCCTCGCCGAGGGAGGGAAGGTCGTCGCCGTCGACGTCGACGAGGACGGCCTGAAGGCGACCCTGGACCGCGCGACCGCCGACGGCACCGCGGACCGCCTGGCCATCCAGGTCCTGGACATCTCGGACGAGGCGGCCGTCGTCACCGGCGTCGCGGCGGCGATCACGGACCTCGGCGGGCTGGACGCCCTGGTCAACGCGGCCGGCATCCTCCGCTCCTCGCACACCCACGAGACCAGCCTGGAGTTCTGGAACAAGCTCCTCGCGGTCAACCTGACCGGCACCTTCCTGATGACCCGCGAGGCGCTCCCCTCGCTGCTCGCGGGTGGCAGGGGCGTGGTGGTCAACTTCAGCTCCACCTCGGCGAGCTTCGCCCACCCCTACATGGCCGCGTACGCCGCGACCAAGGGCGGCATCCAGTCCTTCACCCACGCCATCGCCTCCGAGTACGCGAAGCAGGGCCTGCGTGCGGTCTGCGTCGCGCCGGGCAGCATCGACAGCGGCATGACCCACAACCCCGGGCTGCCCGCCGACGCCGATTTCAGCCTGCTCGCCAAGCTCGCCCCGGCCCTCGGCCAGGGCTTCGCGGGTCCGGAGACGGTGGCCGGGGTGATCGCGATGCTGGCCTCCGACGACGGCGCGTTCGTCACCGGCACCGAGCTCCGCATCGACGGCGGCACTCACATGTGAGCCGCCGGACGGCCGCGCGACGGCGGGGCCCCGGCCACTCCCCCCCCCCGGTGACACGGGCCCCGCCGTCGCGTCGCGGACGGCGGGGCCGGGCTCGTGACGGCAGCCGGGCTCGTGACGGCCGCCCGGGTCAGCCGAGGCCACCGTTGCGGGCCGCGGCGAGAACGGCGGCGGCGGCTCGGTCGGCGGTGTCGCCGTCCACCCGCTCGGCCGTGATCAGGACCCGGAAGTACAACGGCGCGGCGAGGTTCTTGATGACCTCGGCCGGGTCGGTGCCGGGTGGCAGCTGCTCGCCTTCGGCGCGTTCGCGGCCGTCGAGCGGGTGGCGGGGTGGATCGGCGGGTGACCGGCCCGCCCGGCCGTCAGCTGCAACCGTCAGCGCAGCGGCTTCGCCATCACGAGCTCCCGGGCGACCCCGCCGGCGAGCGGCCTGCCGGGCCCGCCGGGCTCGGTGAGCTCGGTGAGCTCGGTGAAGCCGTGCCGGCGGTAGAGCGTGATCGCGGGTTCGTTGCCGGGGAGCACCGCGAGGCGCAGCGTGCTGCCGCCGGATGCGCGGGCCCAGCGCTCGACCTCCTCCAGCAGGCGGTCGGCGACGCCCCTGCCGCGCGCCTTCGGTCCGACCCACACCGAGCGCAACTCCCGTACGCCGCCGGCTCCGGGGAGACCGTCCGCCAGGCCGACGGGCGTGGCGTCCGGACCGTCCGGACCGTCCAGCAGCGCCGCAACGTGGTGGGCGCCCGGAAGGTGCAACCGGGCGCGCCACCGTTCCTCGCCGCCGTGGTGCCAGTCCGCCAGGCGGGCCTTGAAGGCGTGCGGCGCGTCGGAGAGGGCGGCGAGGCGCAGGTCGCGCCAGAGCGGCCAGTCGTCGGTCGTGAGGATGCGCAGGGTCACCATGGCCGTCACGGTAGGGCGTGGGCGGCGGGCCTTCACCGAGGACCCGGGTTCGGCCTGCGGCCGGTCGAGACCGGGGCGGGCCGAGCGGGAACGGTTCAGGGCGTGCGCCACTCGGTGGCGAAGGCGGCGGCCGGGTTGGCGGTGAGGAGGAGGCCGGGCAGTTCGGGGCCGAAGGTGCGGGCGAGCCGTGGGGCGAGGTCGTCGAGCAGTGCGGTCGGGCCGTCGGCCCGACGGGCGGTGCGGGTGGTGGTGTCGGCGCCGAGGAGGAGTCGGGAGGCGTGGCCGGCCTCGACGAGGTCGGCGATGACGTCGAAGGCCTGGTGGTCGGCCGGGTGGCCGGCCCGGGAGGGGCTGTCCAGCGCGAAGTAGACGCCTTCCGCGGCGAGTTCGCGGTGCACCCGCACATCCGGCAGCCGGGTGAGGTGACCGAGGATGATCCGGTGGGGCGGGACGCCGTGTCGAACGTGCAGCCGGTTCAGGACGAGGTGCGGGTCGGCTCGGGGTTCGAGGTGGACGGCGATCGGGGCACCGGTGGCGTGGTGCGCGTCGGCGGCCGCGGCCATCACCCGGCGGGTGTGCGCCGTGATGGCCCCGGGGTCGCAGGCGATCTTGATCAGGCCCGCCCGGACGGCCTCGGGCGACGCGGGTGCTTCGGGGACCTCGGCGGCTACGGGGGCCTCGGCTGCTACGGGCGGTCCAGGCAACTCGGTGGCCGGTTCGGCCGTCAGCCCGGTGGTGAGTTCGGCGGTGAAGCGTTCGGCCAGCCCGTCGTACACGGCAGGGAGGGTGTCCGGGTCGTAGTGGGCCGCCTGGTGCAGGCCGGTGGCGGCGACGACGTGGACTCCGGTCGCACGGGAGAGCTTCGCGAGGGAGTCCGCTCCGCGACCCATGCCGTACGGGGTCCACTGGACGAACGACCGTCCGCCGGCCGCCGCGAAGGCGCGCAGGACACCCTCGGCGGCGGCCGGGTCGTCCAGTTCCTCGCCGGGGAGCAGGGGGCTGCGGATGAAGAGGTGGTCGTGGGAGTCGGTGGCACCGAGTTCCGCGGGGTCGAGGTCGCCGAGAACGGTACGGATCGTGGGGGTCATGCCCGGTCCGCCTCGGCCGGGGATGCGGGGGTCGGGGATGCGGGGGTCGGGGATGCGGGGGTCGGGGACGTCTCGGTCGGGGGTACCTCGGTCGGGGGTACCTCGGCGAAGGTGGCGGTGGCGACCCGCAGGCCGGCCAGAGCCTTGGGGACGCCGACGTAGGGGGCGAGGTGGACGATGACCTCGGTGATCTCCTCCCTGGTCAGGCCGATCCGCAGACTGTTGCGGACGTGATCGGCGAGCTGCGGCTCCACGCCGCCGAGGGCGGTGAGCGCGGCCAGGTTGGCCACCTGCCGGTCGCGCAGGGCGAGACCGGGGCGCTGGTAGGTGCCGCCGAAGAGACTGGTGACGATCCAGTCGGGGAAACCGGGTGCGAGACCGTCCAGGCCGCCGAGGGTCGCGGGGGTGACGGGGGCGGTCGCGGAGGCGGGCGTGGGGCTGGTCATGGGAGTGGCGAAACCTTTCACCAGTGCCGGCCGCCAGGCAGCCGGTCGAGTTCGGGACGGGACAGGTGCAGCACCTGGTAGCGGCTGCCCGGCACGTCGTCCGGGGCCGGGCCGTGCCAGAGGGCGAAGCGGACCAGTTCCCAGCGGCTCGGGTCCACCGCGACGGCGGCGGTGTGCAGAGCGGGGTGCGCGGGGAACTCGGCGAGGGCCCGTTCGACCGCCTCGGCGGGATCGTCGGACTCGGGGAGCCTGACGGTGTGGCGGGTAGCCGTGGTCGCGGTCGTGGTCACGATCGAGGTCGAAGTCGAAGTCGCCGGAGCGTCCGGCACGGCGCCGTGGGCCAGACCGGCGCCGAGCCAGTGACGGACGACCGGGCGGCCGAAGTCGGCGCTCAGGCCGCGGAAGCCCGGTCCCCAGAGGAAGCTGTTCATGCCCTCGACGGTGCGCCAGAGGTAGAACGGCGCGTACTGGTTGACGGGCGACCCGTCGCGGCCCCGCTCACGGACCAGGTACGCCTTGAGCCCGAGGCCCGGGTGTGTATCGAGCAGATGGCCCTTGTCGGCGACGCGCTTGCGGATGATCCCCAGGTCGTAGTCGGCGGGGAGGGTGATCTCGTACTGCATGGCGTGCACGGCGGGTCTCCTCGGTCGGATCGTCGAGCGGGCGTCGCTCGGCCAGTCGGTCACGCGCTCGGTCACGCGGTCACGCGGTCACTCGGTCACTCGGTCAGTCGGTCACGCGGCCGCTCAGCCGTGCGCGGCGCGGGTCAGGCGGTGCGTTGGGCGGCGAGCAGGCCGAGGGCACCGCGTACGGCCTGATCAAAGGGCTCGGCCCGGCCGGCCGCGCGGGCCAGAACGTAGCCGCCCTGGACGACGGCGACCACGGCAGCGGCGGTGTCGGCCGGGTCGACACCGGGGGCGAGCTCGCCCGCCGCCTGGCCCTCGGCCACCAACTCGGCGATCCGGGCGCGCAGCCAGTCGAAGGTCTCCTCGACGGGGGCGCGCAGTTCGGGGTCGGCGATGACGTCCGGGTCCTGGGCCATCCGGCCGATCCGGCAGCCGCGCAGCACGTCGCGGTCGCGGCGCAGGTAGGCGGCGATGCGGTCGTACGCGCTGCCGGGAGCGGACAGGTCGGCGGCGGCGACTCCCCGCAGCTGCTCGGCACTGCGGCGCAGCGCGGCGGCGGCGAGGTCGGGCTTGCCGGCGAAGTGGTGGTACATGCTGCCCTGGCCGACGCCGGCGTGCTGCTGGATGGCCTTGGGGCTGGTGCCGACGTAGCCACGCTCCCAGAGGAGTGCCTGGGTGCTCTCGATGAGGCGGTCCTGGGTGGTCATGCGAACCACTGTACATACCAGTAGGTACAGAAGGCCAGGGATTGCCCGGCTCGACGCGGACGCGAGGCGGGCCGACGCGGTCCGCGCCGTGGACAAGGCGGGCGGACGGGTACGCGCCGGGGACGACTGAGGGCCGTGCGCCGCCCCCCGGCGGCCACGGCCCCTCGCCCGCTCGTCTCCCCCTCCCCGACCGGCGGCACTCCACCGCGGCCGGTGGCGCGCGTCACGTCGGGCGGGCGCTCACGGAAGCTCGCGCCTGACCACCGGGGCTACCTCCGCCGCGAACAGCTCCAACTGCTCCCGCTGCGCCCCTTCCGTCAGAGCGTCGACTCCGATCCCGACCACCTCGTTGCCGAAGGCCTCGTGATAGCGGTGGATCTTCTCGATCACCTGCTGCGGGCTTCCGACCAGGGCCGAACCGTGCTCCAGCGCGTCCTCCAGCGAGGTGAACGGCGACTTGTTGTGCCGGCCGGCCGCCGAACCGAACATCGCGTCCCAGTACGGACGGAAGCCCTCGACCGCGTCCTGCGAGCGCTTGGCGACGTACAGCCCGCCGAAGCTCGCGCCCACCCTGGCCCCCCTCGGATCGCGCCCGTAGTGCGCCCAGCGCTCGCGGTAGTGCTCCACCAGGGAGCGGTACTTGGCCAGCGGGTGGAAGGAGTTGGCGGAGAAGAGCGGATCACCGTAGCGGGCGGCCAGGTCGGTGGACTGGGTGCTGGTCGCGCTGCCGTGCCACACCGGGATCGGGTCCTGCAACGGGCGCGGCACGACGGCCGCGTCCTTGAGCGGCGGGCGGGTCGAACCCTCCCAGGTCACCCTCTCCTCGCGCCAGAGCCGGCGCAACAGGCCGTAGTTCTCGGCGAGCGCGTCCCACTGGCGTTCCTCGGGCAGACCGAACAGGTCGAAGTGCCGCGGGTCGTTGCCCTTGCCGATGATCAACTCGACCCTGCCTCCGGAGAGCTGGTCGAGCAGGGCGTAGTCCTCGGCGACCCGGACCGGATCCAGGATGCTCAGCACCGTCACCGTGGTGAACAGCCGGATGGTGGAGGTGCGGGCCGCTATCGCGCTGAGCAGCACCGGCGGCGCCGGAGAGAGGAACGGTTCACCGTGCCGCTCCCCCACGCCGTAGCCGTCGTAACCGAGTTGCTCGGCCACGACCGCCTGGTCGATGACGTTCCACAGCTTCTCCTGCGGGGTGCGCTGGACGCCGGTCACGGGATCGGGTCCGTTGGCGACGAGGGACGAGACGGTGAACCGCACGGCGGTCTCCTTGGGGGCGCTCGATGGGGCCTCGGCGCGACGCCCTGACCCGAGGCGCGGGCAGGGCTGCCGAGGAGGGGTGGCGGCGGCCCGCGCGGAACGCCCCGGTACGGGCTGCGCTCACGCGGGCGGCACCGGGAGGGGATCGCGGCGGAGCGGCTCTGGGGCGGCGTCAGCGCGAGGTGCGGCGGCGACGACAACAGCGGGGCGCGGCGGTCGCGGGTGCGGTCGCGGTTGGGGTCGCGGGCGCGGTCACAGCCTGGACGGTCATCGTGACTCCCCCTTCGCCTCGCACGCGTACGATCCTCCGCGAGCATAAGCACCGGTCAGAAACGGGGCAAGGGCTTGATCCGCCCGCGGCGACTGGCAAGATGTCCGGCATGAGCTACCTCGCCGCGGATGACCGCTATGCCTCAATGACCTACCGCAAGGCCGGCCGCAGCGGCGTTCAGCTGCCGGCCGTCTCCCTCGGCCTCTGGCACAACTTCGGTGACGCCCAGCCGCTGGAGGTCCAGCGGGCGGTACTGCGCCGCGCCTTCGACCGGGGGATCACCCACTTCGACCTCGCGAACAACTACGGTCCGCCGTACGGCAGCGCCGAACGCAACTTCGGCTACCTGTTCGCCCAGGACTTCCGCCCGTACCGCGACGAGCTGTTCATCGCCAGCAAGGCCGGCTGGGACATGTGGCCCGGCCCGTACGGCAACGGCGGCAGCCGCAAGTACCTGCTGGCCAGCCTGGACCAGTCGCTGGGCCGGATGGGGCTGGACTACGTCGACGTCTTCTACTCCCACCGCTACGACCCGGACACCCCGCTCGAGGAGACGATGGGCGCGCTGGACAGCGCGGTGCGCTCGGGCAAGGCGCTGTACGCGGCGATCTCGAACTACCCGGCGGAGCAGCACCGGGAGGCGGTGGCGATCCTGCGCGAGCTGGGCACGCCGGTGCTGCTGAACCAGTCGGCGTACTCGATCCTCAACCGGTACGTGGAGGAGGGCGTGCTGGACGCGGTGGGCGAGACCCGGACCAGCCTCATCGCCTACTCGCCGCTCGCCCAGGGCCTGCTGACGGATCGCTACCTGTCAGGTGAGGTGCCGGCCGGTTCGCGGATGTCGGTCGGGCGGTTCCTGACCGAGGAGGCACTCAGCGGGCCGAAGCTGGAGCAGCTGCGGGCACTCAACAAGGTCGCCGAGCGGCGCGGGCAGACGCTGGCGCAGCTCGCGCTGTGCTGGGTCCTGCGGGACCCGCGGGTGGTCTCGGTGATCATCGGGGCGAGCAGCGTCGCCCAGCTGGACCAGAACATCGACGCGCTCGCGGGCGGTCCGCTGACCGCGGAGGAGCTGGCGGAGATCGACCGACTCAGCCTCTGAGCGGGGAGGGGGGCGGGCGGGGCTTGCCGGCGGAACGGGCAAACAACTGACAGCTGACAGATTTCATCATCTGTCAGCTGTCAGTTGTCGGCTGTCAGCTGTCAGTTGTCATCTGTCAGCGGCGGATGCCCAAGGCGGGCAATACCGTTTCTGCAACCCGGTGGGCCTCCTCCAGCAGGGGGTTGCCGGAGAGGATGAAGGTGTCGACGCCCAACGACTCGAACTCCTGCAACCGCTCGACCACCTGGGCAGTCGAGCCGACCACCGCCGTACCGGGGCCGGGGCGGAACAGGCTCATTCCTGGCCAGAGGTTCGGGTAGGCCTCCAGCTCCCGGGCCCGTGCGGGCACCTTGCCGCCGTGCTGGCGGAACTGCCGCTGCCAGCCGACCCCGTCCTCCCCCTTGGCGCCGCCCAGTTGACGGGCGTACGTGGCCTCGCTGGTGACGTCGAGCAGGCGGTCGGCGGCCGCCCAGGCCTCATCCTCGGTGTCGCGGACGATCAGGTGCAGCCGCAGCCCGATCCGCAGGGTCCGGCCGTGGGCGGCGGCCCGCGCCCGGACCAGGTCCAGCTTCTCCTTGAGCAGGTGCGGCGGCTCGCCCCAGGTCAGGTAGACGTCCACGTGCTCGGCCGCCATCTCGATGCCGGCCGCCGAACTGCCGCCGAACCAGAGCGGGATGCCGCCGGGCTGGACCGGCGCCAGCTCCCTCAGGCTCGCGCCCGCGTTCTTCAGATCGTAGAACTCGCCCTTGTGGTCGAAGACTTCGCCGGCGGTCAGGCGCTTGACGATCGACCAGTACTCGGCGCTGAGCCGGTAGCGGTCGTCGTGCTCGACGTCCAGTCCGTACTCGCGCAGTTGCGCGGTCGAGCCGTTGACCACGTTGAACCGCAGTCGGCCGCCGTGCATCCGGTCGAAGCTGAGCGCCATCTTGGCCAGCAGGGTGGGCGAGACCAGCCCCGGGTGGACGGCCAGCAGCGGCTTGAACGCCGGGGTGGTGGCGGCCGCGAGCGCGCTGCCGAGCGTCCACACATCGTAGAGGTCGGTCGCGAGCAGGGCGCCGGTGTAGCCCAACCGCTCGACGCTCCCCGCCAGTTGCTGCAAGTAGCGGAGATCCACCGGGCGGCGTCCGGCCGGCTCCCACGGGTAGCGGCCCTCGCGCGGGATGATGTACCAGAGGACTTCGGAGGCCATGGTTCAGACCGCCTTGGCGAGCGCGGCGGCCACCGGGGCCTCCAGCTCGGGCAGATGGGCGTCGGCGACGGTCAGCGCCCGGTCGATGAACCCGACCCCGTGGAAGATGTCCGCGGCCTCCTGCTGCTCGGCGATGAACCCGGCGGTGGCGGGCTCCAGTTGCCACGGCAGTGCGGCCAGCGCCGCCTGCCAGTCGACGGCCGAGCCGCCCAGCTGCTCCGCCGCGATCGCAGCCGCCTCGGCCGGGTGGGCGGCCACCCAGGCGTCGGCCCGGCGCAGCGCGGCGGCGATCGCGGCGACCACCTCGGGGCGCTCGGTCGCGAAGTCCCGGCGGGTGAAGAACACCGAGCGGTCGGTGATGACGTCGCCGGTGCGGATCAGCTCCCGGAAGCCCCCGCTCCGGCGGGCGGCGGCCAGTTCGGCGCCCTGGGCGATCCACCCCGCGATCTCGCCGTCGCGCAGCCGCTGGGCCTGGTCCTGGCCGGCCGCCGGGCGCACCGGGGTGACGTCTTCGGCGTACGAAAGTCCCTGCGCGTGCAGGGCCTTGGCGAGCAGATGGGTCTGCCAGGATCCGATGCCCAGCACGACGGTGCCGCCCTTGAGGTCCGCCACCGCCTGGACCGGGCCGCCGTCCAGCACCAGCAGAGCGCCGTGGTCGGGCCGGGGTGCGGAGACCGCCGCGTACACCAGGTCGTGGCCGGCCGCCTGGGCGGTGACCGGCGGGGTCGAGCCCGTCCCGCCGAAGTCGATGGTGCCGTCGGCGAGCAGCGCACCGGTGCGGGTGCCGTCGGCGTAGTGGTGGAAGGCGCCGGTCTCGCCGAGCGGGGCCAGTTCCTCGTCCAGGTAGGGCAGTCGGGCGAGGTAGTAGAGCGAGGGGTTGCTGGCGTGGACGCCGAGGGTCACGGTCATCTGTTCAACTCCGGTGGTGCGGGCTGGCGTTATCGAGGACGGTTCGGTGGGGCCGATTACGGGTCAGTGGACGCCGAGGTCGGCCAGCAGTCGGCGGCGCAGGTCGGCGAAGGCCGGGTCTGCGGGGTCGCGGGGGTGGTCGACGGCGACCGGCTCGTCGCGCACGAGCAGGCCGTCGCGCAGGACGGCGACGCGGTCGGCGAGCCGGACGGCCTCCTCCACGTCGTGGGTGACCAGCAGCACGGCGGGGCGGTGGCGGCGGACGAGGTCACCGACCAGGTCCTGCATGCGCAGTCGGGTGAGCGCGTCCAGTGCGGCGAACGGCTCGTCGAGCAGCAGCAGTTGGGGTTCGCGGACGAGGGCCCTGGCGAGGGCGACGCGCTGCGCCTCGCCGCCCGAGAGGGTGGCCGGCCAGGCGTCGGCGTGCTTGTCGAGGCCGACCTCGGCGAGCGCCTTGAGTCCGGTCTCCCGGGTGGCGGCGCCGCGCGGCAGGCCGACCGTGACGTTGGCCAACACCCGCTTGGACGGCACGAGTCGGGGCTCCTGGAAGACCACCGTTCGCACCGGCGGGACGAGTACGGTGCCCTCGTCGGCCCGGTCGAGCGCGCCGAGGATGCGCAGCAGGGTGGTCTTGCCGGTGCCGCTGGCGCCCAGCAGCGCGACGAACTCGCCCCGGGCGATGGAGAGATCGACGCCGTCGAGGACGGCCCGGGTGCCGAACACCCGTCGCAGGCCCCGCAGGTGGACGGCCGGAGCCGCGGTCGCGGGCGCGGAGGTCGCAGGCGCGGAGGCGGCAGAGGTCGCGGAGGTAGCGGTGCTCATCGGGCTGCCCCCTGGACGGCCTGGCGCCACGGCATCAGGAGGCGTTCCAGGACCCGGACGACCGCGTCGGCGGTAAGGCCGAGCAACCCGTAGATCAGGATGCAGACGGCGAGGATGTCGGTGCGCGAGTAGTTCTGCGCCTGGGCCATCAAGTATCCGATCCCCTCGGTGGAGTTGATCTCCTCGGCGGCGATCAGGGCGATCACGCTGAGCGTCATCGACAGCCGCAGGCCGGACAGCAGGGCGGGCAGCGCGCCGGGCAGGACGACGGTGCGCACGATGGCCCAGCGGCCGAGCCCGAAGCTGCGCATCGCCTCTACCAGCTTGCGGTCGGTGTTGCGGACGCCGCCGGAAGCGGACACGTACATCGGGAAGCTGGTGGCGACGCCGATCAGGGCGACCTTCGCGGTCTCGGTGATGCCGAACCACACCATGAACAGCGGGACCAGCGCCAGGAACGGGACGGTGCGCAGCACCTGGATCGCGGAGTCGAGCAGTTCCTCGCCGAGCCGGGTGAAGCCGGTGACCACGCCGAGCACCAGACCGGTGGTCGCGCCGAAGAACAGGCCGAGGCCGGCCCGGGTGAGGGAGACCCCGAGGGCATCGGCGAGCTGGCCGTTGCCCCACAACTCGCCGACGGCTTCGGCGACCTGGGCGGGTGAGGCGAGGACGTCCTGGGTGAGGGCGCCGGTGGCGGAGGCGAGCGCCCAGCCGCCGAGCAGGGCGAGCGGGCCCAGGGTGCGCAGGATCACGGCGAGGGCGCGCGGGCGGGGTCGCTGCCGCCTGGTGTGCGGGGTGACGAGTCCGGCGTCGAGGGCGGTTCGGGTCTCGTCGGTGGCGCGTTCGGGGGCGGCGGTGGTCACTTGGCACCGTCCCCGAGCTTGTTGATGTCGATCAGGTACGGCTTGACGTCCACGAGTTGCTTGGTGACCTTCTGGTCGGCGAAGAACCGGGCGACGGTGCCGAAGCGGGCGGTGTCGGCGTCGGAGATGGCCTCCGCGGCGGCGCCCTGCCCGCTGACGTTCACCGCGATGTCCTTCTCGGCGGGGGTGACGGCGGTCGGGCCGGAGTCGGTGAAGACGTTGAGGTAGGCGGCCGGGTCCGCCTTCTCCTTGAGGCCGTTCTCGCGCAGGTAGGTGTAGAAGGTCTTGACCACCTCGGGGTGCTTGTCGGCGAAGCCGTTGCGGACGGCCCAGACGGCGTAGTTGTCGGAGCCGACCTCCTTGCCGTTGGCCAGGAAGTGCGCCCCGGCGTTGGCGATGGTGGGCGTGGAGAAGGTGTTCCAGGTCGCCCAGGCGTCCACCTGGCCGGAGTTGAAGACACCTGCCGTCTGGTCGGCGCGCAGGTAGACCCGTTCGACCTTGTCGGCCGGGACGCCGTTCTTCTCCAGCGCCTTGAGCAGCAGGTACTCGCTGGTGCCGCCCTGGGAGACGGCGACCTTGCGGCCGACCAGGTCCTGGACGGACTTGATGGGCGAGTCGTTCTTCACCAGGATCCCTTCGCCGACGCCGTCGGGCGCGGTCTGGGCGAACAGCTTGAAGCCGGGCTTCTGGGCGAGCGCGGCGACGGCCGAGGTGATCGAGCCCTGGGCGACGTCCAGTTGGTCGGCGGACAGGGCCTGTGCGGCCGGGGCGAACGGGCCCGCGCTGCCGGTCCAGGCGACCTTCGCGTGGACGGCGGCCAGAGCCTTGTCCAGCGAGCCGTCCTTCTTGCCGCGGGCGAGGAACCCGTTGTTTCCGGGGTCGGGCAGGCGGAGCACCACGTCGGCCTTGCCGCCGGCCCCGCCGTCGGCGGAGGCCTTGGCCCCGTCGGCGGACGAGCCGCAGGCGGCCAGTGCGGTGGAGGCGAGCAGCGCGGTGGCGGCGAGGGCGAAGCGGGGGGTCTTCACGGGGTCTCCAAACGAAGGACAGCTGACAAGTGACAACTTTCGAAATCTGTTATCTGAAATCTGTCTGCTGAAATCTGTTAGTTGTGATCTGTCAGCCGGCGGTCGACGGCGCTCAGCCGCCCATCGCGGCGCGGCGCCGTTCACGCAGCAGCTCGCGGGCGGCGCGCAGTGGTTCCGGGTCGGCCCAGCCGGGGATGTCGACCGGGGCGGCGAGGAATCCCCGCTCCCCGAGGAATCGTTCCTGCTGCGCCAGCAGCTCCAGGCGGTCCGCCGAGAGGTCCAGGTGCAGGGTGCGGTGGCTACCCGGCGCGTACGCCCCGGCCACGCCCTCGGCGCCCGCGCCGGTCTCGGCCCGCAGGATCCGCACCACCTCCGCCGGGTGCTCGGCCGCCCAGTCGGCGGCCTCCAGCAGAACGGCGAGGAAACGGGCGACCAGCTCCGGCTGCTCGTCCAGCAGTTGCTGGTGGACGGTGACCGGCCGGGGCGTCCCGTTGTTGACCCGGGCCCGGCGGTCCGGCACCGCGTCCAGCTCCACAGCCACCTCCGCCCCGACCCGGCGGGCCGCCTCGACGGCGAGCGCCCCCTTCACGTACACGGCGTCCACCACCCCGTCCCGCAGCGCGGCCAGCTCGCCGGCCCACTGCCCGCCGCCGGGTAGGCCCGGGACGTCGACCAGCTCGGCGTCGTCCAGCGTGAGCCCGGTGAGGCCGAGGGCGCCACGGAAGCCGGCCAGGGCCATCGCCCGCCAGAAGTCGATGCCGATGTCATGATGTGGGACCGCCAGCCGCAACCCGCGCAGGTCGCCGGGGCCGGTGATGCCGCTGCCGGCCCGGACCAGGACCACCTGGCGCTCCTCGATCCAGGTGAGGCCGACCAGCCGGGTCCGCTCGCCGTGCGAACGGGCCCACAGCGCCGGGACGTTGCCGCCCTCGCGGAACAGTCCGGTGAGCGCGTGGGTGTAGTGGTGGTCTGCGGCCACCTCCGGCGGGGCGTCCTGGAGCGAGCGGACGGCGATACCGTCGGCTGCGAACTCGCGGGCGAGCCAACCCTGGTCGGCGGCGATCCCGGTGGCGGTGGGCACCGGGCAGCGGGTGAACCAGAGGGTGTCGGGGGCACTGGGGGAAGGGCTGGGCACGGGGTGTGGTCCTCTGCGGAGGGGGCGGGTTCGGCGGGCGCCGGAAGGCTACGGGTCTGGGCACGCCGCGCGGGTCACGGGGCCCACGGCGTCGGGGAGTTGCACGAGATGGCGAGGCGGGCGGGTCGGGCGGGTCGGGCGTGTCGGGCGAGACGGGCGAGACGGGCGAGACGGGCGAGGCCGTGAGTCGCGCGAGGCGGGGAACGCCGGACGGTGCGGCGCGAGGGGAGCGTCAGCGACAACACGCGCAGGAGGCGGGGCACCGGTGGATCGTCACGGCGTCGCTCCTTCCTGCGGGTCGGGGTTGCGGGTGGTGCGCCGGGCGGCGGGCGTCCGGCGCGATGTGAGGAGCGTTCCACGACGATCGAGCCGGAGGCAAGGTTTTGCCACATGGTGGGATCACTTGTTCATCAACGCCATTCCATTGCAACGTCGTCGACACAATCCCGCAGCACTCGCTGCCCTACGCTGAGACTCCTCCCGGTGATCCAGCCGGATTCCCGAACCGAAACGCGAGGTGCCATGGCCGAGGCCGCCACCGCCGTCCAGGGCCCGCCGGCCGGTGCGCAGGCCGTCCAGCGTGCGCTGGGGCTGCTGCACTGCTTCCACGACAACGGCCCCGACCTGAGCGCCTCCGACCTGGCCCGCCGGATGGACCTCTCGGTCTCCACCGCGCACCGGCTGGCCCGGACGCTGGTGAGCGCCGGCTTCCTGGAGCAGGACGAGCAGACCGCGCGCTACCGGCTCGGCCCGGCGGTCGCCGAACTCGGCCAACTCACCTTCCACCAGCGCGGACTGCACCTGGCCGCACCCGAGTTGGACAGGCTGTCCCGACGCACCGGTGCGACCGCAGACCTCGCGATCCGCAGCGGTCCGCACGCGGTCATCCTGGTGGGGGCCTCCGTCCGCCCGGACACCGGCCTCGGGCTGCGCCGGCCACTGCACTCCACGGCGCTCGGCAAGGTGCTGCTGGCCTGGCCGCGCCCGGGTGAGCCGGCGGTGTCGGCGCTCGGCCCGCTGCCGTCGTTCACCGACCGGACGATCACCGAACCGGCGCTGCTCGACGAGGAGTTGGCGAAGGTCCGGAGCTCCGGGTACGCACTCAACGACGGCGAGTCGGCTGCCGGAGTGCGGACGGTGGCCGTGCCCGTCCTGGACGGCACCGGGCAGGCCCGGTTCGCGCTGGCCGTCCGCTCGACCCCGGCGCACCTGACCGACGACCGCCTGGACTGGTTCCTGGGCCACGCCCGCACCTGCGCCGACGCACTCGCCGTCCTGCTGCTGCCGCCCGACCAGCGTGCCTGACGTCACGTCACAATGCCGCAGCGGGCTGCCCGTTCCACGAGGTCACGGGCAACCCGCCGCGGCAGGAGGTTCAGTGGCCGATCAGCCGGCCGGGGTGTACTTGTAGCCGACCCGACGGACCGTCACGATCGTGTCGCGGTAGACCGGTCCGAGCTTGCGGCGCAACCGGGCGACGTGCACGTCGACCGTGCGGCCGTCGCCGACGTGGCCGTAACCCCAGACCGCCGAGACCAGGTGGTCCCGGGTGTGCACCCGCTGCGGGTGCTCGGTGAGGTGGGCGAGCAGCTCGAACTCCAGGTAGGTGAGGTCGAGCAGCCGCCCGTCGACGTAGGCGTTGCGCCGCTCCGCATCGACGGCGATGCCGCGCCCGGCCGGTCGGACCGGACGGACACCGCCCTGTGCGGGCACACTCACGGGCGCACCGGCGTGCGCACCGACGTGCTGCGCAGCCGAGGGCCCGCCGAGGGACGCACCGGGAACCGCCGCCACCGGGCTGTCGGCCGGCACGAGCACCAGGTACCCGACCATCGGGTTCCCGGTACCGGCGCCGAACTGTGTGCCGTACTGGGCGAGCAGACCCTGCGGCAGTGCGCCCTGCGGCAGGGCGGCGACGACGGTCGCGCCCTCGGGCAGCGCGGCGAGCAGGGCAGCCGGCGCGGCCGGGAGGACCGCGCCCGGCTGGGGTGCGACGCCCGCGCCCGCCGGACGGGACGGGGCCGCATGGGAGGACCGGACCGCTCCCCCGGGCCATCGCTCGGCGGCCGGCGAGCCGTGCGACAGCGGGGAGGCGGAGGAGCCCGGCGCGCCGGAGAGGCCGGACCCGGCCGGGAGGACGCCGGGGACGGAACGGACCGCGCGCAGGTGCGGGGTCGGGGAAGGCAGGGGCAGGGTGGCCGTGGATGAAGAAGACATGGTGTGCCGCTCATTTCGCGCGTGACGGACGGGGTGGAGTCGTCTGCGCGTCGACCGGGCGTACTGCCGGGCTGATCCGAAATCAGCCTGCGGAGGGCCGGGACGCGCTGGGCGAGCCCGGACACGTCTGATCGAACAGGTGCGGCTGCCGGGACGGCCAGAACGGCTCAAGGTCGAGGTGACCCTGGTGGCTGTCCCCGGCGCGGTTCGCGCGCCCGTTCCACCGCCTGGCCGGTCCACCGTCGCACAGCGCGGAGGCCGCCCCGGTCGAGCGGGGACGGCCGGCGATGCCGGGGGCGGGGCTGGTGCAGGCGATGTTCACTGGTGGTCTCTCCGCGAGGCGGGTCCGGATCGGCGGTCGCGGGCACGCCGGATGGGGCGGGTCCGCTACGGCCTGGTCGACGGGATTGGCGGTGCGTCAGACGGCGGCCGGGTGGGCCGGGATCGTCGGGGACGTACCGGGAAGGGGCCGGCCGGTCACCGACAACAGGCGCTGCAGATCAGCGCCTGGTCGATGTAGCGGCGGACGGTGAGCACCGGCGTGACGGGGGCGGGATCGGTCGTGGCACGTTGCTGGCCGACGGTCATCCTGCTGCCCTCCCCCTTGCTCTGCACAATGGCGCGTCGTCGTCGATGCGCGCCTTCGTGAACGGAACGTTTCCGGCCCTCCCGACGGCATGGCCGGGCGGCTTTCGTGCCCAGAGCCTTCCACGCCGGGCCGGTCTAGGCAACCTTCGGCACACCGAACGTCCGGGATGCGGACAACCGAATGAGACGTCGGGTGGCTCGGAGGCTCTGTGAAGCCTCTGTGCGGGTGCAGTGCCGAACCGGGGGCGCGGTGTCGTCAGACCGGGTCGCGGCGGCGCCAGGACCGGGGTGCGGCGGCGTCAGACCGGGTCGCGGCGGCGTCAGGTCCGGGCCGGGGCGCGGTGGCGACGGGCGGCGGCGTGCTCGACGAGCGCGACCAGGAGTTCCTTCCCGTCCTCCCGCAGGCGTGCGTCACACAGCAGCACGGGAATGTCCGGGTCGAGGTCGAGCGCGTCGCGGACCTCGTCCGGGGAGAACCGCTCGGTGCCGTCGAAGCAGTTCACCGCGACCACGAACGGGATGCCGCGCTGCTCGAAGAAGTCGACCGAGGGGAAGCAGTCGGCCAGCCGCCGGGTGTCCGCGAGCACCAGTGCGCCGAGCGCGCCGCGGGCCAACTCGTCCCAGACGAACCAGAACCGGTCCTGCCCGGGCGTGCCGAACAGGTACAGCGCGAGTCCGGGCCGCAGGTCGATCCGGCCGAAGTCCATCGCCACGGTGGTGGTGCGCTTCGCCTCCACGCCCGAGGTGTCGTCCACCGGGCGGCCCAGCTCGCTGAGCTCCTCCTCGGTGCGCAGCGGTCGGATCTCGCTCACCGAGCCGACCAGCGTGGTCTTGCCCGCGCCGAAGCCGCCCGCGACGAGGATCTTCACCGCGACGGCCGGGCCGCCGCGCCAGCGCGGGTCGTTGGCGCGACCGCCGGAGCCGTGGCCGACGGGGGTGCCGGGAGTGCCGGGAGTGCCGCCACCAGAGGTACCGCCGGCGGCGGCGCGGCCGTCGTGGTCAGAGCGCACGGAGTCCATTGATCACGTCTCGCAGCAGGCGCTCGTCCGGCAGCTCGGCGAGCGGAACGGGTCGGGTGACGCTGATCAGCTCGGCGTCGTAGAGGTCGCCGAGCAGCACCCGGACGACGCTGACCGGCAGGTCGGTGTAGGAGCCGAGTTCGGCGACGGACAGCGGCTCGCGGCGGCACCAGGCCAGGAGGGTCTGGTGCTCCGGGTCGAGGACGTGCGCCGGCACGGCCCCCGCGTTCGGCCCGGGCTCGGCGGCGGTGATCAGCGAGATCAGGTCGAACAGGCCGTCCTCGACCGGCCGGGTGCGGCCGCGGGTCATCGAGTAGAGCCGCACGACCGGGCCGGCCTCGTCGTCGAACCAGCGGTCGTCGGCAGGGGCACGCGGGTGGAGCAGGTCGGACTCGGCCCCGTCCTGGCCCATCTGCTCCGCCACCTCCCCTGCCGTACCTGCCGTCCCGGCCGACGCGGCCGAGCCGCCCGGCTCGGGCCGCCCCGCCGCCTCAGCCTTCGGATCCGCCATCGGACCGCTCATCTCCCCGGCGGCGCGGCTTCGGTGCGCGGCTCGGCGGCCAGGTGCTCGCCGACCCGCTTGACCAGCAGCGCCATCTCGTAGGCGATCTGGCCGATGTCGGCCTCGGCCTCGCTCAGCACGGCCAGGCAGCTGCCGTCACCGGCCGCCGTGATGAACAGGAATGCCTCGTCCAGTTCCACCATCGTCTGGCGGACCCCGCCGACCTTGAAGTGCCCGCCGGCGCCCTTGGCCAGGCTGTGGAACCCGGCCGCGACGGCCGCCAGGTGCTCGGCGTCCTCGCGGTCGAGGTCGCGGGAGGCGCCGGTGGCCAGGCCGTCGCTGGAGAGGATCACGGCGTGCCGCAGGGCCGCGACGCGCCCCACCAGGTCGTCCAGGAGCCAGTTGAGGTCCCCGGACGGCTGCGTCGAAGTGGTCATGAATCAGTTCCTTCCGATGGAGCGGGTGGTGCAGGTGGTGCTGTTGGTACAGGTGCTGCCGATGGTGCAGGTGTTGCCCATGGTTCAGGTGTTGCCCTTGATGCAGGTGGCACGGGTCGTGCCGTGGGTGCGGGCGCCGGGTTCCGCCGGACGGGCGGGCCGGGCGGCACCCGACGGGCGAGCGGCGCCCGGGCACCGTCCGACGGCGCGGACAGCGCCGCCGGGGCGGGTGCCGGACTGATCGCCCGCCGGGCGGGGTCCGGCGGCTGCCAGACGGGTACGGCGGCGGGTCGGGCACTCGCCGGGGCCGACCCGGACGTGGCGGCACCGCGCCCCCGGGTGAAGCCGCGCTGGAACGAGGCGAAGGTGGCCCGCGCCTCCTCGGGCGAGCGCTCACGCGCCCGCTCGGCCTCCTGGGCCTCCCGGGCCCGGCGGGCGGCGAGCGCGGCCTCGTCCTCGGGCCCGTGGTCGGTCCGGTCCCGGAGGCGCTCCTTCAGCTGTTCCTTGAGCTGCGGCGCGAGGTTCGCCTGCCGGACCCGCCGGGGCAGCCCGCCCTCGGTCCGCGGGCCTGCGACCAACGGCGGGTCCGCGGGCCCGTCGAGGACGGGAGCGGCCGTGGTCGGCTCGTCCCGACGGTGGCGCCCCGTCGCCGCACCGTCCTCGGTGTCCCTGGGCGGCGCGGGCACCAGCACCGGCCCGCCCTTGGTCCGCGAGGCCCGTCGCGGCAGCCCGCCCGGCGTCCGGGCAGGCTCGGACGTGGACGGCCGGGGACCGCCGCTGCCCCGGTGCCGCTCGTCCTCCCCCGCAACGGAACCGGCCCCGGACCCGGCACCGGCAGCGGCCCGAGCCGAGCCCTCCGCCGTACCGCCACCGCCACCGCCACCGCCACCGCCACCACCGAGCGCGGGCACGGCGATCAGGTCGCGCTGTCCGCGCCGGACCGGGGCGGAGCGCTGTCCGGTGGGCGGCGGCTCGGGCAGGCCGTCCGGCGCCTCGGCGAGCAGTTCGCGCGGGATCAGCACGACCGCCGTCGTCCCGCCGTACGGGGACGGGCGCAGGTGGACCCGGATGCCGTGCCGCCGGGCCAGCCGGCTGACCACGAACAGGCCCAGCCGGTCGGTGTCGGCGAGGTCGAACTCCTGCTCCACAGCGAGGCGTTCGTTGATGTCGGCGAGGAGTTGATCGCTCAGCCCGAGCCCGCGGTCGTCGATCTCCAGCGCGAATCCGTGTGCCACCACCTCACCCTGGACGGTGACTTGGGTGGTCGGCGGGGAGAACACCGCGGCGTTCTCGACGAGTTCGGCGATCAGGTGGGTGACGTCCGCGACGGCGCTGCCCAGCAGGCCGGTGCCGGGGAACGGCCGGACGATCACCCGGGCGTAGTCCTCGACCTCGCCGACCGCCGCGCGGACCACGTCCACCATCCGGACCGGCTTGCGCCAGGCGCGCCCGGGCGAGCCGCCGGCGAGGATGATCAGGCCCTCGGCGTGCCGCCGCATGCGCGTGGTGAGGTGGTCGACCTTGAAGAGGTCGGCCAGCTCGGTCGGGTTCTCGGTGCGGCGCTCCATGGTGTCGAGCAGGGTGAGCTGGCGGTGCAGCAGCACCTGACTGCGCCGGGCCAGGTTGACGAACACCGCCGAGACGCCGCGCCGCAGTTCGGCCTGTTCGACCGCCGCCTCGACGGCGGCCCGCTGGACGGCGTTGAAGGCCTGGCCGACCTGGCCTATCTCGGCTGCCCCGAAGCGTAGTTCGGGCGCCTCGGCCGCGACGTCCACCGCCTCGCCCCGGCGCAGCCGCAGCATGACGGAGGGCAGCCGGGCGCCGGCCAGTTCGTTGGCCGCGTTGCGCAGTCCGATCAGTTCGCGGGCGAGGCCGCGCCCGATCCGGAAGGAGATCAGCACCGACAGGACGACCGCGACCAGGCCGATCGCGCCGGCGATGCCGCCCCGCCAGAGCATCCCGATCGCGGCGGACCGTTCGCGCTCGCCGATCCCGTTGGCGATCCGGGTGTTGATCGAGGTGAGGTCGCCGAGCGCCCGGTCGGCGGTCTCCCGCCAGGAGTCGCCGTTGATCGCCTGGGCGACCCGCTCGGGGCCGCCGGCGCCGACGAAGTCCGCTTCGGCGCGGGCCAGCGCGGCCCAGGCCTCGCCCCCGCGCAGGGCGATGTAGTCAGACTGGTCGGCGGGTTCGAGTTCGGCGATGTAGACGGTGAACAGGGCCTGCTGGTTGTGCAGGGCGTCCAGGGCGACCTGGTACTGCTCGGCGGTGGGCTTGGCGGCGCCGCCGCGCAGGCCCTCCATCGCCGCGTCCTCCTGCGCGAGGTATTCGCGGGCGCGCACCAGCTCGATCAGGATGGTTCCCTGGCGCGGGAGTTGGCCGGTCTGCCGGGCGACGTAGGCGGACCGGAAGCCGAACACCGGCTTGACCAGGTCGCTGTACTGCCCCAGCGCGAACTCCCAGTTGAGCGCGGAGCGGCCGACCTGCGCGCGCAGCGGTCCGATCTGGTCGGCGGCGGCGATGATCTGCAGGAAGCGGCCGCGCTGGGAGCTGGAGAGCTTGCCGCCCACGTGGTCCTTCTTCTGCCGCAGGACGTCGAGGCTACGATCGGTGGCGGCCTTGGCGTGTTCGTAGGCGTCCGTGGCGACCTGCGAGTTCGGGACGGCCAGTCGCTGGACGGCCGCGCGGCGCTCGTTCTGCAGATCGTCGGCGTACTGGTCGACCGGGGTCCCGAACTCCTTGTACGTACGGCTGATCTCCAGCTGGCCCCAGACGTCTCCGGTGGTGGCGAAGGTCGCGTACACCCACAGCGCGGTGAGCGCGACGATGGGCACCAGGAGCAGCGCGATGATCTTCGCGCGGATCGAGCTGCTGCGCAGACGCATGGAGTCCTCGGTCGGGAAGTGCCAGGCGCGGACGGGGAGCGGTTCGGAGGAGCCGCGGGGCTCGGCCGGAAAAGGCTTGGGAAAGGGCTTCGGAAAGGACTTCGGGTGCGGGCTTCGGAGATCGGCTTCGGGGCTGGTCGGCGTGGATGGTGCGTCGTCGGATCGGGCCTGGCCGGGAGGCCCCCGGTCGCAGGTCTGCGAGAGCCTACTACGCCCTGACCACTCGTTCGAGGGTCGAACCAGTCCACTTCCCCGGCTTGCCCCGCACACGTCAGGATCGGGTCCCGGTCACTGCGGGCTCGCGTCCGGATCATCCGCCGCCGCCCGGTTTGCCCGATCACCGAACGCACGCGGTTCCTCCCCGGCGGCGACACCTTCCGCAGGGACCGGTGCCGATCTCGTCGCGTCACGGTCACAACCCTGGGCAGTGACAGGCCGATCCGATAGTTTCGCTCCACCTGCGCGGCCCGGCACCGCCGCCACGGCCTCCGGCGCCGACACCGGTTCCGGCGCGGGCAGTGCCGCCGCGAGACGCCAACGGGGGGAATGTGCGCGAGTTCACCACCCCCGCCGTGGCCGGGCCCGAGGCCACCGGAGGACTCGCCGACTCGCTGTACGACACCGCCGAACGCACACCGGACCTGGTGCAGCTGGCCCGCCGCGTCGGCCCGCCGGGCCCCGCTGACTCCGCCGGACCCGCCGAGCACCGCGACGAGCACCGGGACGGGCACCGGTTCGGGCACCGGGGCGAGTGGCGGGGCGTCACCGCGCGGGAGTTCCGCGACGAGGTGCTCGCCCTCGCCAAGGGCCTGCTCACCCGGGGCGTGCGCTACGGCGACCGGGTCGCCCTGATGTCCCGCACCCGCTACGAGTGGACGCTGTTCGACTACGCGCTCTGGTCGATCGGCGCGATCACCGTCCCGGTCTACCCCACCGCGGCGGCCGAGCAGGTGCGCTGGATCCTCGCCGAGACCCAGGCGGTGGCCTGCCTGGTCGAGGACGAGGACGCCGCGATGACGGTCGGCGCGGTCTGCGACGCGCTGCCCGACCTCACCGGCATCTGGCAGCTGGACCGCGACTGCGTCGCCGCGATCACCGAGGACGGCCGTGACGTGCCCGACTCGCTCGTCCACCGCCAGCGGCTCGGCGTCACGGCCGGGAACGTCGCCACCGTCGTCTACACCTCGGGCACCACCGGCCGCCCCAAGGGCTGCCTGATCACCCACGCCAACCTGGCCGCCGAGGCCGACGCACTGCTCGGCGGCTGGCGGGAGGCCTTCCACGACACCGGCGGCGGACAGCCGTCCACCCTGCTGTTCCTGCCGCTGGCACACGTCTACGGGCGGGCCGTGCAGGTCGCGGCGATCCGCGGCGGCTTCCGGATCGGACACGTCCCCGAGGTCTCCACCGACGCCCTGCTGCCCGCGATGGAGTCCTTCCGGCCGACCTTCCTGCACGTCGTCCCGTACGTCTTCGAGAAGATCTTCCAGCAGGCCCGGCGGGCCGCCGAGGACGCCGGGCGCGGCGAACTCTTCGAACAGGCCCGACAGGTGGCCGTCGACTGGGCCGCCGCCCGGGAGCAGAAGGCGTTCGGGCGCGGACCCGGGCCCAGCCCCAAGCTGCGGCTGCGCCACCTCGCCTACGAGCGGACCGTCTACCAGCGGCTGCGGGCCGTACTCGGCGGCCGGGTGCGCAGCGTGATGTGCGGCGGCTCCGCGCTGCGCCGCGAGCTCGGCCTCTTCTTCACCGGCGCCGGCCTGCACCTGTACGAGGGCTACGGGCTGACCGAGACGTCCGCCGCGATCACCGCCAACCCGATCGGGCGGCAGAAGCTGGGCACGGTCGGGCATCCGCTGCCGGGCTCGTCGGTGGCCCTCGCCGACGACGGCGAGGTCTGGGTGCGCGGCGGCTCGGTCTTCGGCGGCTACCTCAACCACCCGCAGTGCACGGCGGAGTCCCTGATCGACGGCTGGTTCGGGACGGGCGACCTGGGCCGGCTGGACGAGGACGGCTACCTGACCATCACCGGCCGCAAGAAGGACCTGATCGTCACCAGCAGCGGCAAGAACCTGGCCCCGTCGGCGCTGGAGGAGCGGGTGGCCGCGCATCCGCTGGTCTCCCAGTGCCTGGTGGTGGGCGACGACCGCCCGTACGTGGCCGCGCTGATCACGCTCGACCCGGCGGCGCTGGCGCACTGGTTGAAGACGCACGGGCTGGAGCAGCTGGACCCGTGGGCGGTGCTCGCGGACGAGCAGTTGCACACCGAGGTCCAGCGCGCGGTGGCGGCGGCGAACACGGCGGTGTCGCGGGCCGAGTCGATCCGCGCGTTCCGGCTGCTGCCCCGCGAGTTCAGCCAGGACCAGGGGCTGCTGACGCCCTCCCTGAAGCTGCGCCGGGCGGCGATCGCCGAGTACTACGCCGATGACATCGCGGAGTTGTACGTCCCCTGACGGATCGTCTTGTCCCTTTTGCGGCGGGTGCGGTGGGCTTCGGTTCACCGGCCGTTCCCTTGACGGGCCGATTGGTCCAGTCCATTGTTTCTCCTCGGTCCGAGTGCGGCGCACCATCCGCTCCCGCCCCTCCGGGAGCACCCAGGTCCCGCGAGCCCGGTTCCAGGGGCCCGACCCAAGGCCCCGGTTCCAGGGTTCCGATTCCGCCACGCCCTCCCCACGGGCGTGTCCCCCACATGCAGGAGTCCTCTCGTGTCGATGTCCACGCGCCCGTCCGCGCGCCTGTCCACGCGCCAGTTCACGCGCCTGTCCGCGCGCCAGTCCACGCGCCAGTTCACGCGCCTGTCCGCGCTGGCCGCCTCCGTCGCGCTGCTCACCGCCTTCGCCGCCCCGGCGGCCTCCGCCGCCCCCGGGCCCGCCCCGGCCGGCGCCCCGAGCGGTCCGAGCACCCCGAGCGGCCCGACCGTCAACCTGGCCACCAACCCCGGCTTCGAACTGCCCGTCCCCGACCTCTCCGACTGGGGCGCCGTCCCCGGCTGGAAGTGCACCGGCGGCCCGGCCGAGGCCGCCGTCACCACCATCGCCGCGCACTCCGGCGCCTCCGCACTCACCGTCACGCCGGCCACCGCCGACTCCACCGGCGAGTGCGCGCAGACCGTGGCCGTCCAGCCCAACACCACCTACACCGCCTCGGCCTGGGTCCGCGGCGCCTTCGTCTACCTGGGCGCCACCGGCACCGGCAGGGATGTCGCCCCGGCCTGGACCGAGACCACCGGCGGCGGCTGGCAGCAGCTCACCACCCGGTTCACCACCGGCCCGAACGCGCACAGCGTCCGGCTCTACGTCCACGGCTGGTACCAGCAGGGCCCGTTCTCGGTCGACGACGTCCGGGTGGACGGCCCCGCGCCCGCCCCGGCCGTGGCCGCCGGATCCGCGCCCACCAGCGACAAGGTCGTCTTCTTCACTGTCGACGACGGCTGGCAGCGCACCCCCGAGGCGGAGAAGTTCATCGCCGACCACCGGCTACCGATCACCGCCTTCCCGCTGCCGATGCCGGCCGGCACCGACCCCGACTTCTTCCGACGCGTCACGGCCGTGCCCGGCTCCTCCATCCAGGACCACAGCGTCTCCCACTCCGACCTCAGCAAACTGCCACTGGAGCAGCAGCAGATCGAGATCTGCGACGCCCGCGACGCCATGACCCGCCAGTTCGGCACCACGCCGGTGGCCTTCCGCCCGCCGTACTTCGCCTGGAACGCCGACACCCTCCAGGCCGCCGCCAACTGCGGCATCCGCACCGTGCTCACCGCCGACGCGGACTTCAGCTGGGGCGCGTCCAACATCTGGCACCCGGGCCTGTTGCAGCCGGGCGACGTCGTCCTGATGCACTGGACCGACACCCTCGCCGCCGACCTCCAGCGCGCCCTCGCCGCCGCTGACGCGGCCGGGCTCAAGCCGGCCGGCCTGGTCGACTACCTGCACTGACGCGTCGCCGTCGGCGGGCTCCCCAGGGCGCCCGCCGACGGGGGCACCCACTCACCGGGCTCCCGTCCACCGGCGGCCGGGATCAGCCGAAGACGTGCGCCATCCAGCCGCGCAGGCGCTCGTCGAAGTCGGCGGCGCCGGTGAAGTCGTTGGCCGGGATCACTCCGCCCTCGGCGTCTTCCTGCTCCTCCCAGCCGGCGGCGAGGTACTCGACGTCGGCCCAGCCGCCCCGGAACAGCACCACGTGCAGCTCGCCGCCGGACAGCGGGTCCACGACCTGGACGCCGACGGAGTCCGGGTCCGCGACGCGGGCGCGGTCCGTCTCCAGCGGCTGCGGCCACGGGGCCAGGGCGTCGCGCCAGGTGAGCGCGCCGACCGTCAGGCCGGCGGCCCGCCAGCGTACGGCCCGGGCGGCGATCCGCTCGGCGGCGTGGTCGAGGTCGACGATGCGCTCCACGACGGCGTTCACTCCCCTTTCGTCGACGATCCCGGTCAGGGAACTTTCGTCGGCGATCTTGCTCGTTGACAGGGCGTCCGCGGCGTGGCTCTAATGGGGGCATGCAGCGTGGCGCCGGCCACAGAGTAGTGGGCCGGCCGGCCGCCGGGCGAGCACCTTTTATCCGAGGGACGATGCGCGATGAGTACTTTCTCCGCTGCCCTGATCTGACGTAGGCGGTCACCGCGGTGTCCGCGTGCGCGCCCATGCACCGCGTGTGGCCGTGACTCCCAATCCCTGTAGGAGACTTCACCCACACTCATGTCCACACCCATGTCCACGAACCATGTCAACCAGTTCAACCAGAGCGTCATCGAGGAGTTCCGCGCCAACGGCGGGCGGGTGGGCGGCCCGTTCGAGGGCGGCGACCTGCTGCTGCTCACCACGGCCGGGGCCGGCTCAGGCAAGGCGCACACCGTGCCGCTCGGGTACGTCCGGGCCGAGGGGCTGCTCCTGGTCGTCGCCTCCGCCGCCGGGGCGCCGGACCACCCGCAGTGGTACCGCAACCTGCTCGCCCGACCGGTGGTCCGGGTCGAACTCGGCTCCGAGGCGTTCGACGTGATCGCCGTACCCGCCGAAGGCGCCCGCCGGGAGCGGCTGTTCGCGGCTGTCGTCCGGCAGGCGCCCGGGTACGGCGACTACCAGGCGAACACCGACCGGGAACTACCGGTGGTCGTCCTGGAGCAGCCCGAGACACCCGCGCGCGAGGTCCGCAGCCTCGCCGACAAGCTGTTGGAGGCGCACACCTGGCTGCGCGCGCAGCTACGCCACGTCCGGGAGGAGGCGCACTCGCACATCGCGGGCCGACCGGCCGGCCTCGGGCTCCAACTGCGCCAGCACTGCCTCGCCTTCTGCGAGGGGCTGACGCACCACCACGCCGGCGAGGACGCCGCGATCTTCCCCGCGCTCGCGCGCAACCACCCGGAACTGGCCGGGGTGCTGGAACAGCTGGGCGAACAGCACCTGGTGATCGGGCGGATCAGGGAGGAGCTGGTGGCGCTGCTGGCCGGGATCGAGGTCACCGAACCGGACCGACTCCGGGCCGAGTTGGACCGGATGTCGGCCGAGCTGGAGGCGCACCTCGACTACGAGGAAGCGGAACTGCTGCCGACGCTCGCCGGGATCCCGTTCCCGCCGCTGCGGCCCGGTCCGGCCCGGGACTGAGACGCACGAATGCCGTCGGCCCCTCTCCCCGCGCTCGGGGAGAGGGGCCGACGGCCCGTGTGCCGGTTCGGCGGCGCCCTGAAGCGACGGCCTACCGGCGCGAAGCCGTTACGACTGGGTGAAGACCGGGAGGTAGCCACCGGATTGGCCGGCGGCCTTCGGGTGGTAGCTCTCGTCGACCGGCAGGGTGGCGCTGTTCAGCCAGGTGGTCTGCGAGCCGCAGATCTCGTGCTCGGTGAAGATGCTGCGCACGTCGCCGAAGCTGAAGCCGGCGTTGGCGACCCGCTTGGCGATGACCTCGTCCAGCGTGTCGGCGGCACCGTTGATCGCGGCGCGCTTGGTGTCACTGATGCCGAGGATGCAGCTGCCGCCGATCTTGTAGAGGTGCGGGTAACCCAGCACCACCACGTGGGCGTTCGGCGCCTTGGCGTGGATCGTCGAGTACACCTTGTCCAGCTGGGCGGGCAGGGTGTTGCGGGCGTAGTTCTGGGCCGTGCTGACGGCGCTGAGGCAGGTGCTGTCCGACTCCAGCACGCAGGTCTTCATGGTGTCGGCGAAGCCGGCGTCGTTGCCGCCGACCGACAGGCTGACCAGCGTGGTGCTGGAGCTCAGCGCGGAGAGCTGGTTGCTGAGGACGTCTCCGGTTCTGGCGCCGGAACACGCGACGAACGAGAAGGACGACGGCGAGTGCGCATTCTTCCACAGGTACGGGTAGGCGTTGGTGCTTCGCTTGCAGTTGCCGCTGTCGCTCAGGTAGCTGCCGGCACCGACACCGGCGGAGTAGGAGTCCCCGAGAGCGACGTAGTTGACGCTCGCCGCATTCGCGGATGACGCGGTGAACAACGTGGTCAGAGTGAGCAGAGCCGCTATCGCGGCAACGGACATGGCGCGAGCTGGACGGAGCATGGCACCTCCTGGTGTGGTATGGGTCACAGAAGTGATACCAGGCAGTAGGTGAACCGGGAAGCGCTCATGCCAAGGACATTGACGGGCTGTCCGACAACGCAGAAGTGAACCACCGTCCACAGGGCGTGAGTTGGCGCTGGTCAGCGCCGGTGTACGCCGACGGGCGTCGGTCATCGCGCGTAGACGGTGGTCGGTGAAAAAGTCAGCGAGTGGTCAGTTGGTAGTCAGGGCACGGCCAGGACACCGTTACGGCCCGGCCACCGCCGGGCCACCCGCCGTACGACGCGTCGCGGGGTGCCGGGGCTCGCCATGGCACAGCGCGCCGAGAACCGGCGCGAACCGGCGCGACACGAACCGACCCCGCACGAACCGACCCCGGGCGCAAGGGCGTCAGCGCACGCGGACTCCGACGCACGCGACTCCGGCTCGAAACCCTGACCACGGATCAGACGGACGGCGCCGGCACCCGGCAGCCCCTCCTCGGGCTACGCGAGGCCCGGGTGAGGCTCGCTCGGGCACACCGCATCCGGGTGGACGGCATCCGAGCAACCGGCGTCCGAGCACACCGCATCCGGATAGACGGCGCCGGGGAAGACCACGCAGCCCTCCACCGGCAGCTCCTCGATCGCCTCGTTCGCGGCGACCGGCACGCCGAGCCGGCGGGCGGCGGTGGCGACCGCCACCCGGGCCTGGCGCAGCCCGGGCGCGCCCCAGCCGAGCAGCTCGACGGCGAGTCCGGGCGCGACCAGCAGCCGCCGGTAGTGCCGGCCGGAGGCCGGGTCGGCCGCGCTCGGGCCGACCGCGCGCAGCGCCGCCGCCATCCGGACCCGCGCGCACTCGTGCCCGCCGTTGGCCGAGCCGACCCGGTCGTAGAGGTAACCGAGGTAGTACGGTCGGCCGATCACGGCCTGGGCCTCCTCGGCCGCCTCCCGAGCCAGCGCGGAGGCCGGATCCCCGGCGTCCTCCGGCTCCAGCGATCCGCCGGGGAGCGAGCAGATCCCGTCCCTGGGGTTGACCAGGGTCAGCACCCGCCCGTCGGGAGCGAACAGCCACCCCCAGGACTGCTTCACCGGCAGCCCCTCGGGCACCTGCTCGCCCGGCCGCCACGGCCACCCCGCCGTGGGACGCCGGCGCACCCTGCCGAGCAGCTCGGCGATCTCCGCGCTGTACTCGATCCGGCTCATGCGTCCCCCTCTCGCTGTCGGGCTCGCCGGACCGGCAGTGCGCGGGACGGACCTGCGGAGCACGGTACGGAGCGGAGCGGCCGGAGCGGCGGCGTGGGGCACCGCGCGCTCCTGCTGTTGATCTTCTCCGAATCTTCCCCGAACAGGCGGTCGATGAACAGTCCCCAGCGCCGCATGGTGGATGACAGGGGTGGAAACCCCCTGATCACCCCAGCGGCCCACCCCCCTCCCCCGGCCCAGCCGAGCCGGGCTCCGGGAAGCCCGGCAGCGGGAAGCCCGGTCGCGGGACCACCCCGGGCGGGAACGGCAGCCCGCGCGCCGCGTCGTCGGCCAGCTCGTCGAACACCTCGTGCACCGTCATCGGCCGCAACCGCCCGCCGGCCAGCGCCCAACCGCGCACCCACGGCCCGTCCGAGGCCGGGGCCCCGGGCGCCGGGACGCCCGGATCGCCGTGCAGCAGCAACGCCCCCGCCCCACCACCGGCGACCCCCGCCGCCAGCGTGACGCAGAACGCCTCGGTGTCCCGCCCGGCGGGGTAGAGGCCGCCCGCCTCCACACAGACCTCCACCGCCGAGCTGAGCTGCTCGCCGTCCTCCGGGCCGTGGCAGCGCAGCGTCAGCAGGTGGCAACCCTCCCCCGCGCCCTCGGCCAGCGCGAGGTAGGCCGACGTCACGTACCCCATCACCGCCGCCAGCCGCCGCTGCCCGTCCGGGTCGTCGCCGACCGCCTCCAGCAGGGCCACGCCCGCGACGGACATCCGCACCCGCGCCCGGTGGTCGTCCAGCAGGACCGGGAGCAGTTCGGCCAGCCGCTCCCCCGCGTAGACGAAGGGCTCCCCGGCCAGCTCCGGATCGCCCGCGTACGCGACCCGGGCGGCGGGCGTCCGGGGGTCGAGGCCGAGCGCCGTGCAGTAGTCCTCGTAGTCACCCGCCTCCAGGACCCGCAAGTGCACCTCCAGGCCCTGCGCGTGCAGGGCCCTCAGCTGCTCCTCCGAGCGCCGCAGGTACTCCTGGTGGGCGAGCCGGCCGAACAACCCGTACCGCGCGAGGCCGGCGAAGTCGGCCGCAGCCGCCGCCAGCGCGACCGCCACCGGCTGCGGCGGCGGAGCACCCCGGGCCCGCCCGCCGCGGCGCCCCCGCGCACCCGCCCCGCCCGCACGCCCTCCCGGCGGCCGGTCACCACCGGACGGCCGGGCCCCACCGGGAGCGCCCGGCCCACCGTCCGCCCCGGCCCGCCGCCCGGCGCGCAGCAGCACCCGCCGGCGGACCCGCGACCGCCCGAAGACATCCACGGCCCCGGAACACTCGGAACCCCCGGGGCCCCCACAACGCCCCGCACAACGCTCCGCAACCCCGGAGCCCTCACGACCCGACGACCACACCCGCATGGTTCCTCCCACCGACTAGCCCAGCACCGGACACCGCCGACGGCCCCGACCCCGGAACCGCCGACGTCGAGGAACATACACAGAGCCACTGACAATCCACCCCGAGTAATCGAACGCGCATGTCCCGAGACCCTCGGGTCTCCTGATCCGGACGGGACTGTCAGTACCGGACGTTAAGGTCGGGAACCATGCGACTGCTGCATACCTCCGACTGGCATCTGGGCCGCTCCTTCCACCGGGAGAGCCTGCACGACGCCCAGCGCGCGTTCCTGGACCACCTGGTGGACGTGGTCCGGGCCGAGCGCGTGGACGCCGTGCTCGTCTCCGGGGACGTGTACGACCGGGCGCTGCCGGGCCTGGACGCGGTCGCCCTGTTCGACGACGTGCTGCACCGGCTGGCCGGGCTGGGCGTGCCGACGGTGTTCATCAGCGGCAACCACGACTCGGCCCGCCGCCTCGGCGTCGGCGCCGGGCTGATCGGCCGGGCCGGCATCCACCTGCGCACCGACCCGGGCGAGTGCGCCGCCCCGGTGCTGCTGGCGGACGAGCACGGGCCGGTGGCGGTCTACGGGCTGCCGTACCTGGAGCCGACGCTGGTGCGCGAGCGGTTCGGGCTGGAGCGCGGCGGGCACGCGGCGGTGCTCGGCGCGGCGATGGACCAGGTCCGGGCCGATCTCGCGGCCCGCCCGGCCGGCACCCGCGCGGTGGTGCTGGCGCACGCCTTCGTCACCGGCGGGACGGCGAGCGACAGCGAGCGGGACATCGCGGTCGGCGGCGTCGCCTCGGTGCCCGCCTCCGTCTTCGACGGCGTGCACTACGCCGCGCTCGGCCACCTGCACGGCTGCCAGACCCTGGCCCCGCACCTGCGCTACAGCGGCTCGCCGCTCGCCTACTCCTTCTCCGAGGTGGACCAGCGCAAGACCATGTGGCTGGTCGACCTCGCGGCCGACGGCTCGGTCGCCGCCGAGCGCGTCGACTGCCCGCGCCCGCGCCCGCTCGCCACCCTGCGCGACAGCCTCGACGCGTTGCTCACCAAGGACGAGTACGCGCCGTACGAGCAGGCCTGGGTACAGGCGACGCTCACCGACGCGGCCCGCCCGAGCGAGCCGATGGAGAAGCTGCGCCGCCGCTTCCCGCACACCCTCCAGCTGCTCTTCGACCCCGAGGAGAGCGAGGCCGAGCCCTCCCGGTCGTACGCGGCCCGGGTCAGCGGCCGGGCCGACCTGGAGATCGCGGAGGGCTTCCTGCGGCACGTGCGCCCGGGTGCCGAGCCGGAACCGGACGAGCTGGGCTGGCTGCGCGCCGGGTTCGAGAGCGTCCGGGAGACCACCGACCGGAAGGCGGACCTGCCCCGATGAGGCTGCACCGGCTCACCGTCAGCGCGTTCGGCCCGTTCGCGGGCAGCGAGAGCGTCGACTTCGACGCGCTCGCCGCCGGCGGCCTGTTCCTGCTGCGCGGCGCCACCGGCGCGGGCAAGAGCAGCGTGCTGGACGCGGTCTGCTTCGCCCTCTACGGCGACGTCCCCGGCACCCGGCGGGCCAACCGGCTGCGCAGCGACCACGCCGAGGCGCGCAGGCTGACCGAGGTCCGGCTGGAGCTGACGCTCGGCGGGCGGCGGCTGCAGATCACCCGGCTGCCGGAGCAGCGGCGGCCGAAGAAGGTCGGCACCGGCACCACCGTCGAGCGGCCGCAGACCCTGCTGCGCGAGTGGGCCGCCGACGCGGGGGACGGCACGCCCGGCTGGCGGGCGGTGAGCAAGTCGCACCAGGAGGCCGGGGAGGAGATCCACCGGCTGATCGGCATGAACCGGGAGCAGTTCTGCCAGGTGGTGCTGCTGCCGCAGGGCGACTTCGCCCGCTTCCTCAAGGGCGACTCGGAGGAGCGCGGCAAGCTGCTGCGGCGCCTGTTCGACACCGAGCGGTTCCAGCACGTCGAGGGGTGGCTCGCGGAGCAGCGGCGCGTCCAGGAGGCCGCCGTCCAGGCCGGCCGGCGCCGCCTGCGGGATCTCGCCAGCAAGGCCGAGCAGGCGGCCGGCCCCGGCGCCGAGCCCGCAGAGGGCTGGGTGCCGGCCGAGGAGGACGCCGCAGACCTGACCGCCGGGGTGCTCGGCTGGGCGGCGATCCTGCGCAGCGGCGCAGCCGAACAGTTCACCGTCGCCGGGGAGGCGCTGGCGGGCGCCGAGGAGGCGCAACGCGCCGCCCAGGGCGAGCGAGCGGCCGCCGAGGAGCTGGCCGGGCGGCAGCACCGCCACCGGCAGGCGCTGCTCCAGGCCGACCGGCTGGCCGCGTTCGAGCCCGAGGCGGCCCGGGACGGCCGGCGGCTGGCGGCGGCGCAGGCGGCCGTCGGGGTGGAGTCCGCGCTGCGGCTGCACGAGGGCGCGGCCGAGGCGCACCGGCGGGCCCGGGAGGCCGAGCGTCGGCACCGCAAGGTGCTGGCCGGCGACGGCGACGGCGGCGCGGGCAGCGCGGCCGCCGGGGGCCCGGCGCTGGCCGAGGCGGGGGCCGCCGAGCTGGCCGAGGCCGAACGGGGCCTGCGGGCCGGGCTCGTCCGGCTGGAGGCCGCCGGGGCGGAGGAGCGGCGCTGCGCCGAACTCGCCCGCGAGCAGCGGAGCCTGGACGAGGAGCGCCGGCGGGCCGACGAGTTCGCCGAGGAGGCCGAGGACTGGCTGGCCGAGTATGACGAGCGGCTCGGAGGCCTCCAGGAGGAGCAGAACCGGGCCCGGTCGGCGGGCGCGCTGGTCGAGCAACTCGACGGCCGACGGGTCGAGTTGAGCACCCGCCTGGACGCCGCCCGGGAGCGCGACGGCCTGCGGGCCGAGATCGCCGCCGCCGAGCCGCGCGCTGCCGCCCTGCGCACCGCCGCGCTGGACGCCCGCGAGTACGGCCTCGGCCTGCGCGAGCGGCGGCTGGCGGGCATGGCCGCCGAGCTGGCCGAGCAACTGCGCGCGGGCGAGGCGTGCCGGGTCTGCGGCTCGCCCGAACACCCGGCACCCGCCGAGACCGCCGACGGCCGGGTCGGCGCCGACGACGAGGAGCGTGCCCGCCGGGCCCAGGCCGTCGCCGAACAGGCCTGGACGGCAGCGGACCAGGCCCTCACCGCGCTGCGGGTCCGCGAGGCGACCGCCACCGGCGCGGCCGGGCCGGAGGGTGCCGACGCGCTCGCGCAGGCCCTCGCCGAGCTGGACCGCGAGCACCGCGAGGCGCTGCACTCGGCGGAGGCGCTCGGCCGGGTCGAGCAGGAGATCGCCCGCTTGTCGGCCGACCAGGACCGCCGGCTCGCCGAACTGCGCGAGGCCCGGGAGCGCGCCGCCGTCCGTACCGACCGGCTCCAGGCGCTCCAGCACGAACAGCACGAACTCGCCGCGCGGGTGGCCGCGGCCCGGGGCGAGGCGGCCTCCGTCGCCGCGCGGGCGGCCGCGCTGGAGCGGCTGGTCGAGCGGGTCGCCGCCGTGGCCGAGGCCTCGCGGGCCTGCGCGCAGACGCTGGCCCGGCTCGGGGACGCCGAGGTCGAGCTCGCCGAGGCCGCCGCCGCAGCGGGCTTCCCGAGCCCCGAGGAGGCCCTCGCCGTACTGCTCCCCCGCGCGGAGCGCGAGCGACTGGCGGCCCGGCTGGAGCGGCACCGAACCGAGTCCGCCGCCGTCCGGCACGAACTCGCACTGCCCGATCTGGCCGAGGCCGCGGCCCGTCCGCCGGTCGACCTGTCCGCCGCCGCGGCCGCGCTCAGCGCCGCCACCGACCGGCTGGGCCGGGCCCACGCCGCCCGCTCGGCGGCCGCCGAACGGTGCGCGGCACTGGCCTCGATCGGCCGGCAACTGGCGGACCTCGCAGCCGAGTTGGCCCCGGCGCTGGCCCGGTACGGGCGGATCAACCGGCTCGCGGCGCTGGCCGCCGGCACCTCCACCGAGAACCGGCTCCGGATGCGCCTGGAGTCCTACGTCCTGGCGGCCCGCCTGGAGCAGGTCGCGGCGGCGGCCAGCGACCGGCTGGTCCGGATGTCCGGCGGCCGCTACACCCTGGTGCACAGCGACGACCGGGGCACCGGCAACAAGCGCTCGGGTCTGGCCCTGCGGGTGGTCGACGCCTGGACGGGCACCGAGCGGGACACCGCGACGCTCTCCGGGGGCGAGAGCTTCTTCGCCTCCCTCGCCCTGGCCCTGGGCCTGGCCGACGTGGTCACCGACGAGGCCGGCGGCATGCCGCTGGACACCCTGTTCATCGACGAGGGCTTCGGCACGCTCGACGAGCAGTCCCTGGAGGAGGTGATGGACGTCCTCGACGGCCTGCGCGAACGCGACCGGGCGGTCGGCATCGTCAGCCACGTCGCCGACCTGCGCACCCGCATCCCCGCCCAGCTCCTGGTCCGCAAGGGGCGACGCGGCTCGACCCTGGCCCTGGCCGGGCGGGAGGACGCCTAGGGACCGCTCAGGGGCACTGCCAGCGGTCTTGAGGCGGCCTTCCGGTGCCTTCTGGGCCCTGCATCGCCGCAGGTCAACGGCTTGCGGGCACTGTCAAGCCGGTGGCATTGCGGCTAGGGCACACTGCGTCGCATCAGCCCGAACAGGCCACCCGCTGGGCCTGTTGCCAGGTGCAGACCGGGCAGAGCGTGCTGCCCGGGTGGTCGGCGGGCAGTTCGGTCGGCTCCCCGCACAGGACGCAGTCGGCCCGCGGCCCGGTCGACGCCGGATCGCGCACCAGCGCCGCCTGCGCCGCCTGCACCCCGCCGTCGGGGGCGAACTCGCAGACCGCCGTGTCCTCGTTCCTCGCGCTGTCGCTCATGCCGCCTTCCTACTCCGCCCCCGGCCCCCGCCGCAAGGCGCCGCCGGCCCGAGCCCGACCCGAGCGCCGGACCGCCCCGCCCCACGCCCCGCCCCCCTCCGCCCCGGGCGACCCGCCGGCGGCGGGCCCGCGACGCCCGGCTACGGTGACCGCATGGCCACCGACCTCCAGCGGCGCCTGCTCGCCGCCCGCGCCACCGCGCCCTCCTACCCCGAGGTCGGCGCCACCCGCGGCGGCCCGCTGCCGGACGGCTACGCGCACCTGCGGCGGCGGGTGCACCTGGGCCGCGGGCCGCAGGTGCTGGCCCGGGCCGGGCGGTACGTGCTCGGCTGGGGAAGCCAGCTGGGCACCGGCTTCGCCGTGTACCCGCACGCGCCGGCCGAGCCGGGGTCGACGGTGCTGCTGCGGCTGAGCCTGCCGGGCGGCCGGTGGCCCCGGCTGGTGATCCCGTGCCGGGTGGTGTGGACGGTCGAGGAGCCGGATCGGATCGGCTTCGCGTACGGCACGCTCCCCGGGCACCCGGAGTGCGGCGAAGAGGCGTTCCTGGTGTCCATGGACGCCGCCGGCGAGGTGTGGTTCGAGGTGTCGGCGTTCTCCCGGCTGACCGCCTGGTACGCGCGGCTGGGCCGGCCGGTCGCGCTGCTCTGCCAGTACCTGGCGATCGAGCGCTACCTGGCCGCGGTGGCCGCCGCCGTCGCCGTGGCCGAGCCGGCCGGGCCCGCGGGCCCGGCCGGTCCCGCCGTCGAGTAGAGCGTCGAGTCAGCCGAAGGAGTGTCGGCCGAAGAAGTCCTGGCCGAAGGAGTGTCGGCCGAAGGAGCCTCGGCCGAGGGAGCCGGATCAGCCGAAGAAGGAGAGCCGCACGGTTCGGCGTGGATTGTCACCGTTGGTGTCGATCAGCACCACGGACTGCCAGATGCCGAGCGCCAGCTGGCCGCCGATCACCGGCAGGGTGGCGTGCGGGGCGACCAGGCCGGGCACCACGTGGTCCCGGCCGTGGCCGGGGCTGCCGTGCCGGTGGCGCCAGCGGTCGTCGGCGGGGAGCAGTTCGCGCAGGGTGGCGAGGAAGTCGTCGTCGCTGCCGGATCCGGTCTCCAGGACGGCGATTCCCGCGGTGGCGTGCGGGACGAAGACGTTGAGCAGGCCGTCGCGGCCGGCGGCCCGTTCGGTGAGGAACGCGGCACAGCGGTCGGTGATGTCGAGCGCGACCTCTCGGCTGCCGGTGGTGATCTCGAAGGTGGTGGTCTGGAAGAGGCCCTGGTGGGTGGAGTGGATGTTGTCCGCCATGGCGCCATCCTGACCCACCTCGGCGGACCTCGCGCAGCACCTCGCCGACTCCACCTGTGGGGGCGGCGAGGTGCACTAGGGTGAAAGGTTTAGACCACATCGGCCCAGCCGGGACGACCCCGGAGCCGGGTACGCCGAAGACCCGACGGTCCGTGTGGTCCGCCGGGTCGGGGTCCCGATCCGCATCGGGTGGCCCGGGAGGCCCCGGGCCGCGGAGCCGTGGGCCCCGAGCCGACGGGCGCTAGCCGCGCCCGCCGAAGAGGCTTCGCCGCAGCCGGCGCAGTGGCGTCAGCAGCGAGATCCGCGCGTGACGACGCTTGGCCGTCGGGGCGTCCGCGCCGCGCGGCGTCAGCTCCCTTATCAACCCGAGCGCCTCGGCGGTGTCCACCGCCGGGAGCGCGGGCGCGCCGAGCACGGCCAGGTGTCGGTCGATCCGACGGCCGGTCGTGCCGACACCGCACTGGATCGCCGGCACGCGGGGCCGAGTCCGCACTTGCATGTGTTCCATCAGTTTTCCCACCCCTACGAGGCGCCAGGGCCGTGAGGCGAAGACTATCCGCGATGGACGGCCTTCGCGCAACCGTCCTTGGTGTTGTGCCACCGTATCGTGCGGCGTCAACTGACGATGCACCAGGGGCCACCAGGCCGATCACGACTAGGCATCAATGATGGTGCACGACCGGCCATCTGTCAGCAGTACCCGGGGCACGGGCACGGCGCCCGGCCACGCGGCGCGCGCCGGGCGCACGCGACCCCGCACGCGTCCCTGCGGACGGTCCTGCCGGTGGTCCCGCGGGCGGCCCGCCGGTCCGCCCGAGAGCCATGAGGGATGCGGCGGTGGACACGACGCGGATGCCGCGGTGGATATAGGGGACAGCCGGGGCCATCGACAAAGCGACCGGTCGACACCTCCAGGCTTCATGAAGTGAACACATTCGAGGGATTGACTCCCGGCAATCCTCCAAGCAATATCTGTGAGAACACGTGCGCGCCCGCATCGCACCCGGGTGCGCGTTCGAGTGATGAAGAACTCCGGCTCCCGCGAGCCACTGCCCGGCCGCCTCGACGCTGCGGTGGCCAGGCTCGCGAGGTGCCCGGAAAGGCGGCCGGCCGTAGAGGGTCGGCCGGGCCGCCGCCAGGCTGCCGGTGCCGCCCCGTTCAGGGCCCGGCACCGGCGGTTCCGGGCTCAGGGGCGACCGTGGCCACGGCTCCACGGCAACCGGTCAGCCCGGCCGGTCACCTCGACCGATCACTCCGGCCGGACGTCCCCGCAGGTCGCACCCGGTGGATCGGTAGACTCGGCCAGCGTGCCCCTCCTCCTCAGCATCGTGCTCCCGGTCCACGGCGTGGAGCGGTTCCTGCCGCGCTGCCTCGACTCGATCCTCGGCGACACCCCCGCCACGGAGTCCCGTTTCGAGGTGATCGCGGTCGACGACCTCTCCCCCGACGCCTCCGGCGCGATCCTGGACGCCTACGCGGCCCGCGACCCCCGACTTCGGGTCCTGCACCTCACCGAGAACCAGGGCCTCGGCGGCGCCCGCACCACCGCCTTGGCGCAGGTGCGCGGCGAGTACGTCTGGTTCGTGGACAGCGACGACTGGCTGCCCGAGCGGACGGTGGGCGCGATCCTGGACGAACTGGAGCGGGAGCAGGAGCGGCAGCGCGGTACCGAGGCGCCCACCGACGTCCTGCTCACCGGCTTCACCCACGTCTACCCGGACGGCGGGACCGAGCCGAACCCCTGGCGCCACGTGCTGGCCGACTCCCCGCTGGTCGAGGGGTGCACGCTGGCCGAGCACCCGGCGCTGTTCCAGACCGTGATGTCGGTCTGGAACAAGGTGTTCCGCCGCGCCTTCCTGGAGGGCCTCGGCGTCTCCTTCGGCCGCGGCTACTACGAGGACATCTCGGTCACCTACCCCGCGCTGCTGGCCGCCGAGCGGCTGCGCTACCTCGACCGCCCCTGCTACTTCTACCGGCGTGGCCGGGACGGCGCGATCACCGCCACCGCCTCCCCCAAGCACGCCGACGTGTTCGCCCAGTACGACGCGATCTTCGCCTTCCTGGACCGCCCGGACCGCCCCGGCCGGCCCGTCCCCGACGCGCTGCGCACCCTGGTCTTCGACCGGACCGTCCGGCAGGCGCTGAACGTCTACGACACCCCCGGGCTGGTCCCCGTCGACCGGCGCAAGGACTTCTTCCGCCAGATCGCCCGGCACTTCGCCCGGCACCGCCCGACCGGCTACCGCTACCCCGGCGGCGTGCGCGGCGTGCAGTACCGGCTGGCCGCGCGCGGCGCCCGGATCGCGTACGCGGAGCTGCGCCGCACCGGGCAGCTGCCGCGCGAACTCAAGCGCGGGGCACGGGCGGTGGCCCCGGCCGTGAAGAAGGGCGTGCGCAGCGGCGCCCGGTTCACCGCGTACAACGCCTTCCGCCGGCTGCCGCTGGACGAGCACCTGGCGGTCTACGCGGCGTACTGGCACCGGGGTTACGCGTGCAGCCCGGCGGCGATCTACGAGAAGGCCAGGGAGCTGGCACCGCAGATCCGGGGCGTGTGGGTGGTGGAGAACCGCAAGCAGGCCGCGGCCATGCCGCCCGGCGTGCCGTACGTGATCGTCAACACCCCGGCCTACCTCAAGGCGATGGCGACCGCCAAGTACTTCGTCAACAACGTCAACTTCCCGCGCACGATGGCGAAGCGGGCGGGCACCGTGCACGTGCAGACCCAACACGGCACCCCGCTCAAGGCGATGGGCATGGACCTGCGCGAACGTCCCGAAGCCGCCGAGGGGATGGACTTCGACCGGCTCCAGGAGGCCGTCGACCGTTGGGACTTCCTGGTCTCCTCCAACCCGCACACCAGCGAGCACTTCACCCGCGCCTTCCCCGGCCGGTACGAGATGCTGGACACCGGCTACCCGCGCAACGACCGGCTGGCCAACACCACACCGGACGAAGTGCGGGCCGTGCGCGAGCGGTTCGGGCTGCGGCCGGACACCACGGCCGTGCTGTACGCCCCGACCCACCGCGGCGACCAGGGCGGCTACGTGCCGCTGCTGGACGTCCGGGAGCTGGCCCGGCGGCTGGGCCCGGACTTCACCCTGCTGGTGCGCACGCACTACTTCCACACCGGCGGCCCGGGCGACCTGGCGGCGGGCGAGGGTTCGGCCGCGATCGTCGACGTCTCGGCCCACCCGACCGTGGAGGACCTCTACCTCGCGGCGGACGCGCTGGTGACGGACTACTCGTCGATGATGTTCGACTACGCGGTGCTGGACCGGCCGGTCGTGATCTTCGCGCCGGACTGGGAGGAGTACCAGCGGGTGCGCGGCGTCTACTTCGACCTGTTCGAGCAGCCGCCGGGGGCCGTCACGGTGGACCCGGACGGGCTGGCGAAGGCGTTGCTGGCGGGCGATCCGGAGCCGGCCGCGCGGGCGCGCTTCCGGGCGCGGTTCTGCCCGTGGGACGACGGCGGGGCGGCGGAGCGGGTGGTGCGCCGGGTGTTCCCGGTGGAGTCCTGAGGCGTCGCGCGGCGCTCCCGGAGCCCTGAGGACCCGGGTGGCACCGGGCCCGGCGCCGCCGGTACGGCGACCGGACCCGTCGGCACGCTCAGCGCTGGCGGGCGGCCAGGAACTCGTCGAAGGTCAGGAAGCCCTGGTGGTGGGTGTCCATGGCGTGGATCAGGGCCTCGGCCATCGACAGCGTCACGTCGTGGTCGCCCATCTCGTTCGCGACCAGCGCGTATTCGGCCGGAGTGATCTTGCCGTCGCCGTTCTTGTCGAAACGGTCGAACATGGCCTTGATCGCCTCGGTGGTCTCCATCGTGCCCTCCTGGTACTGCGGGGTTGCGCTCTGTTCGGACGGGCGTACCCTACCCGGCCGTGGTGCGCGCCACGGTCGCCGGGAGTGGACGGCCGCGGGGGTGGTTGTCGTAGTCTGCGGATCTGATTGCAGGCCCGGGCTCCTCCCGGGCGATCGTTCGTCCAGGGAGGGACCATGCTCGATCTCGCCACCAGGCTGGTGCTGAAACCCGTCTCACGCGGCATCTGGCGGCCGACCATCGAGGGCATCGAGAACGTGCCGCGCAAGGGCGGGGTCATCCTGGCCAGCAACCACCTGTCCTTCATCGACAGCGTGGTGATCCCGCTCACCGCCCCGCGCCGGGTCCACTTCCTCGCCAAGGCCGAGTACTTCACCGGAACGGGGCTCAAGGGCCGGCTCTCCAAGGACTTCTTCGAGGCGATCGGCGCGGTGCCGGTCGAGCGCGGCACCTACCGTTCCGCTCAGGCCTCGCTGGAGTCGGCGCTGGAGATCCTGGAGGACGGCAAGGCCTTCGGCATCTACCCCGAGGGCACCCGGTCGCTGGACGGCCGGCTCTACCGGGGCAAGACGGGCGTCGCCTGGCTGGCGCTGACCGCGGGCGTACCGGTGGTGCCGGTGGCGCTGGAGGGGCCTGAGCAGATCCTGCCGGTCGGCAAGCGGGTGCCGCGGATCAAGAAGGTGACCGTCCGGTTCGGCGAGCCGCTGCACTTCGACGAGCTGCACGGGCAGGCCCGCTCGCTGAAGGCCCGTCGACAGGTGACCGACGAGGTGATGGCGGCGATCCAGCGGCTCTCCGGCCAGGAGGTCGCGGAGAGCTACAACGAGGCGCCGAAGGCCGCGTAGGCCCCGGCCGCGCGCCGCACCGCATCACACCCCGCCACACCTCGCTACGTCACACCCCGCCACATCACGCCTCGCCGCACCCGCTCGGGCGCTCACACGTGTCCGAGCGCGGCCGGCTCCGGTACGACGACGGCCGGCTCCGGCGCCTCCCGGCGCAGCAGCGCCGCGTAGCGGCCGTCCAGCTCCACCAGTTCCTCATGGGTGCCGAGTTCGACCACCTCACCGTGGTCGAGGACGGCGATCTGGTCGGCGCCCCGGACGGTGGAGAGCCGGTGCGCGATGGTGATGGTGGTGCGGCCGGCGGCCAGGGTGTCCACGGCCTGCTGGACGGCCTGTTCGGTGCGGTTGTCGAGCGCGCTGGTGGCCTCGTCGAGGATCAGCACCGGCGGGTTGCGCAGGATCGTCCGGGCGAGCGCGAGGCGCTGCTTCTCGCCGCCGGAGAAGCGGTAGCCGCGCTCGCCGACCAGGGTGTCGTAGCCGTCCGGCAGGGCGGCGATGGTCTCGTGGACCTGCGCGGCCCGGGCGGCTTCGACCAGTTCGGCGTCGGTGGCCTCCGGCTTGGCGAAGCGCAGGTTCTCGGCGACCGAGGCGTGGAAGAGGTAGGTCTCCTGGGAGACCACGCCGACCGCGCGGGCCAGCGTGTCGAAGGACAGTTCGCGCACGTCCACGCCGTCGATGGTGACCCGGCCGCCGGTGACGTCGTACAGACGCGGGACGAGGTAGCTGAGCGTGGTCTTGCCGGAGCCCGTCTCACCGACCACGGCCAGCGAGCTCCCGGCCGAGACCTTGAGTTCGACCCCGGAGAGCGTCAGCCGCTCCTGCGCGGGGTCGTAGCGGAAGTCGACGTCCTCGAAGCGGACCTCGCCGCGGATGTCGGTCAGGTTCCGCGGCTTCGGCGGCTCGGCGATCTCCACCGGCAGGTCGAGGTACTCGAAGATGCGCTGGAAGAGCGCGAGCGAGGTCTGCACGTCCACGCCGGTGGAGAGCAGGCTGACGGTCGGGCGGAACAGGCCCTGCTGGAGGGTGACGAAGGCGACCAGGGTGCCGACCGAGACGATCGGCGCGCCGCCCGCCGCGGACAGCCCCGCCGCCCAGTAGATGACCGCGGGCATCGCGGCCATGACGATCTGGATGGTGTTCATCCGCCAGCGCCCGGCCATGCTGGACCGCACTTCGAGGTCGGCCAACTGGTCGGACTGCCCGGTGAACTCACGGGCGAGCGAGTCGGAACGGCCCATCGTGCGGCCGAGCAGGATGCCGCTGACCGACAGCGACTCCTGGACCGCCGAACTCATCGCGGCCAGCTGCTTCTGCCGCTCGGTGGTGATCTTCTTGCGCTCGTTGCCGACCCGCCGGCTGATCCAGACGAACAGCGGGAGCAGCAGCAGCGAGACGACGGTGAGCCGCCAGTCGAGCGCGACCATGGCGACCACGGAGGCGATCACCGCGGTGAAGTTGGAGACCAGGCTGGTCGCGGTGGACGTCACGGTGGACTGCATGCCGCCGATGTCGTTGGCGATCCGGGACTGCACCTCGCCGGTGCGGGTGCGGGTGAAGAACGCCAGCGACTGCCGTTGCAGGTGGCTGTAGACGGCGGTGCGCAGGTCGTGCATGACGCGCTGGCCGACGGTGGTGGAGATCAGCGTCTGCAGGACGTTGAAGATGCTGTTCACCACGGCCGCGAGAACCATGCCGAGCGCGAGCAGGCTGAGCAGCCCGGTGCGGCCCTGCGGGATCGCGGTGTCCAGGACCGCCTTGAGCAGGAACGGCGAGACCACCGACACCACGGCGGAGGCGGCCACCAGCAGCCCGACGACGGTGAGGCGGCCCGTGTACGGGCGGAAGAGGGCGAGGATGCGCCGCCACTGGGCCGGCGGGCGGGGCTCGCCCTGGGCGCGTTCGGGCGGGGTCCAGTTGATGGTGGTGGGTCTCAAGGGCAAACCTCCGTGGGTGGGGCGGTCGGACGGCCGCCAGCATAGCGAGAATAGCTCATAGTTAGACTAGCTAATAGTGAGGCTGGATCTATTCCCACGGCGCCGCGACCGCCCGGCCTACCGTCCGGCCGCCCCGAATGCTCCGGCCGCCCCGACCGCGTCAGTTCGTCCGGTAGCTGCGCGCCGCCTTCGAGGACAGGCCGCCCAGCCGACCGGAGGGCAACAGGCGGGCGAGGGCCACCACCGCCTTGTAGCGCTTGCCCGGCACGGACAACGAGCGGCCCCGGGCCAGGTCGCGCATCGCCTCCGCCACCACCCGCTCGGCCGAGAGCCAGGACCAGGCCGGGATGTTGCCGGTGCCCATGCCGGCCCGCTGGTGGAACTCGGTGCGGGTGAAGCCCGGGCAGAGCGCCATCATCCGCACTCCGGTGCCACCGAGGTCGCGCAGCACGCCCTGGGTGAAACTCACCACCCACGCCTTGCTCGCCCCGTACGTGCCGCGCGGCAGGAACGCCGCCACCGAGGCGACGTTCACGACCGCGCCGCGACCGCGCTCGCGCATCCCCGGCAGGGCCGCCGTGGTCAGCCGCAGGATCGCCTCGATGTGCACCTTCAGCATGTCCAGCTCGTCCTGGAGCGGGACGGTCCCGAACGCGCCCTTGTTGCCGAAACCGGCGTTGTTGACGAGCAGGTCCACCGGGCGGGCGGAGTCGGCGAGCCGGGCCTCGACGGCCGCGATGCCCTCGTCGGTGGCGAGGTCGGCGGTCAGCACCTCCACCTCGATTCCGTGCTCGGCGTGCAGGTCGGCGCTCGCACGCTCCAGGCGCCCGGTGTCCCGGGCCACCAGGACGAGCTGGTAGCCGCTGCGGGCGAGCCGGCGGGCGAACGCGGCTCCGATGCCGGCGGTCGCGCCGGTGATCAAGGCTGTGGTCATGCCCCCGACGGTACCGACTCACCGCGGCCGCGCCCACTCCGAACGGACTATCCCTGCCGGCCATCTGCGGATGCAGGTACCGGACCGCGCCCGTACCGTTCGGACGGGGGCATCGCCCGACCGGGCGGTGACGCTCAACTGAGGAGGCACTTCTGATGCTTACTCACTGCCGGACCCACAAGGCCACGACCACGCCGACCGCCACGACCACGCCGACCGCGGCGACCGCGACGCGCGCCGAGACGGACACACTCGCGAGCCTGATGGTGGAGGACGAGGCCGTCGTGTCCGACGCGCCCACGTACTCGCCCGAAGCCCTCGGACTCCTGCTGCTGGCGCTGTTGCTGTCGCCGAAGCCGCCGAAGGAGAAGTCGACCCGCTAGCAGCCGGGCGACCCGATCACCGACCCGGTAGCCGGGCGGCCCGATCGCGGGGCCGGTCCACCGACGTGGACCGGCCCACCCCTTCCCCGGCTCCTCGGCGGGCCTGACGAGGGCTCGTGAGCCCGAGTTCGTGAACCGTCCGCGCGAACCCGCGCTCGTGAGCCCACGCTCGTGAGTCCGTCCGCGTGAACTCGCGCCCGTGAGCCCGTCCGCGCGAACCCACGCCCGCGAGGCCGCCCGCCGGGGGCTCCCCGACCAGGAGGAACACCACCGATGCCCTTCGCCGAGACGCCACTGCGCGACGAGTACGCCGCAGCCGTCGAACGGGTGGCGCGCCGGACCCTCGACGCCCTCCGGGGCGACGGAGGCACAGCCGCGATCGCGGACCCGGACAGCGCCGTGCCGCGCCCGACACTGGCCGCGCTGCGGGTGCTCGGCGCGGACCTCTTCGCCCCGCAACTACTCTCCGGGGCCGCGCCCGACGGGCCCACCTCCGTACTGCTGGCCGAGGCGCGGCAGGCCTTTCCGGCACCGGACTCGGCAGCGGCCTCGGCCGACGCCGCGCTGGTGATCGCATGGCAGGACTGGGCGGCCGGGCAGGTGCTCGCCCGCACGCCGTACGGAACCGGTGCCCCGCCGCCCGTGCCGCCTCCGGGCCCGGAGGCCGTCGGCTGGCAGACCTGGTCGGTACGGATGGCCCAGCTGTCCGTCCTGGCACTGCCCGGGCTCGACGGCCCGGTGCACGACACCGCCCGCGCGCACACCCTGGCCCTTGCCCGCGGCACCGTCCGCTCCATGCTGCGCCGCGACCTCCCCACCGCCGCCCGGCTCGCCCGCTGGCTCGCCTGGGCCGGTGCCGAGGGCCGGCCGCTGCGGCTGGAGGTCGAGCCCGTCCTGGAACGCATCCGGCTGGCCGGTAACGGCAGCGCCCGCACCGGACTCGAGCTGGCCGTCGCCCGTCGACTGCTCGACCGCTCCTCCCGTCCGCCGACCGACCGACGGAGCCGGGTCCGATGACCGACACCCACGTCCTCGCCACCGCGCAGCGGCTCGCCTCCCGCGCGCTGGCCTGGCTGCACGCCTCCCACGCCGACGGCCTCGGCCGGATCCCGGACAACACCGTGGTCGACCTCTCCGACCCCGACGACGCCTACAAGCCGCTCGGCGAGATCGCGCTGGCCGCTTCGCTGATCCTGCGCGACGGCGTCACCGGGCCCACCGAGGCCCGCACCGCACGCGAGCTGCTCGACCACGCCTGGGCGCAACTGCGCGAGGGCGACCTGCTGTACGAGCGGCAGCTGCGCCACTTCACCATGACCGACCCGCTGGAGACCTACGCCCACTTCGCCCGGGCCGGCTACCGCCACCCGGCGCTGGAGGAACTGCTCGATTCGCTCAGCCGGTTGCGGGCCGCGCACGCCGAGGAGATCCACCCCAACCGGCGCCTGGGGGTCGCCAACGCCCGACGGGTCATCGGGCTCGCCCACCAGCCGGACTGGGCCGCACTCGCCGCCGGCACCTGGCTGGGCGCCACGCCCGAGCCGTGGGCCGTCAACTGGATGACCGGCTACGACATCACCCACACCGTCTTCCACCTCACGGACTGGGGCGCCCGCCCGGACGGCCTGCCGGAGCCGATGCGCGACCACGTGCGCGACTGGCTGCCGGCCTGGCTCGACATCTGGCTGGAGATCGGCCAGTGGGACCTCGCCGCCGAACTCCTCGTGGTCGACGCGTGCATCGGTGAGCCGGCCACCGGGCGGCAGGGCTGGGACGCGCTGGCCGCCGTCCAGCACGAGGACGGCCTGCTGCCGCGCGACGCCGACCCGGTCGACGAGGACCGCGCGCAGGCGTTCCAGGACCACCAGCACACCGCCGTCGTCGCGGTGGTGGCCGGTGGCATCACGCTCGCCCGGGCGCTCGGGGCCACCACGGCGGTCGCGTGAACGGGCTGGGTCCGGCGGTCGCGGAGGTGGTGCGCGCGGCCGGGCCGTGCGCCAGCGCCGTCACGGTCGCCGTCGCGCGCGGGGACGCGGAGGAGGTGCGCTGCCACGGGCGGCTCGGGCACGGGCGGACGGCCGCGTGCTCGCCGGACACCGTCTTCGAACTCGGTTCGGTCAGCAAGACCTTCACCGCGCTGCTGCTGGCACAGATGGCCGCGCGCGGAGACGTCTCCCTGGACGACACGGTGGAACGCCGCCTGCCGGACTGCTGGCGCCCGGTGACCGTCCGCTCCCCCGAGCCGATCCGGCTGCTGCACCTGGCCACCCACACCTCGGGCCTGCCCCGGCTGCCGCCCGGACTGGCCGCGCGCGCCGTACCGACCTGGTTCACCAATCCGTACGTCGCGTTCGGGGACGAGCAGTTGAGGGCAGGGGTGGCCCGAACCACCGTACGGTGCAGGCCCGGCAGCCGGTACCGGTACTCCAACTACGGCGTCGCACTGCTCGGTCGGGTGCTCTCCGAGACGGGCGGGTCGCCCTATGGGGAACTGCTCGCCGAACGGGTCCTCCGACCGCTGGGCCTCGGTGCCACCACCTGTACGGCGGACCCGCCGGGGCGGGCGGTCGGGTACCGGCGCGGGCAGGAACTGCCACCCTGGCACATCCCCGGACTGCCGGGGGCCGGCGCGCTCCGGGCGAGCGGGGCCGACCTGTTGCGCTACCTGAGGGCGCATCTCGGCGGTGGCCACGGCGAGTTGGCGGCCGCGCTGCGCGAGGTCCAGCGACCGCGGCTGCGGCTGCCGCGCTCGACGGACGAGCTGTGCCTGGTGTGGAACCACCGCCGCCCGGGCGGGCGCGACCTGTACTTCCACGCCGGGGCGACCCGGGGGTTCACCGCCTTCGTCGGGTTCTCGCCCCAGGCGTCGGCCGCGGTGGCGGCCCTGGCCAACACCGGGCCGTCGCTGGACGGGCGTTTCCTACAGGCGGCGTACGAGGTGCTGCGGGCGGCTTAGGACCCTGGGGGGTGCGGCACTGCGGCGCTGCGGCATCGCGGCACTGCGGGCCGAGGCGACGGGCCTAGGCTGCCACGGCTTTGGCGCGGTCGGCGGCGATGTGGACGGCGAGGCCGCCGAGGACCGTCCCCATCGCGTAGCGCTGGATCCGCAGCCAGGCGGGACGGCGGTTGAGGAAGGACGCGATGCCTCCCGCGCTCACCGCGATCAGCCCGTTGACGGTGACCGCCACCACGATCTGGGCCAGCCCCAGCACCAGGCTCTGCACCGCGACGTGACCGCGCTCGGGCGCCACGAACTGGGGCAGCAGCGAGATGTACATGATGGCGATCTTGGGGTTGAGCAGACAGGTCAGAAAGCCCATCGCGAACAGCCGGCGCGGCGGATCCGGCGGCAGCTGCTGCGGGGCGAACACCGCCGTACCGCCCGGACGGACGGCCTTCCAGGCCAACCACAGCAGGTAGCCGGCGCCGGCCAGCTTGATCGCGGTGTAGAGGGCGGGCACCACCGAGAACACGGCGGCCACGCCCGCCGTCACCGCGGCCAGGTAGACCAGGAAGCCGGCCGCGACCCCGATCAGCGACAGCAGCCCGGCGCGGCGGCCCTGGGCGATCGACCGGGAGACCAGGTAGATCATGTTGGGCCCCGGTGTCAGCACCATCCCGAGCGCCACGGCGGCGATCCCGAGTACGGCGTGCCCGCCCACAGCGGACAGGGCGGATGCGGCGGGAGCGGTGGGGGTCAGTGCTTCCATGCGAGGAGGCTAGGCCCGGCGTCGATCTCAATGCAATGATGACTTTGCACTCGGTGCAATATCGGTGCGATGCTGTGCAATGCCGTCAACTCGTGTGGAGGGGTCCCCCCGATGGACGACTACCGCCTGATCGCCGACGAGATCGCCGGCGCCATCACCGACGGGCGGCTGCGACCGGGCCGGCAACTGCCCACCCAGCGCGCCTTCGCCCGCAGCCGGGGCATCGCCAACTCCACGGCCGGGCGCGTCTACCGGGAACTGACCCGGCGCGGACTGACCACCGGGGAGGTCGGGCGCGGCACCTTCGTCCGGGCCGGGCAGGGGGCCGGCGGCGGGGCAACCGGCGGGCAGGTGGCACTCGCCGAACCGGCCGGCGCGCCGGTGGACCTGGAACTCAACTACCCCGCCGTCCCCGAGCAGGCCGGACTGCTGGCCACCGGACTGGCGCCGCTGCTCCGGGCCGACGCGCTGGGTGCCGCGCTCGCACCGGTGGGCGCGGCCGGGACGGGCGCGGCCCGGCAGGCGTTCGCGGCACTGCTGTCGGACGAACGCCGGACGGGCGGGGATCGGATGGACGGCGACCGGTCGGGCGGGGACCTTTCGGGCGGGGATCAGGAGGTCAACCCGGAGATCGCCGGGGAGGAGTTGCTGTTCGCGGGCAACGGCCGGCAGGCCATCGCCGCGGCACTGTCCGCGCTGGTGCCGCCCGGCCACCGGCTGGGGGTGGAGGCGCTGACCTACCCGGTGGTCAAGGCCGTCGCCCAGCGGCTGGGCATCACACTCGTACCACTGGCCGTCGACGAGCACGGGCTGCTGCCCGACGCCGTGGCCACCGCCCACCGGGCCGCGCCGCTGCGCGCCGTCTACGTCCAACCGAGGCTGCAGAACCCGCTCGGCGGGAGCCTGCCGTACGAGCGGACGGCCGCCCTCGCCGAGGAACTGCGCCGCCTCGACCTGCCGGTCGTCGAGGACGCGATCTGGTCCTTCCTCCGCCCGGAGCTGACCGCCCTCGCCAGCCTCGCACCGGAACGCACCGTCCTCGTCGACAGCCTCTCCAAGCGGCTCGCGCCCGGGCTGACCACCGGGTTCGCGGTCGTCCCCGCCGCGCTGCGCGAGCGGATCGCGGGCGCACTGCGCTCGGGTGGCTGGACGCCCAGCGGGTTCGCCCTGGAGGCGGCCGTGCGCTGGATCGGGGAGGGCACCGTGGCCGAGGTCGCGGCAGCCAAGCGCGCCGACGCCGTCGCGCGTCAGCTGCTGGCGCGCGAGGTGCTGGCGGGGCAGCACGTCCGGGCCGACCCCTGCTCGTACTACCTGTGGTGGGAGCTGCCGACGGCCTGGCGGGCGGAGACGTTCGTCGCGGCGGCGGCGCGGGCGGGCATCGCCGTCACACCCGCGGCGGCGTTCGCCGCCGACCCCCGGCGTTCCCCGTCCGCCGTCCGAGTCGCCCTGGCCTCGCCGCCGCTGCCCGTGCTGACGCGAGCGCTGGAGACGCTGGCGCGGATCGCGCGGGGGACGGCGGAGGAGTGGATGGAGTGATGGGCAGCCAGACGGACGGACGGACAACTGGCAGATAACAGATAACAGCTGTTGAAATCTGTTATCTGTTATCCGTCAGTTGAAATCTGTCAGTTGTCAGTTGTCAGTCGACGGCCGTCAGTCGACGGCGCCGCTCCGGCCGCCCCGCACCGCCGTGTCCGCAGCTCCGCCGGCACCGACGGCGCGCAACCGGGAGGCGGCGGTGGCGGCGAGCTGGGGCGCGATCCGGGCGACGTCGCGGGAGCCGACCGCCGCGATCAGGCTCGGCAGCAGCCAGCGGACCGGCTGCATGCCGCGCAGCCAGGCCTGCGCGTAGACGTGGGCGGACCTCCGGGCGATGCCGGCGACGATCCGCTCCACTGCGGGCTCCAGCGGGTAGGTCTTGTTGGCCGGCCACGGCAGCCTGGTGCGCATCTGCTTGAGCACGGTGTCCTCGTCGGCGCCGCGCACCATGTCGGTGTCGGTCCAACTCAGGTATCCCACACCGACCTTGACCCCCTGGTAGGCGACCTCGGCGCGGAGCGAGTGGGCGAAGGCCTCCACCCCGGACTTGCTGGCGCAGTACGCGCTCATCAGCGGCGCGGGAGTGAGCGCGGCGAGCGAGGCGATCTGCAGCAGGTAGCCCCGGCTCTCGGCGAGCGCGGGCAGGAAGGCCCTGGCCGTGGCGACGCTGCCGAGCAGGTTGACCTCGATCACCCGGCTGAACGCCCGGTGATCGCTGTCCGCCACCGGCCCGCCGATGGCGATGCCGGCGTTGGCGACCACCGTGTCGATCCGGCCGTAGTGCTCCTTGATCCGACGGGCTGCGTCGCCGAGCGCGTCGAGGTCGGTGACGTCCACCTCCCAACTGGTCGCGGCCGCGCCGCACTGCGCCGCGACGGCCTTGAGCTCGTCCGGCTCCAGCCCCAGGAGGGCGACCTTGGCCCCGCGCCGGGCGAGCGTGTGGGCGAGCGAAGCCCCGACCCCGCGGGCGGCCCCGGTGACGACGACGACCTGCGCGGACAACGGCGGGATGGCGTTCATGCGGCGGCGGTCCTCTCGGAGACGGGCGCAGAGGCGGAGGAGGCGGAGGTGGAGGGGGAGGGAGCAGGAGCGGAGACGGAAGCGGGCGCGGCGGACAGGTACGCGGCGGCCAAGCGGTGGATCTCGGCCGCGACCTCCACCGGCCGCTCCAGCGGCGCCATGTGCCCGACCCCCGGAAGCAGCAACAGCCCTTGTGGGTCTACGAGTTCGGCTACGATCCGGTGCGCGTGCACCGGTGGGGTCAACCGGTCCGCGGTGCCGACCACGACCGCGGTCGGTACGGCGAGCCGGGCGAGTCCGGCGTGGACGTCCAGGCGGTCGAGGACGCCCGCCCAGTTGGCGCGTACGGCGGTCGGGCAGGCATGCACGATCCGGGCCGTCGCCTCCACCTGCCCGGCGGACGAACCCGGACCCATGGTCGCGTACTTGAGCGCGACACGGGTGACCGGCGAGACCGGCCCGAGCGGCAGCCGGGAGCGCAGCAGCAGGCGGTTCAGGAAGCGGCGCAGCCCCGGGGAACGCACCGCCTCGGGCAGCACGGCGAGTTCGGCCACCAGCTCCCCCGGCCCGGTGGAGACCAGGACGGCGGCGGCGGTCCGGTCGGCGATCTCGGGGCGACCACCGGCGGCCATGATGGTCATCCCGCCCATGCTGTGCCCGGCGAGCACGGCCTTCTCCCCCGCCGGGACGGTCCGGGCGAGGACGGCGGAGAGGTCCTCGGCCAGTGCCCGGGTGGAGTAGCGGACCCGGCTCGGCGGGATCTCGCTGTGCCCGTGGCCGCGCTGGTCGTAGGCCACCACTCGGTAGCGGTCGGTGAGTTGGCGAATCACCGGAGCCCAGAAGGCGGTTGAGCAGGTCCAGCCGTGGGCGAGCACGACGGTCGGCGCCCCGGGTTGGCCGTGGACCTCAACGTGCAGCCGGATCCCGTCCGCCGATCGGATGCTCAACTCCTCGACGGGCACGGGCGGGACGTACTCGGCGGGCAGCTCGGCGGCGCTCATGCGGACACCTCCTGCGCGGTACGGGCGGCGTCCTGGCCGGCGCGCATGATCAGTTCGTACTCGCCGAGGTCGACCTTGCGGGTGGCGCGGCGGAACGCGGTGGTGGAGCCGGGCCAGAGCACGGTGTTCTTGCCGTTCGGATCCAGGTACCAGCTGCGGCAGCCGCCGGTGGTCCAGACGGTGCGGTCCATCCGGTGCTGGAGTTCTAGGTTCCACTGCCGCTGGGCCCGGACGGTGGGCTGCATCGCGGTGGCACCGATCGACTCGAGCGTGGTCAACGCGTCGATCAGGTAGTTCAGTTGGGACTCGATCATCAGGATCATCGAGCTGTTGCCGAGGCCGGTGTTGGGGCCGATCACGAAGAACAGGTTCGGGAAGCCGTGCACGGCCGAGCCGCGCAGCGCCTCCATGCCGTCCTTCCACTCCTCCGCCAGGCTGGTGCCGTTGGCGCCGAACACCCGGGCCCCGATGGGCATGTCGGTGACGTGGAAGCCGGTGCCGAAGACGATGGCGTCGACCTCGTGCTCGCTGCCGTCGGCGGCGACCAGGGTGGAGCCGCGCAGTTCGCGCAGGCCGGAGGCGACGACCTCGGTGTTGGCCGCGGCGAGCGCCGGGTAGTAGGTGTTGCTGAGCAGGATGCGCTTGCAGCCGATCCGGTAGTCCGGGGTCAGCTTGGCGCGCAGGGCCGGGTCGGGAACGCCCTGGGCGAGGTGGCGTTCGGCGAGTTGCTGGACCACGCGCAGCATTCCCGGGCGGCGCACGAAGGCGTCCACCTGGAGCTCTCGGAGGGCGAACAGGGTGCCGCGGCGGATCTTCCCGGTGACCGGCACGCGGTCGTGCAGCCACTTCTCCAGCTGGCTGATCTCGCGGTCCCGGCGCGGCAGGACCCAGGCGGGCGTGCGCTGGAAGACCGTCAACCTGCCGACCTTCGGCTGGATCGACGGGATGATCTGGGCGGCGGAGGCTCCGGTGCCGACGATCGCGACCCGCTTGCCGGTCAGGTCGTAGTCGTGGTCCCAGCGGGAGGAGTGGAACACCTTGCCGGGGAAGGCGCCGAGCCCCGGCAGGTCGGGGATCTGCGGGTCCGCCAGTGGTCCGGCGGCGGAGACCACCGCGTCCGCGGTCCACTGACCGGCCGAGGTGGTGATCCGCCAGCGGACCTGCTCGGCCTCCCAACGCGCCTCCAGCACTTCGGTGTTGAACCGAAGGTGCGGGCGGAGGCCGAAGACGGTGGCGACCTTCTCCAGGTAGGCGCGGATGTCCGGCTGGCCGGAGAAGCTGCGCGGCCACGCGGGGTTGGGCGCGAAGGAGAAGGAGTAGAGGTGCGAGGGCACGTCGCAGGCGCAGCCGGGGTAGCTGTTGTCGCGCCAGGTGCCGCCGACCGAGTCCGCGCGCTCCAGGACGACGAAGTCGGTGATCCCGGCGCGGCGCAGCCGGACGGCGGCGCCGAGACCGCCGAAGCCGGAGCCGATCACCGCCACCCGCACGTGCGGGACGGCCTCGTCCGCCGCGGGGGCACCGGACGTGCCGGAGCGGGGGCGCTTGCTGCTGGATGCCATGCGGCCTCCTCCTGAGGGTGGGGCGATGATCTTCGCGCTGCCGTACCGTGGCGCCCGCTCGTGCCGCGCGTCCTGGCGCGCCGACGACGCCGTGCTCGTGCTGTGCTCGACTGCTCTCGTACCGCCCTGGCGCTGCTCTGATGTTGCCCTGATGCGCCCGGGTGAAGCCGCGGTGTCGCTCTGGTGCTGCTCCGCATGGTGCTGTGCGCACTGCCTTGGGCTCCCCGACGACCGGCGTCGGAGCCCCGCTAATCGCGCCAGTAATTACTGGCATGATTGGCAGGGTAGCCCTTGCTGACACCGGATGGAAGAAGCGCGGCCACCCGGATTCCGGGAGCCTTCGGAGGTGCCGGACCTATGCTGATCGCCGTGGACAAGGTCAGAGCTGCTGCGGGTGACGGAAAACGCGAGTACCGGGTGGAGGAACTGGCCGAGGCGGCCGGCATCACCAGCCGGACGCTGCGCTTCTACCGCGAGCGCAAACTGCTCCAGCCGCCCCGCAAGGAGGGCCGGATCGCCTGGTACGGCGAGGAGCACCTGGCCCGACTGCGGATGATCGGCGAACTGCTGGACCGCGGCCACACCCTGGGCGGCATCGCCGAACTGATCGGCGCCGGCGAGAGCGGGCGGGACGTCGCCGAGCTGATCGGGCTGGAGGCCGCGATCGTCGCCCCCTGGTCGGACGAGACCCTGGTGCGCCTGGACTGGGACGAACTCAGGACCGTCTTCAACGACCAGCTCACCGAGGAGAACACCGCCGAGTCGATCGCCCAGGGCTACATCACGATCGACGACGACGGGATCACCCACATCAGCCGCCGCCTGATGGACGCCACCACCGCACTCGTCGCCGAGGGCGTACCGCTCTCCGTGGTGCTGGACGCCAGCCGGCGCACCCAGGAGCACGTGGAAGCCATCGCCGAGATCTTCATCGACGTGGTCGGCGAGCACCTGCTCGGCGCCCTCGCCGCCGACGCCCCGCTGCCGCCCGGCGAGGCAGCCCGGCTCACCGAACGCATCCTGCGGGTGCGGCCGCTGGCCCGTACGGTCGTCGACGCGCAGTTCGCCCTCGCGATGGACCGGCGGGTGCCCGCCGAGTACGACGAACTGCTGCGCCAGCGACGGGAGAACGACACCGAGGCGTAACCCCTCCGACGGGAGGGCAGGGATTCCCGCGCCCTGCCCACCCGTTGGAGGAACCCCCGATGCCCAGACCCCTCAGTCGCCGCGCCGCGCTCGGCCTCGCCGCCGGGCTCACCCCGGGCCTCGCCCTCGCCGCCTGCGGACCGAACTCCCCGGCACCGTCCGACGGTTCGACCGGCGCGACCGGTGAATCCGGCGCGCCGGGCGGTTCCGGCGGATCCAGCGGGGCCGGCCCCCGGACCGTCCGGCACGCTCGCGGCGAGAGCACCGTACCGGCCCGGGCCACCCGGGTGGTGGCGCTGGACACCGACGCGCTGGACTCGGTGGTCACCCTCGGGCTCACGCCGGTCGGCGCGACCACCGTCACCGAGGGCGCTCCCTTCCCGGCCTACCTGCCCGCCGAACGGCTGGCCACGACGAAGGCCGTCGGCGCCATCGGGCAGCCCAACCTGGAGGCGATCGCGGCGCTGCGGCCGGACCTCATCCTGAGCAACCAGGTGCGCGACGACAAGCGGTACGACGAACTGACGAAGATCGCGCCGACCGTGCTGTCCAAGACCACCGGGCCCACCTGGAAGGAGAACGTCCGGCTGCACGCCGAGGCGATGGGCCGGCAGGCCGAAGCCGAAGCGGCCGACGCGGCGTACCGGACGAAGGCGCGGGACCTCGTCACCGCACTCGGCGGCCCGGCCAAGGCCGCCGCCACCCGGGTCGAGATGGCTCGTTTCCTCGCGGGCGCACCGACCAGGCTGTACCTCAACGACACCTTCGTCGGCTCGCTGTTCAAGGACCTCGGGCTCGGCCGGCCCGCCAACCAGGACAAGCCCGGGTTCTCGGTCGAGATCAGCCCCGAGCAGGTGGACCAGGCGGCGGCCGACGTCATCTTCTACTCGGTCTACGGGGACGCGGCCAAGTCCGACCAGGGCAGGATCACCGATGGCGCGCTGTGGAAGAGCCTGGACGCCGTCCGCACCGGCCGGGTGTTCCGGGTCGACGACAGCCTGTGGATGCTCGGGATCGGCTACACCGGGGCCGGCCTGATCCTGGACCAGATCCGGAAGCACCTCGCGCCCTGAGCGGCTGCTCACCGTGCCCTACGTCCTGCTGCTGGCCGGGATGGCGCTGCTGTTCGCCGCCTCCGGCGTCCTGCTCGTCTCCACCGGGAGCCTGTGGAGCCTGACCGTTGCCGTGGGCCTCCTCGGGGTGGCGGTCGCACCGCAGATGATCACGATGTTCGGCCTGGCCGAGCGGACGGTGCCGGCCGTCCGGCTGGGCGAGGCGATGGCTGCGCTGGTCAGCGCGCTGATCCTGGCGCAATCGGCCGGCACCTTCCTGGGCGGCTGGCGACCACGCACTTCGCGCCCGCCGCGCCGTTCGCGATCACCGCGGCCGCGGCGGCGGCCGCCTTGCTGCTCGCCGCGTGCACCGCGACCGAACAGCGCTACCGCCGCCGCACTCCGACCGCTCCGACCGCTCCGACCGCTCCGACCGCTCCGACCGACGGTGGGACTGACGGTGGGACTGACGGTTCCGGCGTCCAACCCCGCATCGCTGCGCCCGCGCGCCGCGCCCCGCGCACATGACGGCGGGGGCGACGGTGGTCCGCACACCGTCGCCCCCGCCGTGCGGCCCCGCCCGCCGGCACCCACGGTTCGGCAGGGCCCACTCAGGCGGTCGTCAGTTGACGTTGACCGCCGTCCAGGTGGCCGCGACCGCGTTGTACTCGGCGCTGCCGTTGCCGTACAGGTCCGCCGCCGCGCTGAGGGTGCCCGCCCGGGCGCCCGCGTAGTCGGTGGTGGAGGTGAAGTAGACGGTCAGCGCGCGGTACCAGATCTGCGCGGCCTTGTCCCGGCCGATGCCCGCGAGCGAGGAGCCGTCGGCCGTCGGGCTGTTGTAGTCGAACCCGTTGATGCTCTTCGCGCCGCTGCCCTCCGACAGCAGGTAGAAGAAGTGGTTGGCCACGCCCGACGAGTAGTGCACGTCGAGGTTGCCCACGCCGGCGGACCAGGAGTCGGCGGACTGGCCGTCCTTGCTGGGCTGGTCCATGTAGCGCAGCGGGGTGCCGTTGCCGTTCAGGTTGATCAGCTCGCCGATCCAGTAGTTCGGCGGGTTGGAGGGCAGGTTGGCGTACCACTCGACCATCGTGCCCATGATGTCGGAGGTGGCCTCGTTGAGGCCACCGGACTCACCTGAGTAGTTGAGGTTCGCCGTGGCGGCGGTGACGCCGTGGCTCATCTCGTGGCCGGCCACGTCGATCTCGGTGAGCGGGGCGGCGTCGCCGTTGCCGTCGCCGTAGGACATGCAGAAGCAGCTGTCGTCCCAGAAGGCGTTGACGTAGTTGGAGCCGTAGTGGACGCGGCTCGCGGCGCCGACACCGTCGTTGCGGATGCCGTTGCGGCCGAAGGTGCTCTTGTAGAAGTCCCACGTGGTGGCCGCGCCGAACTGGGCGTCCACGGCGGCGGATTCGCGGTTGGAGGCGGTGCCGTCGCCGAAGTTGTTGGAGGTGTTGGCGAACAGCGAGCCGTTGCCGGCGGTTCCGTTGCTCATGTCGCTGGTGGACTGGCCGCCGCGGCTGTCGTCCTTCAGCGAGTAGCTGGAGCCGCTCTGCGCGGTGGTGAGCGGCACCTGGCCGACGAAGACGCCCTTGCCGGTGCCGGCGGCGGTCTGGATCTTCTCGTGGGTGGACAGCACCTTGCCGGTGGCGGCGTCGGTGACGAGCACCTGGTTGCTCGGGGTGCCGTCGGCGCGCACGCCCTCGACGGTGGTCCGGTAGGCCAGGCGCGGGTTGCCGTCGGTCGCCCAGACGACCAGTTCGGCCTTGCCGGTCTGGTGCACGTCGGCCAGCGGGGACTCGTCGGCGTCGAGGGTGACCCCGACGGTGGCCTTGACCGCGCCGGTGGCCTGCGTGGCGGCCTGGTCGGCCGGGATCTGCGGGGTCAGGCTCGGCAGCGCGAGCTTGGCGGAGACCGCCTTGTCGACCGACTTGACCGAGCCGTTGGCCTTCTGGTGGACGACCAGGTCGCCGCCGAGCACCGGCAGGCCGGCGTAGGTGCGCTCGAAGCGCAGGTGCCGGGTGCCGTCCTTGTCCACCACGGCGTCCTTGGCGACGAGCCGCTCCTTCTCGCCGAGGGCGAGGGCCTTGGCGAGCGGGCCGGACTGGCCGCCGGCCAGCGCGAGCACGGCCGCGTGCTGGTGGTCGGCCTGGGCCTGGAGGCCGGCGACGGGGCTGGCCTGGGCGGCGGTGCTCACCTGGATCACACCGGTCAGCAGGGCGGTGGCCGACAGTACGGCGACAGCTGCGAGCTTTCGCTTCACGTGCGAGTCCTTCCGGGAAACCGCGTGTGGACGCGGTCGCGCCGCGTTCCGGGGGCCGGGGTCGGCACCTGTGGGGCGGAAATGGGCGCTGACGTGCTGAAACCCCGAGCGGTCGAGCGGCGAGCCACCAAGGGGTGGGGGTGGGGGCTACCGCCGGGGCTGTCCAGAAGCATGACAATCCAGCAGGTGAATTGACAGGTCTACTTCAGCGATTGGCCAGGTCCCGCCAGCTCGCCAAGGCCCTCAAGTGGTGGGCAAAACGGGGCAATTCACCGCGCCTTGCAGTAGGTTCCCACCCGAACCACGCCCGACCGCCTGCACCGATGTCCGATCGACCGTCGAACGCCGATTCGGCGCGCGGAGCCGAGCGGGCCGGAATCGACTTTTACATCCCTGTAGAACTTCCAATACGGAATCTTGACATCCGCTTGGCGAGGTCCCGCCACCTGCCACCCTTGCCCGCCGCCGGGTCATCTGCTAGCGCCACCGGGCCTCGTGTTCGCCCGACTCCTCAGCGCAGTCGGCGAGTTGGGCTCGACACCTGAGGGCGCACCGGAGCCGGGGAGACCCCGTGTCCCACAACGGCCCCTCCTCCACCGGCATCTGCGATGACGCCCGGTTCCCGCGGCGCCCCGCTCGCCCGCCCCCGACTCTCGGGCGACCCGCCCGTACGGACACCCGGGCCGGGTCGGCACACGCGCTCAACCGCCGCCCGCGCCGGGCCCGTCCGGTCGCAGAAGCGGCAGCGGCAGCGGCAGCGGCAACGGCAACGGCAACGGCAACGGCAACGGCGGGATCGGGATCGGGATCTGGACCGGGAGAGCGAAGGGGTACCACTCCTCGCCCGGACCGGTCAGCGAGGCCTCCCCGGGAGCACGTCCGGCGCGTACTCCCGCACTGCGGCGAGCAGTTGGCGGATCGACGGGTTCACCATCGGCCGCCCGGCCACGGTGACGGTCGGCACGGTCTCGTTGCCGTCCGCGACCGAGCGGACGAAGGCGGCGGCGTCCGGGTCCTTCCAGATGTTCACCATGGTGAACCGCCGGCTGTAGCGCAGGCGGGTGAAGAGCAGCGCCAGGCGCAGGTTCATGCAGAACGTGCACAGCGGCCGCCAGTAGAGGACCACACCGTCGTCGGCTCCGCCGGTCGCTGTCACTGGAACCGCCATTCCTGGGCCGTGTTGCCGGGGGTGCAGGTCACCATGGTGACCGCGTTCCCCGGGCCGTTGTCGGTCATGCAGCGCTGGTTCTGGTAGTCGGCCAGCGTGTAGGAGCCCTGGGCGGATCCGCTGCGCACCGTCCAGTTGGTCAGGAAGCTGAAGCCTCCGCTCAGGGCGACCTTGCCGTCCATGGTCTGGACGAGCAGCGGCCCGCCGCTGTTGCAGGCGTTGAAACTGATCCAGGAACCGGGGTCGGTCGCCCGCACCCAGCCGTACTGGGACGCGCCGCCGACCACGATCGGGTTGTCGCCGCTCAGTTCGTCGCGGGCCATCCCGATCGGGCGGCCGTCCTTCACGTTGACGATGGTGGTCCAGGAGGTGCCGCCGCACGACGGCGGCCGGGTGGGGGTCTGCGGAGCCGGCGGGTTGCCGCCGCCCGAGGGCGAACCGCCGCCGGACGGGGAGCCGCCCCCGGCGGGGGAGCCACCGGCCGCGTTCTGGGCCGGGGGCTGCGGGTTGGGATTGGGATTGGGGTTGGCGGGCTGGTTGGCGGTGCCGCCCCCGCCGCCGGACTGGTTGGATTGGCCGCCCGAAGCGCCGCCGCCACCGGCCGCGTTTCCGCCGCCCGCCGCGCCCGCGCCGGCACCTCGGCCCGCCGCGCCTCCGTTGCCGCCCGGCGCGGGGGCCGGGACGGGCGCGCCCGGCTGGTTCGGGGTGCTCGGCTGCTGGTCGGCGGCCGGGGCCGCGACCGGGGTGTCGGAGGGTGTCGGCGTGGCGGGCGGCGTCGCGGCCGGGGCCGCCGGGGTGCCCGCGACCGGGGTCACCGGGGCCGTCACGACGACGGTCGGCTGGGCGGCGGGCGGCTCGGCCGCGTCCGACCGGCCGGGGCCGCGGTCCACCAGCAGGACGGTCGCCGTGCCCATCGAGATGACCACGGGGACGATCACCGGCACCAGCAGTGCGCGCCGCGACCGGCGCTTGCCCGGCTCGGTCACCGGCTGCGGCCCCACCTTGGCGACCTCGTCCTCGTCCGGCACGGGGCCACCCGACGCCGGGCGCTCGCCTGACGCGGGCTGGTCGGCGCCGTCCGCGACCGGCACCAGGGCACCGGCCTTCGCCGCACCGGCGCCCCCGGCCACCCCACCCCCGGCCCCTTCACCCGCAGCCGCTCCCCCGGCCGCCGCCCTGAGGTCGACCGTCCCGGTGTCGGCCGGGGCGCCGGCCGCACCCGCCGCAGCGCCCGCGTCCTTCGCGCCGATCGCCGCCCGGGCCGCGGCCGCCATCTCGGCGGCGTCGGCGAACCGGTCCTCCGGCTTCTTCTCCAGTGCCTTCGCGACCAGCTCGCGGACCGCCGCCGGGAAGGCCCCCGGCAGCTCCGGCGCCGGCTGGCGGACGTGCTTGAGCGCGACCTCCAACACGCTCTCGCCGACGAACGGCGGCTTCCCGGTGAGCAGTTCGAAGCAGACCACGCCGATCGAGTAGAGGTCGGAGGCCGGCCCGGTGCCCGTACCCTCGGCCTGTTCGGGGGCCATGTAGAGGGCGGTGCCGACGATCGCGTGCGAGGCGGTGATCTTGGTACTGGCGATCGCCCGGGCGATGCCGAAGTCGGTGATGGTCACCCGGCCGTCCGTGCGCACCATCAGGTTGGACGGCTTGATGTCCCGGTGCACGATCTCCCGGCGGTGGGCGGCGTGCAGGCCGTCCAGCGCGGCGGCGACCAGACCGAGGGCGCGCTCGGGAGGCATCGGGCCCTCCTCGGCGAGCACCCGGTCCAACGGCCGGCCGTCGACCAGCTCCATGACGATGTAGGCGCAGCGGTCCCCGGCGTCACCGCCCTCGCCGCCCTCCCGGCCCTCGGCACCGCCGCCGCTCTCACCGTAGTCGTGGACGTCCACGACGGCCGGGTGGTCGATCGCGGCGACCAGCTGGGCCTCCCGGCGGAAGCGCTGGATGAAAGTGTCGTCCTCGAACAGCGCCGAGTGCAGGATCTTGACAGCCACCGGCCGCGCCAGCACCGTGTCGTCGGCCCGCCAGACCGTACCCATCCCCCCGCCGCCGATCCGCTCGACCAGCGTGTACCGCCCGCCGAGCACGGCGCCCGGACCCCTCATACTCCCGCCCCCATGTGTCATGACCCTCCCCAGCGGGCCGTTCGGCCCCCAGTGTGCCAGAGGGGGTCGAACGGTCAGCAGGCGCTGTCCGGCCAGCGGTTGAGGGCCGCCGCCGTCAGCTGTCCCGGCCCTGCCGGGCGTGCTCGACCACCTCCAGGACGGCGGCGGCGACGGCCTGCGGGTGGTCGGCGTGGACGTGGTGGCCGGCGCCGCGCACCACGATGTGCGACCCCTTGGCCGCGCCGGCGACGACGTGTGACTGGAGGACGGTCCAGCGGGCGCGCATCGCCCCCGGCAGGCCGTCGGTCGCGCTCAGCACCGTCACCGGCACGTCGGGCAGCCGCGCGGCCGCGCGCCGCCGCCGGAGCTCGGAGACCGCGAGGACCGTCAGCCGGTTCTCGTCGAGGACGGTCCGCCGCTGGTGGCGATGCGCCTCGACGGCCGCCTCGGCCCTCGCGACGGCTCCCCCGGCACGGCGTGCGGCGGGCGTCATGGCCGCCCGGAGCAGCCCCAGCCGCAACAGGACGGCCTCGGCCGCGCGGATGGCCGGTGGCTGGAACTCCTCGTGCGCCGGATCCACCAGGACCAGGCCGGCCACCAGTTCCGGGTGCCGCCAGGCGAGGAGTTGGGCCAGCTGGCCGCCCCAGCTGTGCCCGACCAGGATGGCCGGGCCGGCGCCGAGGTGCTCCACCAGGGCAGCCAGGTCCCCGGTCGGGGACTCCAGCGAAGGACCGGAGACGCGAGCGGGGTCACTGGCACCGAGCCCGGCCCGGTCGTACGCCACGACCCGGCTGTGCGCGGCCAGTTCGGACAGCACCGGCGCCCAGGTCAGCGACGAGGTGCCGCAGCCCGCGAGCAGGACCACCGGCGGGCCGCCGCGCCCCGCCTCCACCCAGCGCAATGCCCGCCCGTCACGGTCGAGTTCGCCCTGCCGGACCCCGCCGGGGACGCTCTCGGCCAGCGCCTGCGCGATGGCGTCCTGCACATCCCGCATGGCCCGCGTGCCCCGTACTACCTGTACGCCCCCCATGCCCCGTGCGCCCTGCGTGTCCCGCGTGCCCCACGGTTCCTGCGCGTTCTGCCTGTTCTCCGTCTTCTGCACGTTCGGTTCCCCCCTGGATCCGTCCGCCCGGTCCCGGCCTGTGGTACCGGGTGACGCGGGTTCGTTGCTCACCACTGCCACGAGTCCCGGGTGCCTCCCCGACGCCCGGCGGGTCGGCCCCCGGCCGGGCCCGGACTCGCTGTCAGGCACCAGACCATGACGGCCCGGCTCCACGCAAACCCGAACACCTCGCGTCCGTTGTGTGACCGGAGGACGAAGAGGAGGCGCTGTGGCGTGAGGCCGTCACCGGCCCGCGCCCGCACGGCCCAGGCCGGGGCGGCGTCGCTGGCCGCCCCGGCCCTCCGGCGGCTCAGGCCGACAGGGTCCGCTTGAACAGGTCGAGCAGCGCCTCCCAGTGGCGCGCGTCGGCGACGGCGTCGTAGCGGGTGGTGTCGGCCTGGGTGTAGCCGTGCGGGGCACCCTGGTAGACCTCCTCCCGGTGGCGGACACCGGCGGCGGCGAGGGCCCCGGCGAGCCGTTCGATCTGCTCGGCGGGCATGGACGGATCCTCGTCGGCGTGGCCGAAGTACACCTCGGCGGTGATCCGGGAGGCGCCCAGGTGCGGACTGTCCGGCGCCTCGGTGGCGAGGCTGCCGCCGTGGAAACCGGCCATGGCCGCGATCCGGTCGGGGTGGCTGGCGGCCGTCCGCAGGGCGAGCACCGCGCCGCGGCAGTAGCCGGTGAGGCCGACCGGGCCGTCCTCGACGAGCGGGGAATCGGCGAGCCAGCGCAGGTAGGCGTCCGCGTCGCGGGCGGTCACCTCGGGGGTGAGGGTGGCGAGCAGCGGGCCGATCTGCTTGAAGATCGCCGGGTCCTTCTCCAGGTCGATCAGCGGCGGCAGTTCGACGACCGGCGCGCGGCCGTTCCGGTAGTAGGCGTTGGGGACCAGCACGGCGTACCCGGCCCGGGCGAGCCGGTCGGCCATGTCCTTCAGCTGGGGTCGGAGCCCGAAGGCATCCATATAGAGGATGACGCCGGGGTGGGCCCGCCCGTCGTCGGGACGGGCGAGGTAGGCATCGGCGGTGCCGTCCGCCGTCGGGATGTCCACGGTGGTTCCGCGCACGGTCATGGTGAGGGGTCTCCTTCGGTTCGCGCGGCAGGGTAGCGGGTGGACGCCGCCACCGGCGCGGCGCCCTCGGGGAACACGGGTGCGGCCGACCGGCGTTGGGCGTACATGGGTGTGATCGTAGACGTGGCGTGCGTGGCGGCGGCGGTGATCGGGCTGATGCTCCTGATCGCGTGGCAGATCCGGGGCGAGTCGTCGGGGCGTTGGCGGCGCGGCGGCGGGAGCACCGGGATTGGCCTGGGCGGCGGGCTGGAGGAGTTGCAGGCGCTGTTCAGCCCGGGCAAGCGGGTGCAGGTCGAACAACGGCGGGAACAGCTGACGCTGCGGGACGACGCCCAGGTCGGAGCGCCGCCGCACTTCGGCGTGGACCTGGACCGGGGCGTGGCGGTGCTGCGCGGCAGGGACGGGGCGGGCGGCGAGACCGAACGGGGTCGGACAGGCGGTCAGGCTCCCCAGCCACGGGAGCAGAGCACCAGCCGGTAGCCGTCCGGGTCGGATATCGTCACGCCGAACTCCTCCCAGTAGGGGTTGTGGGCCCGGACCGGGGTGCCGCCGGCGGCCTCCAGCCGGGCGACCAGGGCGTCGTCCACCGGCGCACCGAGGTAGACGACGAACAGGTCGTCGACCGTCGGGGTGGGCTCCAGCGGGTTCTCCGGGTCGTGGGTGAGTTCGAAGTGCCAGGCTCCGCCGGGCGGACCGACCATCAGCAGGTCGTGCTCGCCGGACACCCGCTCGGTGGTGCGCCACAGCACGTCGAGGCCGAGGCCGCCGACGTAGAAGCGCTCGGCCGCCGCGAGGTCGCGCGAGGGCCGGGCGATGCGAACCCGCGTCGTCGAATCGATCATGGCCGCGACCCTAGCCGATACCACTGACAACGAACCGTCCCCGACGGTTCCCCCACACAATCCCGTCCGCGGATCCCCGACGGCGATCCGCGGACGGACCCCTCAGAACCGGCGCAGCCGTTCCTCGTCGCCGGTGCGCGGGCAGGTCAGGCATGCGGCGGCCTCGGGCTTGACGGCGTAGTAGAGGCAGCAGCCGAGCCGGGTACGGGTGTGGTGGCCGCGCCCGTCGGGGGTGTGCAGGCGGCGGAAGTCGGCGGCGCCGGGCAGCGGGAGGGTGCCGCCGGGCAGCACCGCCCCGGCGGCGACGACGGCGGCGTCCTCCTCGCCGAGCATCCGGCCGAGGTACCAGACGGCGGAGGCGAGGTCGTCCGTCACCATGCCCCAGAGCGCGCGGTCGCGGCGCCGGCTGGGGGCGGCGAAGGCAGCGAGTACCGGCTCCACGTGGGCGACCACGGCGGCCCGCAGTTCGGCGCGGAGTTCGTCGTCGCCGGGGAGGGTGACGTGGCCGCGCGGGCGCAGCGCGAGGTCCCCGGTGGGGGCGTGCAGCCAGAGGTCGGCGGGGTCGACGAGGGGTACTTTCCGGGCGAGGTGCCAGGGGCCCGCGATGAGCAGGCACGCGGACCAGACGTAGTGGTGCAGCAGTCTGGAGGCGGTGACGTGCGGGCGGGGGGCGCGGCCGTGCTCGGCGGCGATGCGCTCCTCCTCGCCGGCCAGAACGGCGGCCAGGGCCCGTTCGTCGGCGGCGAGTTCGGCCCCCGAGTACCAGCCGTCGGCGGCACGGGGGTCGGGCTCTTCGGCGCCGAGCAGGCGCAGCTCCAGCACCGGGCAGAGTTCGCGCAGGCGCCGGTAGTCGCCGGGCAGGGTGGACGTCGGCGCGACGGGCAGGGGTGTTCCGGGGATCATCGGCGCTCCGTGGATCGACTCCGCATGATCGAATAAGGTGAGGCTCACCTTACAATGCCCCAGGAAGTGCACCACCCGGGGCCGGGCTGGGCGGCGCGACACCCGCGACACCTGGGCGGGGTGACGCCGCGGCGAACGGCCCGACATCGGACCAGGCGACCCGAGATTGACGAACTTAGGCAAACCTAACCTAAGATGTCGACTCGTGTTGAGAACCGACCCGCCGGCCACCACGGCCCCGGCGACGCCTCGATCGTCTGCGGTCCAGCGGCCCCTGCTGCTGGTCGCCGGTGTGGGCGCGCTCGTGCTGTGTGCCGCGCTGAGCCTCGCGCTCGGCTCCCGATCCATCCCGCTGTCCACCGTGGCCGACGCGCTCACCGGGGCCGCCCACGGCGGCGACGCCGATGTGGTGACGGGCCTTCGCCTGCCGCGAACGGTGATCGGACTGGCCGTCGGGGCCGCGCTCGGCGTCGCCGGGGCGGTCGCCCAGGGCGTCACCCGCAACCCGCTCGCCTCCCCGGTCACCCTCGGCGTCAACGCCGGCGCGAGTCTCGCCGTGGTCGCCGCGATCTACGCGCTGGACCTCACCCGGCCCGTCGAGTACGTCTGGTTCGCCTTCGCCGGGGCGGCCGTCGCCGCGGTCGCCGCGTACGCGATGTCCCGGCGCGGCGGCGACCTCGACCCGGTCCGGCTCGCGCTCGGCGGCACCGTGCTCACCGTGGTGCTCACCTCCTGGACCTCCGCGCTGATGCTGGCCAGTCACCGCACCCTGGACGAGGCCCGGTTCTGGTTGGCCGGCTCGATCGGCGGGCGGCAGCTGGACACCCTCACCCCCGTGCTGCCGTTCCTGGTGCTCGGCCTGCTGGGCGCGTTCGCGATCTCGCCCGCCCTCAACGCGCTGGCCCTCGGCGACGAGACCGCCCAGTCGCTCGGCGTGCCGGTGGCCCGGATCCGACTGGCCGGAGGGCTGGCCGTTGTCCTGCTCGCGGGCAGTGCGGTGGCCGTCGCCGGGCCGGTGGCGTTCATCGGACTGGCCGCGCCGCACCTGGTCCGCCCGCTGCTCGGCAACGACCACCGCTGGCTGCTGCCGGGCTGCCTGATCGCCGGTCCGCTGCTGCTGCTCGCCGCCGACGTGCTCGGACGGCTCGTGGTGCGCCCCTCCGAGATCGAGGTCGGCATCGTGACCGCCTTCCTCGGCGCGCCGCTTCTCGCCGTACTGGCCCGGAAGGTGGCCCGGTGACCGCGCTCGCCGTACCCGTCGGCACGCTCGCCCGCCGCCGGGCCCGCACCGCCGTGTGGTCGGCGCTGGCCGCCGTCGTCCTGGTGGTGCTGACGGGCGTCGCGCTCGGCACCGGACAGGTGAGCCTGTCCGGATGGGACGCGCTGCGCGCCCTGGTCGGGCAGGGCGAACCCGGAAACGTCCTGGTGGTGCAGCAGTTCCGGGCGCCCAGGGTGGTGTCGGCGCTGATCGCCGGGGCCGGGCTGGCGATGGCCGGCTCGATGCTCCAGCGGCTCTTCCGCAACCCGCTGGCCTCCCCCGACACCATCGGTGTCACCGGCGGCGCGTCCTTCGGCGCGGTGCTGATGCTCGCCACCGGCGCCTCCCAGCAGCTGATCCCGCTGGCCGCGCTCGGCGGCGGACTGCTGGCGGCGCTGCTGCTCGGCGGCCTCGCCTGGCGGTCGAAGATGGCCGTCACCCGGCTGGTGCTGGTCGGCCTGGCGGTGCAGCAGGGCCTCGCCGCCGCCGTGAACCTGATGATCGTACGGTTCCCGGCCGAGCTGGCCTCCTCCGCGATGCAGTGGACCACCGGCTCGCTCTACGGCCGCAACTGGACCGAGGTGTGGATCGGCGGCACCGCCATCGCGCTGACCGCCCTGGCCGTGCTGCTCTGCCAGCGGCGGATCGCGGTCCTCGACCTCGGCGACGACTCGGCCGGCGGCCTCGGCCTCAACCCCGGCCGGGACCGGCTCTGGCTGCTGCTGCTCGGCATCACCCTCGCCTCGCTGGCCGCCGCCCTCACCGGCCCGGTCGCGTTCGTCGCGCTCGCCGTACCGCACCTGGTCCGGCTGCTCGCCGGGCCGCCCACCCTCGGCACGCTCGGACTCACCGCGCTCACCGGCGCCGTCCTGCTGCTGTCCGCCGACCTCCTCGTGCTCCACGTGATCCCCGTCCACGGCCTGCCGGTCGGTGCCGTCACCGCCACGCTCGGCGCGCCCTGGCTCCTGGCGCTGATGATCCGCCAGGGCCGGCCTCCCCAGAGGAGCAACTGATGACGCCCACGACGACCGTCGAGTCCGTCACCACCACCGCCAACCGGCTCGCCGCGCACGGCCTCGACCTGCGCTACGGCGACCGCACGATCGTCGACGGGCTCGACCTCGAACTGCCCGGCGGCGCCGTCACCGCCATCGTCGGGCCCAACGCCTGCGGCAAGTCGACCCTGCTGCGCGGACTGGTCCGGCTGCTCGACCCCGCCGCCGGCACCGTCACCCTGGACGGCTCCGACATCCACCGGATGTCCGCCCGGGCCCTCGCCAAGCGGATGGGCCTGCTGCCGCAGCAGCCGGTCACCCCCGAGGCGATCACCGTCGAGGCGCTGGTACGGCTCGGCCGGTACCCGCACCAGCGGATGCTCAGCCCGTGGTCCAAGACCGACCAGGCCGCCGTCGAGGACGCCCTCGCCCGGACCGGCACCGCCGAACTGCGCGAGCAGCAGGTCGACCGGCTCTCCGGCGGGCAGCGCCAACGCGCCTGGATCGCGCTCGCACTCGCCCAGGACACCGAGCTGCTGCTGCTCGACGAGCCGACCACCTTCCTCGACCTGCGCCACCAGCTCGACGTCCTCGACCTGGTCGCCGACCTGCACGCCGAGGCCGGACGCACCGTCGTCATGGTGCTGCACGACCTCGGGCAGGCCGCCCGGTACGCCGACCACCTGGTGGTGCTCAAGGACGGGCGGCTCGCCGCCGCCGGACCGCCCGCCGAGGTCCTCACCGCCGACCTGGTCGAGGCCGTGTTCCAGGTGCCGTGCCGGGTGGTGCCCGACCCGGAGACCGGCACGCCGCTGGTCGTCCCCCGGGCGCGGACCCGGCCGCGCGCCGCCGACCGCTGACCACTGCCCCCGTTCGTCACCCCCGACGCTCCTCACCCTCGACGCTCCGCAACCCGACGCCCGCTCGACCCGATCCAAGGACCCCCATGAACCGCCGCCTCCCCGTCGCCGTCCTCGCCGTCGCCCTGTCCACCACGCTGCTCGCCGCCTGCGGCAGCGACGGCGGGACCAAGCAGAGCGGGGACGCCTCCTCCGCGAGCGCCGGCGCCTCCGCCGGCTTCCCGCGCACCGTCACCCACGCCGCCGGAACGGCCCAGATCAAGGCCCAGCCCAAGCGCGTCGTGGTGCTGGACAGCGGCGAGCTGGACGACGTCACGCTGCTCGGCATCACGCCGGTCGGCGCGGTGTCGCCGCACATGAAGACCGAGGGCGGGTTCCCGAACTACCTCAAGGACAAGATCAAGGACACCAAGGACGTCGGCCCGATGAACGAGCCGAACCTGGAACTGATCGCCTCCCTGAAGCCCGACCTGATCCTCTCCTCCAAGGTCCGCCACGCCAAGGTCTACGACCAGCTGAACGCGATCGCGCCGACCGTGCTCGCCGAGACCACCGGGTCCCCGTGGAAGGAGAACCTCGCCCTCTACGCGCAGGCGCTCGGCAAGGAGGACGAGGCCAAGAAGGCGCTCGCCGACTACGAGGCGCGGGCCGCCAAGCTCGGTGAGGCGATCAAGGCGAAGAACGGCGGCACCATGCCGACCGCCTCGGTGGTCCGCTTCGTGGCCGGACCGACCCGCCTCTACGCCAAGGCCTCCTACAGCGGCGTGGTGCTCAAGGACGTCGGCCTGGCCCGCCCGGCCGCCCAGGACGTCGACAAGAACATCGTCGAGGTGAGCGCCGAGCAGATCAACCAGGCCGACGCCGACCTGGTGTTCGTCACCACCGCCGACGACCCGTCCAAGACCAAGGAGAGCGAGGTCCAGCAGACCCCGGTCTGGCAGGGCCTGAACGCCGTCAAGAACAGCAAGGTCTTCAACGTCCCGGACGAGACCTGGATGTCCGGCATCGGCGTCCAGGCCGCCGACGCCATGCTCGGCGACATCGCCAAGGCCGCGGGCGTGGACGCGCCCAAGTAACCGCCGACGGACGACGGCGGGCGGAGGCGGCTGCCGCTGTGGCCGCCACCGCCACCGCCCGCCGTCACTCCCGTCCGCCACCACCCTCAAGGACCACCACCCCATGCGGCTCTACCTGCTCGCCCTCAACCCCACCGACTCGGTCACCGCCGGCTTCCTGCCCGCCGCCGCCCGGCTCGGGCTCGACGTCACCGTCCTGACCGACCACGCCGAACCCCACGAGAAGGCCTACGCCGACCTCCCGTTCACCGCACCCGCGGTGCTGGAGTGCGACGTCCGGGACTTCCGCGCCGTGATCAGCCTGGTCTCCCGCCACCACGCGCCCGACGCGGTGTTCAGCAACAGCGACCACCTGCAGACCCAGACCGCCCTGGCCGCCGAGTACTTCGGCCTCCCCGCCAAGGACTGGAAGGCCGCACTGCGGGCCAAGGACAAGGGCCAGCTGCGCCGCCACCTCGCCCTGACCGGCCAGGACGCCGTCTGGTCCGCCGAGTTGGCCCCCGGGCAGGACCCGGCCGAGCTGGAGCCGCCGTTCCCGTGCGTGGTCAAACCTCGTGAGGGAGTGGCCAGCGAGGACGTCACACTGGTCGCCGACGCCGCCGAACTCGCCCTCCGCTGCCGGGAGATCCAGCACCGCCGGGCCGGCGCGACGCTGGTCGTCGAGGAGTTCCTGGACGGCCGGCTGTGCACCCTGGAGACGCTCGGCGACGGCCGCCGCCGGCACGTCCTCGGCGGCTTCCGCACGCAGCTCTCCCCGCCGCCGGACTTCATCGAGGAGGTGCTGGAGTTCGTCCCCGCGCACCCCGGCGGGGTGGTCGCGCAGGTGCTCGCCCAACTCGACGCGCTCGGGATCGGACTCGGCGCCTGCCACACCGAGTTCGTCGTGCAGCCCGACGGCCGCGCCCGGATCATCGAGGTCAACTACCGCGCCATCGGCGACCAGTGCGACCTGATGCTCGCCGAGATCCTCGGCGTCCCGCTCTTCGAGCACATCCTCGCCGCCCACCTCGGCCGGGAACTCCCCGCGGACCTCGGCGCGCAGTGCGCCGCGACCCCGCGCCGGGCCCGCAACGAGGTGGTCTGCGCCGACCGCGCCGGCCTCCTCACCGCCGCCCCCGGGCCGTACGACGAGGAGCGCGACGGCGTCCGGCTCGCCTACCGCCCGCTGCGCCCGCTCGGCGAGCGGCACGAGCACTACCGCACCAACCGCGACTACCTGGGCGTGATGTGGGCCATCGGCGCCGACCAGGAAGCCGTGGACGCCGCCGTCGCCCGGTTCCGCGCCGCCAACCGCTGGGAGATCACCCCGTGACCGCCGACGAGCAGCTCACCCTGCGGGTGCTCTCCGCCCTGCTGCGCGAGGACGTCCTCGGCCTGCGCACCCGCGGCGCCGTGGAGGACCGCGCGGACGGCGCCTGGTTCACCGTCGCGGACGCCGAACTCGCCCTGCCCGTCGCCGTCGAGGGGTTCCAGTGCGAGTACGCCGCCCGGCTGCCCCTACTGGAGCTGGCCGGGCGCCGGCTCACCGGCCTGGACGTCATCGTGGCAGCCCTGGCCGGCCTGGCCGAGGCCGAGGACCGGCCCGGCTGGGACGCTTTCGCCGAGGAGTGCCGCCAGACCCTCGCGACCATGGAACTGCACGAGCGCGCGCGGCCCGAGGTGCACACCCGGCTCACCGACCTGTACGGCGAGGACCCGGCCGACTGGACCGGTCTGGCCGCCGCCCTCGGCCACGACACCCTGGCCGCCTACCTCGACCACCCCGTCTACCCGACCGCGCGCGGCCGATCCGGCCTCACCGAACACCAGCTGAGCTCCTACGCACCGGAGTTCCACCCCGCGTTCGAGCTGCGCTGGCTGGCCGTCCCGACCGACGCCCTCACCACCCACGGCCGGCGCCCGCTCCCGAGCTGGTGGCCCACTCCGGCCTGGCTGGGCCTTGCGGACGCCTGCCCCGGCGACGGCTGGACCACCCTGCCGGTCCACCCCCTCACCGTCGGCGCCCCGCTGGACGAGGCACTGGAGGCGGCCGGCCTGGCCGACCGCGCGGTGCTCGCCGAACGGCCCTACCTGACCGTCGTGCCGACGCTCTCCATGCGCACCGTCGCCGTCGCCGACGACCCCGCCTGCCACCTCAAACTCCCGCTCGCCACCGCCACACTGGGCCGGCTCAACCGCCGCACCATCAAGCCCGGCACGCTGCTCGACGGCGCCGCCGGCCAGCGCCTGATCGAGGCCGTGCTGGCCCGCGAGCCGCGCTTCGCCGGCCGCGTCCTGCACGCCGACGAGCAGACCTGGGCGCACGCCGGTCACGAACTGCTGGCCGTCCTGCTGCGCCGCTACCCCGCCGGGCTGGAGCGGGCCGTCACCGTCCCGCTGGCCGCCCTGCTGGCCCCCGCGCCCGGGGGCCGCCTGGTGCTCGACCACCTCGTCGACCGCTTCCACGACGGCGACCAACTCGCCTTCTACGACTCCCTGCTGGAACTGCTGCTGGACTGGCAGACCACGCTGTTCGACTACGGCATAGCACTGGAGTCGCACCAGCAGAACACCTCCCTGGTGCTCGACGGCGACGGACTGCGCCTGCTCTACAAGGACGACGACGGCCCGCGCGTGCACACCGCCCGGATGACCGCCCGCCTCGGCGAACTCGCCCCGACCCGGGCCGACTTCGACGACGCCCGGATCTTCGGCGACGACGACCGGGCGCTCACCGACCTGTTCACCACCATCACCGGCCACCTGTGCACCGGCGCGCTCGCGTTCGGCCTCGCCGAGCACCGTCGCGCCGAACTCACCGACGTGCTCACACTGTTGCGAAAGCGCCTGGCCGAAGCGGTGGACCGGATCGGACCGGCCGGTGAGCCGCTGCGGACGGACCTGCTGGAGGCCGAACGCCTGCCGGTCAAGGCCATGGTCAGCGCCGGGACCCTGCTCAGCAAGCAGCGCTCGGGCGCCGCCGACATCAACAAGCACTACACCAGCGGCCCCAACTACCTGCTGGCGGACGGGATCACCCGGTGAGTGTGGAGACCGTTTCGCAGCGGTCCGGCCACGGGACCGACCACTCCGGCGGACTCGGCCGCCGCCAGGTGCACGCCGTCGCCGCCTGCTACTTCGTCGCCTCCTTCGCCGCGCTGGGCCTGCCGCCGTACCTGACCGCGATCCTGCCCACGCTCGGCGATCCGCAGGCCCGGTGGGCCGGCGTGCTCTACATCGTCCCGACGGTCTTCAGCGCGCTCGGCGCACCGCTGTGGGGCCGGCTCGCCGACCGCTTCGGCCGCAAGCGGCTGCTGCTGCGCGCCCAACTCGGGCTCACCGTCTCCTTCCTGCTGGCCGGGGCCGCCGGCAGCCTGCCCGCGTTCACCCTCGCGCTGGTCCTTCAGGGCTTCCTCGGCGGCACCTTCGCCGCCACCAACGGCTACCTCGCCGCCGCCCTCGACGGACCGCGGCTGTCCCGCGCACTCACCCTGATGCAAGGCAGCGCCCGGGCGGCCCTGGTGGCCGCACCGATCCTGGTCGGCGCGCTGTCCCCGTGGATCGACCCGCACCGCCAGTACCTGGTGATGGCCGTCCTCCCGCTCGCCGCCGCGCTGCTGCTGTCCCTGCTGCCCGAGCCGGACCGTCCGGCGGCCACCCCCGCGTCGGAGGGCCGCGCCGAGCGGGCACCCGCCGCCCCGCTCCTCCCGCTCTACGTCTTCGAGTTCGTCTTCGTCTTCGCCACCGTCATCTCCTTCCCCTATCTCATCTCGCTCGCCGAGCAACGGCTTCCCGGCGTCTCCGGCACCACCACCGGCGTGCTGTTCGCCCTGCCGCACCTGTGCTACCTGGTGTTCGCCGCACGCGTCCACACGCTGTTCCACGCCCGCCCGCACACCGGCATCGCACTCGGCTTCGGCCTCGTCGCGCTCGGCCTGGCCGGGCACGCCGTCGCGTACTCGCTCCCGGTCTTCGTCGCCGTCCGGCTGCTGCTCGGCGCCGGGCTCACGCTCGGCCTGGTCTGCCTCGCCGTGCTCGCCGCCGGAGCGGCCCAAGGGCGCGCGCCCGGGCGGATGTTCGGCACGCTCGAACTCGTCTCCAAGGGCGGCGCCGTCGCCGCTGGCGCCGTCGCAGCGCTGGCCAACGGGCAGTTCGGCGCCGCCGCGCCCGTGGTGGCCGGCACCGCCGCCGCCCTGCTGGCCGCCGTCGCGGCCACCGCATTCTCCCTCCCGTCCCTCCGCCAGCGCTGGAGTCGCCGATGACCCCCGAGCCGATCGCCCCCAAGTCGATCACCCACGAGCCGATCAGCCACGAACTGCCCACCGCCGACGACGCGGTGGCCCACACCCTGCTGAACTGCCTGCTGCGCGAGGTCTCCGCCCCCGAGCACCAGACCGCCGTGGCCGACGGCCGCCTGCTGCTGCGCCTGCCCCGGCGCGGCGCCCTGCTGCGGATCGCCCTGCGCCGCACCTCGCTGCTCGGCGCGCACCGCTTCACCGGCCCGGTCGAGATCGAACGAGGCGGCATCTGGGCGGAGTTGAACTGGCGAGAGCTGGCGGAACACGTGCAGGACGAACTGGAGCTGCGCACCGGCACGGTGAACGAGGAGTTCCTCGGCCAGGTCACCTCCAGCCACGACGGCCTCCGGCAGAGCCTGGCCGACCGCCCGGTCTCCGGACCGGATCGCTACCTGGAGTCCGAGCAGGCCCTGCTGTTCGGCCACCGCTTCCACCCGGCGCCCAAGTCCCGCTCCGCCGCTCGGGGGGACTGGCGCGGGTACGCCCCGGAGTTCCGTGCGGCGTTCCCGCTGCGCCACCTCGCCGTCCGCACCGAACTGCTCACCGAGCAGTCCCTGGACGAGAGCGCGAGCGCCCTGCTGGACGGCCTCGGCGACGTCCCGGACGGATACCGCCTGCTGCCCGCCCACCCCTGGCAGTACCAACTCATCGGCGATCACCCGCTGTTGCGCGACGCCCTGGACCGCGGGGACGTCCTCGACCTCGGGCCGCGCGGCGAGGAGTTCGCCGCCACCGCCTCGGTGCGCACCCTCCACGGCGCGGACGCCTTCCTCAAGTTCAGCCTCAACGTGCGCATCACCAACTGCCTGCGCAAGAACGCCGCTTACGAGCTCACCGGCGCCGTCGAACTCACCCGGCTGCTCGCCCCCGCCCTCGCCGACCTCGCCCGGCGCTTCCCCGACGCGGCGATGCTGCGCGAGCCCGCGTTCCGCACCCTCGCCCTGCCCGGCGCCGACGGCCGACCCGACCAGGCGCTGTACGAGGGCTTCGGCCTGATCGTCCGCGAGGGCTTCGGCGGCGTGCTGCGGCCCGGCGTCACCCCGCTGCTGGCCGCCGCCGTCGCCGACGAGCACCCGACCAGCTCCGCCCACATCTCCCGTCTACTGGCGGGGAGTTCGGACGCCTCCCGGGCCCTGGACTGGTGGCGGGCCTATCTGGGGCTGCTCATCCCGCCCGTGCTCGCCGCCTACTTCGACCACGGCGTGGTGCTGGAGCCGCACCTGCAGAACGTGCTCATCGGCGTCGACGCCACCGGGCACCCCACCCAGGTGCTCTTCCGCGACCTGGAGGGCACCAAGCTCGTCCCCGAGCACAACGCCGACCTCCTGGCCGCCCTCCCGCCCGAGGTCGCCGGGCCGATGACGTACGACGCCGAACGCGGCTGGGACCGGGTGGTCTACTGCCTGCTGGTCAACCACGTCGCCGAACTGCTGGCCGCCCTCGCCGACCGCCACCCCGAGCTGGAGGGCGCCCTGTGGCAGGCGGTCCGGGACACCCTGGAGCGGTACGCGGCAGGCCACGGCCGCCCGCCCCGGCTGCGGGCGCTGCTCGCGGGCGTGCCGCTGCCGGCCAAGGCCAACCTGCTCACCCGTTGGGAACGCAAGGCCGACCGACAGGCCGGCTACGTCCGCCTGCCCTCGCCGCTCGCCGGATCCGTCCTCGCCCAGGCCGCCCGCGCCGCTACCCCCCTCTCCCTCGGGAGCACCGCCCGATGACCGAGATCGTCCGCCGGCACGTCGCCGCCCTCGCGTCCGATGCCCTGCCCGCCTACGTCTACGACCTGGCGGCGCTGCGCGCGCACGCCGCCGCCGTCCGGGCCGCGCTGCCCGCGCGGGTCGAGCTGTACTACGCCGCCAAGGCCAATCCGGAGGCGCCGCTGCTCGCCGCGCTGCGCGACGCGGTCGACGGCTACGAGGTCTCCAGCGGAGGTGAGTTGGCGCACGTGCGGGCGGCCGTTCCGGACGCGCCGCTGGCCTTCGGCGGCCCTGGCAAGACGCCCGCCGAGATCGCCGCCGCCGTGGACGCCGGGGTGCACCGCTGGCATATCGAGAGCGAGCAGGAACTGCACCGGCTCGACGCCGTCCTCGCGGACCGGCCGGGCACGGTGGTCGACGTGCTGCTACGGGTCAACCTGCCGGTCGCCACCGGTGCGCTCGACGCGGTGGCACTCGCGATGGGTGGGCGACCGACGCCCTTCGGGCTCGACCCGGACCGCGCCGAGGAGTGCGTGCGCCAGCTCACCGGCGACGGCACCGGCCCGCTCGGACGGCGGCTGCGTCTGCGCGGCGTGCACGCCCATCTGGCCAGCGGGCTCGCGGCGGCGGAACAGCTGGCCGTCGCCGAGCAGATCGTGGCCTGGTCGGCCGCGCTGGCCGAGCGGCACGGCTTCCCGCTGGTGGAGGTCAACGTCGGCGGCGGAATGGCCGTGGACTACGACGACCCGGCGAACCACTTCGACTGGACGGCCTTCGGCGAAGGGCTGGCCAAGCTGCTGGACGCCCACCCCGGCCTGACCCTGCGGATCGAACCCGGCCGGGCCCTGACCGCCCACTGCGGCTGGTACGCGACCGAGGTGCTGGATGTGAAGCAGAGCCACGGCGAGGACTTCGCGGTGGTCCGTGGCGGCACCCACCACCTGCGCACCCCCGCCACCCGGGGGCACTCCCAGCCCTTCGAGGTGCTCCCGGTCGACGCCTGGCCGCACCCGTGGCCGCGCCCCGCCGTCGCCACCGGCCGCGCCACCCTGGCCGGCCAGCTCTGCACCCCGAAGGACGTCCTCGCCCGGGCCGCCGCCGACGCCGACGGCCTGCGGGCAGCCGACCGGGTGCTGTTCGCGATGGCGGGCGCGTACGCCTGGAACATCTCGCACCACGAGTTCCTGATGCACCCGCGCCCGGGGTTCCACTACCTGGGCGACTGAAGGCACCCCCGGGACGGCGGGCAGCAGGTAACAGCTGACAGATAACAGATAACAGATTTCGAAATCTGTTATCTGTTATCTGTTCGCCGTTCCCTGTTCGAGCCCCGCCGCCCGCCCGTCCGCGCGCCGGACCCCACCCGCGGGCCCCGCCCGCCCCAGGGGTCGCCGCAGGTCGCCTCCGCACACTCGTGCGACAGTGGTAGGCAGCGAAGGGAGCGCGAACGTGCTGATGGACAAGGTGGCGGCGATACTCGCCGAGGCGTCGGCCGAGGTGGTGGAGCCGCGCTTCCGGGCGCTGGCCGCCGGCGAGGTGATGGAGAAGGCGCCCGGCGAGATCGTGACGGTCGCCGACCGCGAGGCCGAGGTGATCATCGCCCGCCGCCTGCGCGAGCTGCTGCCCGTCCCCGTGGTCGGCGAGGAGGCGGTCTCCGCCGACCCCGAACTCGCCCAGGCCCTCCACGACGAGCCCGCCGCCTGGCTGGTCGACCCGGTCGACGGCACCGCCAACTTCGTCGCAGGCCGCCCCGAGTACGCCGTGATGTGCTCGCTCGTCCGCGGCGGAGAGACCGTCGCCTCCTGGATCTGGCAGCCCGCCACCGCCACCGCCTACTGTGCCGAACTGGGCTCCGGGGCCTGGCGCGACGGCGTGCGCCTGACCCGGCCGCCGGCACCGCGCGACGCCGCGAAGCTGCGCGGATCCGTGAAGAGCCGCTACCTCGACCCGGAACACCGCCGGCGTTTGCAGGCCAACGAGTCGGCCTTCGGCGAGGTCTCCCCCGGTCGGCACGCCGCCGGAATCGAGTACCCGGACGTCGTCGAGGGCCGCTTCGACTTCCTCCTCTACTGGCGCACCCTCCCCTGGGACCACGCCCCCGGCTCCCTGCTCGTCACCGAGGCCGGCGGCGTGTCCGCCCGGCTGGACGGCACCCCCTACCGCCCCGAGGCCCCCGGCTGCGAGAACGGCCTGCTGGTCGCCGCCGACCCGGAGACCTGGGAGCTCACCCGCACCACACTCCTGAGCGACTGACCGACCGCAACCACAGCCACGCCGCCACCGCCACCGCCACCGCCACCGCCACCGCCACCGCCACCGCCACCGCCACCGCCACCGCCACCGCCACCGCCACCGCGGCAACCATGGTCATCCGGTCGCGGTCATGAATCGGCGCCCTGGTCCTCGGTCCCGAACGGGGCCTGCCCGGGCGCCGGTCGGCCGGCGATGACCGGCGATGACCGACTCCCCGCAGCGCGCGCCTAGCCGGCCCGGTCCCCCTCGGCCTTCCGCCCGGCGCCCACCACCTCGCGCAGCAGTACACGGACCTCCCCCGCCGTGGCGTGCGGGTTGAGCAGGGTGAGCTTGAGCCGTACCCGGCCCGGCCCCTCGCCCGGGAGTTCGGTCCGCCCGACCACCGCCCGCCCGGTGCGCAGAAGCAACCGGCGCAGGCTGCCGTTGAGTTCGTCGACGGCAGCCTCGTCGGTCAGGCCCGGCGGCCGGTAGCGGAACAGCACGACGGTCAGCGCGGGTTCGGCGTGGAGTTCGAGCGACGGTTCGGCGCGGACGGCCTCGGCGGCCGACCGGGCGAGTTCGTGGCAGGCGTCGACGAGTCGGCCGAGCCCGTCGCGGCCGAGGGTGCGCAAGGTGACGGCGAGTTTGAAGGCGTCGGCCCGCCGGGTGGTGCGCAGCGAGCGGCCGAGCAGGCTGGGGTAGCCGGCCTGCTCGTCGTCCACGGGGTTGAGGTACTCGGCGCGGCGGGCGAGCGAGACGTAGGTCTCGGTGCGGCGGACCAGGAAGACGCCGGCGGCGGCGGGCTGCCAGCCGAGTTTGTGCCAGTCGAGGGAGACGGAGTCGGCGCGGTCGATGCCGTCGAGGAGCGGGGCGAGCCGGTCGGAGAGCAGCGCGCCGCCGCCGTACGCGGCGTCGACGTGCAGCCAGGCGCCGTAGCGGCCGGCCAGGTCGGCGGCGACGTGCAGCGGATCGATGCCGCCGGTGTCGGTGGTGCCGGCGGTGGCGACGATGGCGATCGGGGTGCGTCCGGCCCAGCTGGCCTCGGCCAGGGTCCGCTCCAACTCCTTTGGTTCCATCCGGAGTTGCCGGTCGACGGGGACGGTGGTGACGGCGCGCTCGCCGAGCCCGAGCAGGGCGGCGGCGCGCTGGACGGAGAAGTGCGCGGCCTCGGAGGCGACGACGCACGGCCGGACTCCGGCCGGGATGCCGTCCAATTCGACGATGCCGTCCAGCTTCTGGTCCCGTGCCAGCATCAGTCCCATGAGGTTGGACTCGGTGCCGCCGGAGGTGAGGACGCCGGCAGCGCGGGCCGGGTCGTAGCCGACGAGGGCGGCGAGTTCGGCGAGGAGGGCGGTCTCCAGGGCGGTGGCGGCGGGGGCCTGGTCCCAGGAGTCCAGGGAGGGGTTGAGGGCGCTGACCACGAGGTCGGCGGCGGCGGCCACGGCGAGCGGCGGGCAGTGCAGGTGGGCGGCGCAGGCCGGGTCGGCGGGGTCGGCGGCGCCGTAGGCGAGGAGTTCGGTGAGGCGGGCGAGCGCGCCGGGCCCGTGGGCGCCGGCCAGACCGTCGGCGACCAGCGCACCGAGCTCGGCCGGACTGCCTGCGGGCAGCGGCCCGCCGCGCAGGGCGATGCCGTGGTCGAGCGCGTCGAGGACGGTGGCCAGCAGCGGTCCGAGCGCGCCAGGCCCGCCGACGCCGCCCGCGAGGGCGTCCAACGGGGCGGGCCCGCCGGGCAGTCCGGCTGCGGCACCGGAACCCGAGCCGGAACCCGCATCGGAACCGCCACCAGCCCTCGAACCGCCTCCAACTCCAGAACCGGCCCCGACTCCGGCCCCGGAACCGCCCTCGGCACCGGAGTCACCACCGGCCCCGGCTCGGGCGCCCGAGCCTCCTCCCGAGCCTTCCCCTGAACCGCCATCGCCCCCTCGCCGCGCGCTCATTCGGCGCCCCGGGCCGCGGGAGCCGCGGCGCTCGCCGCAGCGACGGGTTCGACGGCCGCAGCGGCCGCGATCGCGTCGGCCAGCCGGTCGAGCACCGCGGCGACCTGCTCGTCGGTGATGGTCAGCGGCGGCAGCAGTCGCAGCACCGCGTCGTGGCGCCCGCCGAGCTCGACGATCAGCCCGCGTGCCAGGCAGGCCTCCCGCACCCGGCGGGCGAGCGCCGGGTCGGCCGGCCTGGCCCCGCAGGCGTCCGGATCGGCGGCGGGGTCGACGAGTTCGACGCCGAGCATCAGGCCGCGCCCGCGCACGTCGCCGATCACCGGCAGTTCGGCGGCGAGCCCGCGCAGCCGGGCGGTCATCCGCTCGCCGACGACGGCGGCGCGCTCGGCCAGCCCGTGGGCGGCGACGTGGCGCAGGGTGGCGGCGCCGGCGGCCATGGCGAGGGTGTTGCCGCGGAAGGTGCCGGTGTGGGCGCCGGGGCGCCAGCCGTCGTAGTCCTCCCGGTAGACGACGACGGCGAGCGGCAGGCTGCCGCCGATGGCTTTGGAGAGCACCATGGCGTCCGGGACGATGCCGCTGTGCTCGACGGCCCACATCGCCCCGGTGCGCCCGACGCCGGTCTGCACCTCGTCGACGATCAGCGGGATGCCCCGCTCGGCCGTGATCCGGCGCATCTCGCGCAGCCAGCCGTCGGGCGCGGGGACGACGCCGCCCTCGCCCTGGACGGCTTCCAGGATCATCGCGGCGGGCGGGACGACCCCGCCCGAGGGGTCGTCGAGCAGCCGTTCGACGTAGGTCGCGGCGAGGTCGGCGCCGGCCTCGCCGCCGACGCCGAACGGGCAGCGGTAGCCGTACGGGTAGGGCAGCCGGACGACCTCGCCGCCGCTCGGCAGCGGTTCCTTGACGGCGACGTTTCCGGTGAGCGCCAGGGCTCCGGCGGTCATGCCGTGGTAGGCGCCGGTGAAGGCGAGCGCGCCGGACCGGCCGGTGGCGGTCTGCATCAGCTTGAGCGCGGCCTCGACGGCGTCGGTGCCGGCCGGCCCGCAGAAGTGGATCCGGGCGCCGGCGGCGAAGTCGGCGGGCAGGCTCTCGAAGAGGGCGCTGGTGAAGTCGTCCTTCTCGGCGGTGGCGAGGTCGAGCAGGTGCAGCGGGGCGCCGCTGTCGAGGGTGCGGCGGATCGCCTCCAGCACCACCGGGTGGTTGTGCCCGAGGGCGAGCGTCCCGGCGCCGGAGAGGCAGTCCAGGTAGCGCCGCCCGTCGGCGCCCTCGACGGTCATGCCGTGGGCCCGTACCGGGACGATCGGGAAGGACCGGGCGTACGTACGGGCGGCGGACTCGCGTACGCGCTGGCGGCGCAGGATGGCCTCGCCGGAGGCCGGGGCACCGGCGGCTCCAGCGACACCGGCGGATTCGACACCTCCGACGGCTCCGGCGGCTCCGACAGTTCCGGAGGAGGAGGCCGGAACCTGGGCGGGAACGGCGGCGAGCGACAAGGCAAACCCCCAGAAGAAGTTAGGTAAGCCTAACTTTACCGCCCCTGACCTGGCGGGATACCCCATGGGCCCCCAGAACCACCCGAGTGAGTGAACCGCCCCCGGTCCTGCCAACGAGCCACCGGCGAAAAGGTCACGGCCCTCACCCCCGCCGACCCGGAGCCGCCCCGCCACCCTTCCACCGGTAGCAGAGCTCCGGCCGCCCCACGCTCCCGTACTGCGGTTCCCGCACCGCCCGCCCGGTGTCGACGAGGTGTTCGAGGTAGCGGCGCGCGGTGATCCGGGAGACCCCGGCGGCGACGCCCGCGGCGGCGGCGGACAGACCCGTCGCCGTCTCGCGCAGTACGGCGGCGACGGTGTCCAGGGTGGGCGCGCTCAACCCCTTGGGGAGGCTGCTGCGCTCGGGCGTGCGGAGCAGGGCGAACGCCTGGTCGACCTCGTCCTGCCCGGTCGCCTCGCCGGTGCGCCCGAGGCTGTCGCGGTAGCGGGCGTAGCGTTCCAGGCGGTCGTGCAGGGCGGCGGCGCTGAACGGTTTCAGCAGGTACTGGACCACGCCCGCCGACACGGCCTGCCGCACCATCGCCAGGTCGCGGGCCGAGGTCACCGCGATGACGTCGGTGGTGTGGCCGGCGGCACGCAGCGAGCGGCATAGGTGGAGGCCGTGGCCGTCCGGCAGGTAGAGGTCGAGCAGGGTCAGGTCGACGGGCCTCCCGGCAGCGCGGGCGCGGTCCAGGAAGCGCAGCGCGTCGGCGCAGCTGTGCACCGTCCCGGCGGCGTGGAAGCCGGGTTCGCGCTCGACGTAGAGGGTGTGCGCGGCGGCGGCCACGGGGTCGTCCTCGACGACCAGCACGGAGATCCCCGGCCCGGCGGTCACCTCGGTCATCGCGACACCCCTTCCCGTCGGCCCGGCTGCCCCGGCTGGCCTGGCTGGCCCGGCTGGCCAAGTTGCTCCGGGCTCCCGAGTTGCCCCGGCTGCCGCTCACCGGATCGTGCCGGCAGCCCAGCGAGCGGCAGCCGGACGGTGAGCACCGCACCCCGGTCGCGCCCGACCTCGACGCTGCCGCCGTTGCGCCGGGCGGCCTGGGAGACCAGCGCCAGCCCGAGACCGTGCCCGCGCACGTCCTGCTTGGTGCTCCAGCCGCGCCGGAACACGTCCTCGACGGCGGCCGGGTCGATCCCCGCCCCGGTGTCGGCGACGCGCAGCAGCAGGCAATCGCCGCCACCCGGAGCCGCGTCGCCGCCACCCACGCCACCCACGCCACCCACGCCACCGCCATCGATCCGCACGGTGACGGTGACCTCCGGCGGCACCGCGCTCTGCGCGGCTCCGGCGATGGCGGCGTCCACGGCGTTGTCGATCAGGTTGCCGAGGACGGTGATCAGGTCCCGCGCGGAGAGCCCGGGCGGCAGCAGCCCGTCGTCGATCCGACTGTCGTCGGTGAGGGCCAACTCCACTCCCCGTTCGGCCGCTTGGGCCGCCTTGCCGAGCAGTAGCGCGGCCAGTACTGGTTCGCCGACCGCCGCGACCACCCGGTCGGTGAGCTGCTGGGCGAGCGCGAGCTCGGCGGTGGCGAACTCCACCGCCTGTTCGTGGCGGCCGAGTTCGATCAGCGAGACGACGGCGTGCAGCCGGTTGGCCGCCTCGTGCGCCTGCGCCCCGAGGGCCTCGGTGAAGCCCCGCACGGAGTCCAACTCTCCACTGAGCGACTGGAGTTCGGTGTGGTCGCGCAGGGTGACGACCCGGCCGAGGCCGGTGCCGATGGTGGAGGTGTTGAGCACCACCACCCGCTCGGCGGTCAGGTGCACCTCGTCCCGGACCGGCTCGTCGCCGAGCACGGCCGCGACCAGCGCCTGCGGCAGCCCCAGCTCCACGATCAGGCGGCCCTCCAAGTTGCCGCCCAGTCCGAGCAGTTCACGGGCCGCGTCGTTGCAGAGCACCACCCGGTGCGCGCGGTCCAGCAGGACCAGCCCCTCGCGCACCGAGCGCAGGGTCGCCTGGTGGTATTCGTAGAGGTGGCTGAGTTCGGCCGGCCCCATGCCGTGGGTGTGCCGCCGCAGCCGGGAGTTGGCGAGGTAGGTGCCCACACCGCCGACCCCGAGCGCGGCCACCGCCACCCCGATCAGGGCGAGCAGCGGGCCGCTCAACTGCGCGGAGATGGATTCCACCGTGAGGCCCGCGCTGACCAGCGCGATCACCTGGTGCCGGTCGTCCAACACCGGCGTCACCACCCGCACGGACGGCCCGAGCGTGCCGGTGTACGTCTCGCTGCGGGTCTCCCCCGCGAGTGCCCAGTCGATGTGTCCGAGGAAGCGCTTGCCGATCTGCTCGGGCAGCGGGTGGGTCCAGCGCACGCCCTCGGTGTCCATGACGGTGATGAAGGAGACGCCGGTGTCCACCCGCACCTGCTCGACGTACGGCTGGAGCACCGCGGTCGGGTCCGGCGTGGTGACGGCGGCCCGCACGGAGGGCGAGTCGGCGACGGCGTGGGCGACAGTGGTGACCTGACGACGGGCCGCGTCCTCGGCCCGGTCGGCGGTGAAGAGGTATGCGAGCACCGCACCGCCCGCCACCACGGCGGCGACGATGACCACCTGGACGACGAAGAGCTGCCCAGCCAGGCTGCGGACCAGCCCGCGGGGTGCCGGGAGCCGTCGGCGCGAGGGCGTGGGGGCGGTGCGCACGGACATGCCTGCCAGTGTGCACCACACTCCCGGGGTCCCCCAGGGGCCCGCGACAGGTCGGCGGCCTGCCGACGACCTGTCGACGAACGCCCCCCAGCCCCGTCGCACCCCACGGCCCAGCGGCACCCGGCCGTGAACTCTATGAACGCAAACGTGACCTCCGTCACGCCCAGGCCCGATAGTCAGAGCGGCCCACCACCCGGGGCCGCCAGGACCGCACGGCGAAGGAGCCGCAGATGTCGATCGATGGAGCCGCACCGGCGGGGGGATCCAGACGCAGGGACCGGACCCACTACCTCTACCTCGCCGTCATCGCCGCCGTGGTCGCGGGCATCGCGGTCGGGCTGGCCGCCCCCGGCTTCGCCGTGGAGTTGAAGCCGGTCGGCACCGGATTCGTCAACCTGATCAAGATGATGATCAGCCCGGTGATCTTCTGCACCATCGTGCTGGGCATCGGCTCGGTGACCAAGGCCGCCAAGGTCGGCAAGGTCGGCGGCCTCGCCCTCGGCTACTTCCTCGTCATGTCGACCGTCGCGCTGGCCATCGGCCTGGCCATCGGCAACCTGCTGGAGCCCGGCGGCGGCCTGCACCTGACCGCCGCGCTCGCGAAGTCCGGCCACGCCCAGGCCGTCGCCGGCGGCGCCCAGTCGACGACCGACTTCCTGCTCGGGATGATCCCCACCACCACGTTCTCGGCCCTCACCGAGGGCAAGGTGCTGCAGACCCTGCTGGTCGCACTGCTCGCCGGCTTCGCCCTCCAGGCGATGGGCCCGGCCGGTGCCCCGGTGCTGCGCGGGATCGAGCACGTGCAGCGGCTGGTCTTCCGGGTCATGTCGATGATCATGTGGGTCGCGCCGATCGGCGCCTTCGGGGCGATGGCCGCCGTCGTCGGGGCGACCGGCACGGCCGCGCTGAAGAGCCTCGCGGTCATCATGATCGGCTTCTACGCGACCTGCGTGCTGTTCGTCGTCGTCGTCCTGGGCGCGCTGCTGCGACTGGTCGCCGGGGTCAACGTGTTCGCCCTGCTGCGCTACCTGGGCCGCGAGTTCCTGCTGATCCTCTCCACCTCCTCCTCCGAGAGCGCGCTGCCCCGCCTGATCGCCAAGATGGAGCACCTCGGCGTGAGCCGCCCGGTCGTCGGCATCACCGTGCCGACCGGCTACAGCTTCAACCTCGACGGCACCGCGATCTACCTCACCATGTCGTCGATCTTCATCTCCGAGGCGATGGACAAGCCGATGTCGATCGGCGAGCAGCTCTCGCTGCTGGTGTTCATGGTGATCGCGAGCAAGGGTGCGGCCGGGGTCACCGGCGCCGGGCTGGCCACCCTGGCCGGCGGACTGCAGTCGCACAAGCCCGCGCTGGTGGACGGGGTCGGCCTGATCGTCGGCATCGACCGCTTCATGTCCGAGGCCCGTGCGCTCACCAACTTCGCGGGCAACGCCGTCGCCACCGTCCTGATCGGGCACTGGACCGGCGAACTCGACGCGGACCGCGCCCAGCGGGTGCTGGCCGGCGAGGAGCCGTTCGACGAGCGGACCCTGGTCGACGCGCACGGCGGGCCGGTCGAGGCCCCCGAGGCCGTCCCGGCGACTCCGGAAGCCGTCCCCGTCCAGAGCGGCGCGGCCGCGGCCGCCTGAGCGGCCCCCTCATACGCCCCCGGTCCGGCGCCACCACCTCCCCCGGAAACGGCGCCGGACCGGGGGTTCCGCATGTCCGACGGGCCTTCGCCACAGGCCCTCACCGGTCCTCACCGGTTCTCGCGGGTCCCCACAGGTCCTCGCAGGTCCTCGGAGGTCCTCACAGGTCCTCGGAGCCGCTCACCGCCCAGGCCAGGCCACAGGCCGGGTCCTCCAGTGCGACGTGCAGATGGCGCAGCCCGGCGGTCGGCTCGTGCCAGATGAAGCAGCGCATCCGGGCCACCAGCGCGTCGACCTCCGCCCGGTCCGACCCGTCCGTACCCTTCGCGCCGGCCATCGCGACCAGCGCCCGCCAGAGCGCCAGCCGTCCGTGCGCCGAGCCCCGTCCGCGGTCCACGACGGCGGCCTGTACCAGCGCCGGATAGACCAGCGCGAACGGCAGGTACCCGCCGGTGACCCGGGAACTACGGGCCAGTTGGGCGGCCGCCTGCGGCGCCGGGCCCCGGACGCAGACCACCTCCGCCCAGTCCGCCAGTGCGGCCAGCGCCCGGGTCGCCCGCTGCCCGCCCAGCCGTACGCCCGATGCGGGCAGCGTCACGTCACCCAGACCCTCCCGGCTGGCCGGCAGGGTCAGCAGCGCACTGCGCGCGCCCCCGCAGGGCAGGTACTGGCGCACCCGCGCCCCCTCGTCCCATCCGGCCGTCTCCCACGGCGCCAGCAGCAGCGGCACGCCCTCCGGGTCGGGTTCGGCCCCGTACGAGAGGTCCTCGCCGAGCAGCACCCGGGTCTGCGCGACCAGTCGGCGCACCGGGGCCGGGACGAGCAGCGGGGCCAGCCGCAGCCAGGAATGCCGGGTCGCCAGCACCTCCCAGAGCGGACCGGCGTCATGGTCGGCGACCCCGGCGACCGTCCCCGGGCCGCCGTCCCGGTCGAACAGCCGGACGGCCAGCTCCGGCGGCGCCGAGTAGGCGATCAGGTGGCCGAGCGGCGCGGTCAGCGCCGCCGCGGGCTCCTCCCCGGCGCGCTCCACGGCTGCCGCCCGACCCTGCCGGTAGGCGGTCAGCAGTTCGGGCCAGCGGCCGTCGTCAGCCAGGGCGCGGAGGCGGTGGTCCTCGTACGTGATCACGATTTTCAGCGTACGGGCCGGGGCGGCGCATCAGCTGACTTGGCGTCAGCTCGGTGCGTCGGGTGCCGCTTCGGGCGCCGCCCCAGGGCCTGCACCGGGCCCCGCAGCGGACCCCGCAGCGGACCCCGCGCCGGGCGCCGCTTCGAGGGCGGGCCCCGGCCGATGGTCCCGCTCGCCCTCCCGCTCATGTTCCCGCTCATGATCCCGCTCCCGCGCGAGGACCGCGCGCAGCCTCCCGTGGGCGCGGCGACGGGTGACGGCCAGCGTGCTGCGATGCAGGCCCAGCAGTTCGGCGGCCTCGTCGACGGTGTAGCCGTCGAGGTCCACCAGCACCACCACGCGGGCCTGCTTCGCCGTCAGGCAGCCCAGCAGTCGGAGCACCTCCCAGCGCGCCTGCAGCTCGGCCATCCCGCCCGACGGCGACTCGACCGGCGGCCGGTCCCGCTCCCGCTCGGCCGTCTCGCACGGATCGGGCAGCACGACCCTCCGCCGCTCCCGGCGCCACTGGTCGCGCAGGATGTTCGCCATCGTGGTGAACACGTAGGCGTAGGGCTGCGGATGGCTCAGGAACCGCTCCGGCCTGCGGGCGATCCGCAGATACGCGTCATGCACCACGTCCCCGGCGGCGAGCCCGCCGGTGAGCGACGCGGCCGCCCGGTGGAGCCTCGGCAGCATTTCCGTGAACACCCGGTTGAAATCGTCCGATTGACGATCGGCAGGCCTCGGACCGAAGTCCTTCCCACCGCCGCCCCCGCGTCCGCCACCACACCTACCGCCGCATTCCGCCATGCCGCTCTCCCCGGAAATCGGCACTCCGAAAGCCCAGTTGGGCAGGTCACAACCCAAAGAAAAGGTTGTGACACAGCTCACATCATAGGCCGTCGTCTCACTGTACGCAGTCATTCGTGCGCAATACGTCATCGGCCGGACGGGAAGCCGGAATTCACCCACCCCGTGGATCTGGACGGCCGGGGACGCACCGCCCGATCCGTACCGCTGAGCGAGGAGAAACCGCCATGCGAGGTCGCATCGCCAGGAAGATCGCCACGTTCGGGGCCGCCGCCGCGGCCACCCTCGGCGTGCTCGGGACCACCACCCTGCCCGCCGCCGCCGCGCCCACCGTCGCCGACCAGACCATCACCGCCAATGCCATCGGAGCCTCGCCCGAGGTGGCCGCCGCCTCCTACCACTGCGTCATCACCGCGAACTACGGGTGGCGCTGGGAGGGCTACTGCAACGTCTACTCGGGCGAGTTGCGCACCATCACCTACTGTGCCAACGGCACGAGCACCACCGGCCTGTGGATCGGCGCCCGATCCCAGGCCTGGGACGTCTGGGGCAACTGCCCGGGCTCCACCTGGACCAAGATCGTGTTCCAGAGCCGGGGCTGAGGCACCGGCAGAGCCGATCGGGGGCGCTGTCCCGCCGGGGCGGCGCCCCCGCCGCGCACCCGCACCCCCCGGTGGGCGCCGGCCGGCCACACACCCGGAGAGGCAGCGAACAGATAACAACAAACAGATGACAGATAACAGATTTCATCCTCTGTCATCTGAAATCTGAAGGCTGTCAGCCGTTACCCGGCGAGCCCTGCGGCTCCCCGCGCCGTCACCCGGATCCGCATCGGGCTCGCCGCGCGGAGCGTGATGCCCTGGGCGAGCGCCACCCGCTCGTCCACCGCCTCCATCTCGAAGTCCCGCAGCAGCACGCCCAGGCTCAGCACCGATTCCAGCATCGCGAAGTGCTGCCCGATGCACGCCCGCGGACCACCACCGAACGGGTACCAGGCGTAGCGGTGCCGGTCCTTCTCCTGCTCGGGCAGGAAGCGGTCGGGGTCGAAGCGTTCCGGGTCCGGCCAGTGCGCCGGGTGCCGGTGGGTGACCAGTGGCGAGACGACGACCTGGGCACCCGCCGGAATCACGTACCCGTCGATGACCGTCTCGGCGACCGCCCGCCGCCCGACCAGGGCCGCCGCCGGGTAGAGCCGCATCGCCTCCTTCAGCACCCGGGTGATGTACGGCAGCGACTCCAGGTCCGCCGCGGTCGGCTCCCGGCCGGCCAGCACGGTCTGCGCCTCCTGCTGGGCGAGCTTCCGCTGCTCGGGGTGCTTGGCGAGCAGGTGCAGCGCGAAGGCCAGCGAGGTGGCCGTGGTCTCGTGCCCGGCGAGCAGGAACACAAGTACCTGGTCCCGGAGTTCGGCCGGGTCGAGTTGCTCCCCGTCCTCGCCACGGGCCCGTCCGAGCAGTGTGAGCAGGTCGTCCGCGTCCTCGTCCAGGCCGCCGCGCGCGGCCCGCTCGGCGATGATCCGGTCGCAGACCGCGTACAGGGCGCGCTGGGCCTCGGCGCCGCGCCGGTTCGAGGGGGTCGGCCAGGTGCGCGGGATGCGGATCGCCGCGAAGCCCCGGTCCCAGACGTACTCACCGAGCACCGGGAAGCTGCGGTCCACCACCGCCACCGCCTCCTCGACGTCCGCGCCGAACAGGATCCGGGCGACGGCTCGCAGCGCGAACCGGGACATCTCCTCCGCCGCGTCCACGACCCCGACCGGGATCGCGTTCCACCGCTCGGTGAGCGCCCGCGCCTCCCGGGCGACGGCGCCCGCGTAGCCGTCCACCCGGCGGCGGGTGAACAGCGGCTGGACCAGCCGGCGCTGGCACTGGTAGTCGCCGTCCTGGCTGGTCAGCAGGCCGTTACCGACGCTGGTCCGCAACTCGTCGTAGAAGGCGTTCTCCTTGCGGAAGTTGGCCGCCTCACCGCCCAGCACCTGCTGGACGCCCTCCGGGGAGAACACCCCGTAGAACTCGACCCGCAGCCCGGGCGGCCCGACCCGGAACCGGACCACGTCCCCGTGGTCGCGGCGGGCGGCGAGGTAGGTGCGCAGCGGGCGGCGGGTGAGGTCGAACAACGACCCGACCAGGGGGTTTCCGGCCGGCCCGGGGATGAGGGCGGTGGCGGCGGTCATCGGCACTCCATTCTCCGCAGGCGACCCACCAACCTAGCTGACGATCCATCAGCTGCGGAAGGCGTGAAAGCGCGGGGGAGGGCGCGAGAGGGCGCGACGGGGCGGGGATCACTCGTACTCGGTGCCGCCCCTGCGCGTCAGGTAGGCGTCACCGACCACCTTGGCGATCGCCCGTCCGCCCACCACCGGGCTCCAGCGCTCGGTCACCGGCCGGACCACCACGCCTTCGCGCAGGTGGAGTTCACGCCCGGAGACGGTCTCCTTGCCCTGGGCGAAGGCCAGCACGGTCTCCGGGTCGAACGGCCCCCGCCACAGTTCGGGCACCAGCGGCAGTTCGCCGTCGAGCAGTTCGGCGGCGAGCAGTTCGGCGGCGGAGTACCACCTCAGCTGCCCGTCCACCACGGCCGACACGTCGAACACGGCGTAGCCGGGCAGTTCGGCACGGCCGGAGGCTCCGTACGTCAGGTCCTGCACACCGGCGCCGAAGACCTCGCCGAAGACGCCGACCCGCTCGGCGCCCAGCCGCTCGGCCAGTCGGGCCGCCACGGCGGGGAGGTCGTACGCGCGCACGGCCCGCCAGTACAGGTTGCGCTCGTCCTCGACCAGTGAGAGCCCCTGCGCCCCGATGCCCTTGGACGACACCCGGACCTCGCCGGTGGCGGCGGTGTACGTCATCAGGCAGCAGCTGCCGTGCAGCTTCTCGGTCAGCACCACGGGCTCGCCGGGCTCGAAGACGTCGGGGTAGCGCTTGAGGTTCTCGATGTCCACCCAGGGCAGCAGGTCGGGCGCGCTCAGCACGTCGCCGCTCATGGAGGTCGGTACCGGGGGCTGCCACTTGACGACTCCGAGCAGCTCGGCGAAGTCCTCGCCGCGCCCGGCGGCGTCCGCCAGGTCGGTGCCGGCGAGCGCGGCCGGCAGGCAGACGATGCCCTGGGACAGCTCACCGCGCAGCCGGACGGCCCTCACCCGGTCGGACTTGCTGCCGGCCAGCTTGCCCGTCAGGCCCAGCTCCTCGATCAACTTCACCGGGAGGACCGACTGTTCGGGGATGTAGACGGCGTAGTCGCCGGTCCGGTACCTGCCCTTGGCGACCACCGCCCGGTAGAGGCCGACCTGCGCGAGTTCCAGTGCGTCGGCGTTCGGGTGCTCCAGGACGACCAGCTTCTCCGCGGTGACGCGCAACGTGGACATGGACGGACCCCTCCTCCTCTTCTGGGCCGTTCGGCCCGGGTGGTGTGTACGGACTGCCGTACGGACTGCCGTACGAATCGCCCCCACTCTGTCCGCCCGGCTACCCCCTGCGCGACGTAATTTCCCCGGCAGCACGCTCACGCCGGCCCTCACACAGGCCATCACGCCGACCCCCGCAGCACTCCCGCTCCGGCGCCGTCCGTGCGCGTTTGCGCCTTCGCACAGCCGGGCGGAGAGCGCCGCCACACCCCGCCTGTGCGAAGCGACAGAGGACTTATCACTCGCATTTGCGGCACTATGATCACCGTAATGGCCGCACCTGCGGCCTCACTCCGCGCCCCTTCCGGCGCGCGCCTTGGAGGGGAAGCCCCGATGAGCACCCGTACGACCACCCGCAGACTCGCCGTCGCCGCCGCGGCGGCCCTCGTCCTCAGCCTCGGGGCCACCGCCTGCGGCAGCGACGGCGGTGGCAAGTCCGGCAGCTCCTCGGCCGCTTCGACGGCGGGCTCCTCGGCCTCGTCGGCGGCCGGTGGCGGCAGCGTCCCGAAGGCCACCGGCGACATCACCGTCTTCGCCGCCGCCTCGCTCAAGGAGACGTTCACCGACCTCGGCAAGAAGTTCGAGGCCGCGAACCCGGGCGCCAAGGTCAAGTTCAACTTCGGCGGCAGCTCCAGCCTCGCCACCAGCATCAACTCGGGCGCCCCGGCGGACGTGTTCGCCGCCGCCAGTCCGGCCACCATGAAGACCGTGACCGACGCGGGCGGCGCGAGCGGCGACCCGAAGACCTTCGTCAAGAACACGCTCACCATCGCCGTGCCCAAGGGCAACCCCAAGCACGTCGCGGGCCTGAACGACCTCACCGCCTCCGGTGTGAAGGTCGCGCTGTGCGCAAAGGAGGTGCCGTGCGGCGCCGCCGCCCTGACCGCGCTCAAGGCCGCCAACGTCAACCTCACCCCGGTCACCCTGGAGCAGGACGTCAAGGGCGCGCTGACCAAGGTCGAGCTCGGCGAGGTCGACGCCTCGCTCGTGTACAAGACCGACGTGAAGGCGGACGCTGGGAAGATCGACAGCGTGGACTTCCCCGAGGCCGACAAGGCCGTGAACGACTACCCGATCGCCGCCCTGGCCAAGGCCCCGAACAAGGACGGCGCCGCCGCCTTCGTCGCGTACATCCAGTCGCCCGAGGCCAAGCAGGTGCTCACCGCGGCGGGCTTCCAGGCGCCGTGAGCGACCGCACCACCAAGCGCACCACCGACACCGGGCGCACCACCGAGCGCGCCACCGGCACCGGGCCCGGCGTGGCAGGAACGGCGAAAGCCCTGCCACGCCGGCGCCGGCGCACCCACCGCGTCCCGGTCACGCTGCTGCTCCCGGCGCTGCTCGGGCTGGCGTTCCTGATCCTGCCGCTGGTCGGCCTGCTCGTCCGGGCGCCCTGGAGCGGCCTGTCCGAGCAGCTCACCAGCGCCGCCGTCTGGGACGCCCTGCGTCTGTCGCTGATCTGCGCGACAGCGGCCACGGCGGTCTCGCTGGTCCTCGGCGTCCCGCTGGCCTGGCTGCTCGCCCGCACCGAGCTGCCGGGCCGACGGGTGATCCGGGCCCTGGTCACCCTGCCGCTGGTGCTGCCGCCGGTGGTCGGCGGCGTGGCACTGCTGCTGGTCCTCGGACGGCGCGGCATCGTCGGTTCCTGGCTGGACTCGGCCTTCGGCATCACGCTGCCGTTCACCACGACCGGAGTGGTCATCGCCGAGGCGTTCGTGGCGATGCCGTTCCTGGTGATCAGCGTGGAGGGTGCGCTGCGCGCCGCCGACCCCCGCTACGAAGAGGCGGCCGCGACCCTGGGCGCCTCCCGGCTGACGGCGTTCCGCCGGGTGACCCTGCCGCTGATCGCCCCGGGGATCGCCGCCGGGGCGGTCCTCGCCTGGGCCCGGGCGCTCGGCGAGTTCGGCGCCACGATCACCTTCGCGGGCAACTTCCCGGGCCGCACCCAGACCATGCCACTGGCCGTCTACCTCGCCATGGAATCGGACCCCGAGGCGGCGATCGCGCTGTCGCTGGTCCTGCTGGTGGTCTCCGTCGCGGTCCTGGTCGGCCTGCGCGACCGCTGGATGTCGACCCCGTGACGGCCCCGCGAGCCCCGGGCCGGAGCCCGGCCACCGCTGCCCCGACCCCCTGGACGCCGCCCCGATGAGCACTTCCCCCACCGACCCCACCGACCCCACCGACCCCACCGACTCGGCCGACCCCGCCTCCACGGCCGCCGCGGCTGCACCTGCACCCGCCCTCGACGCCCGGCTGCGGGTGGAGCGCGCCGCGTTCACCCTCGACCTCGCCCTCACCGCCGCACCCGGCGAGGTGATCGCGCTGCTCGGCCCGAACGGCGCCGGCAAGTCCACCGCCCTGCGCGCCCTCGCCGGGCTGCTCCCGCTCACCGGCGGCCACCTGCGCCTGGACGGACGCCTGTTGGAGGAGCCCGGGCAGCGCGTGCACACCCCCGCCGAGGAGCGTCCCGTCGGTGTGGTGTTCCAGGACTACCTGCTCTTCCCGCACCTCAGCGCGCTCGACAACGTCGCCTTCGGCCCGCGCTGCCAGGGCCGCCCCAAGCGTACCGCCCGGGCCGAGGCGGCCGGTTGGCTGGAGCGGATGGGCCTGGCCGACCACGCCTCCGTACGACCCGGCAGCCTCTCCGGCGGCCAGGCCCAGCGGGTGGCGCTGGCCCGGGCGCTGGCCGTCCGCCCCCGGCTGCTGCTGCTGGACGAGCCACTGGCCGCTCTGGACGCCCGCACCCGGCTCGACGTACGCGCCCAACTGCGGCGCCATCTGGCCGAGTTCGAGGCCGTGGCGGTGCTGGTGACGCACGACCCGCTGGACGCGATGGTACTCGCCGATCGGCTGGTGGTGATCGAGAGCGGGCACGAGGTGCAGTCCGGCAGCCCGGCGGAGGTCGCCCGGCGGCCGCGCACCGACTACATCGCGCGCCTGGTCAGACTGAACCTGTACCAGGGCGTGGCCGACGGCCACCAGGTCACGCTCACGGCCGGCACAGTCCTGGCCACCACCGAGGAGCTGTCCGGCCCGGCCTTCGTCGCCTTCCCGCCGTCCGCCGTGACCCTGCACCGCGAACGGCCCCAGTCCAGCGCGCGCAACGTGTGGAAGGCCGAGGTCACCGGCCTGGACCTGCACGGCGACCAGGTGCGCGCCGACCTCGCGGGCGAACTCCCGATGGCCGCCGACCTCACCCCGGCCGCCGTCGCCGAGCTGGGGCTGGCGCCCGGATCCGAGGTCTGGGCCTCCGTCAAAGCCACCCAGACCCACGCGTACCCGGCCTGACCCCGACACCGCGCCGGGCCGGGCCGGGCCGCGCCGGGCCGCCCGCGTCCCCGCCGAGCTCCTGCCCGCTGCGCTCTGCGCTACTCCGACGGCTCGACGAAGCCCGACTCGTACGCGGCGATCACCGCCTGGGTGCGGTCCCGCGCCCCGAGCTTCGCCAGCACACTGCTGACGTGGGTCTTCACCGTCTGCACGCCGAGGAACAGCAGCTCGGCGATCTCCCCGTTGCTGAGGCCGCGCGCGACCAGCCGCAGCACCTCCGCCTCGCGCTCGGTCAGTGCCGCCCGCTCCATGGTCGCGCGGGCGGCGGGATTGCCGTGGCCGGCCGCGAGGCGGCGGATCGTGGCCGGGAACAGCAGTGACTCGCCCGCCGCCACCAGCCGTACCGCGTGCGCGATCTCGGCCGCTCGGGAGCGCTTCAGCAGGAAGCCATCGGCGCCCGCGCGCAGCGCCTGGTAGACGTAGTCGTCGTTCTCGAAGGTGGTGACGACCAGGATCTTCGGCGGCTGCTCCCCCGGCGCGCCGGGGCGCAGGAGCTCGCGGGTGGCCGCCAGGCCGTCCAGCACCGGCATCCGGACGTCCATCAGGACGACGTGTGGGCGCAGCGAGCGGGCCAGCGCCACCGCGTCGGCGCCGTCGGCGGCCTCACCGACCACCCGTAGGTCCCCCTGCGCCTCCAGGACGGCCCGCATCCCGGCCCGGACCAGCTCCTCGTCGTCGGCGAGCAGGATGTCGATCATCCCAGCGGAGCCCCTCGACGGTCCGTCGCCCACAAGATCGTTCGTCACGAGCCCAAGCGTAGGGGCAACCGGACGGCGAGCACCCACTCCCCGCCCCCGTCGCCCGAAACCCCGGCGGTGGCCTCCCCGCCGAGCAGCGTGGCGCGCTCCCGGATGCCGCGCAGCCCCTTGCCGCCCTTGCCCGCCGCGCCGCCCGGGAGGCGCGCCGGAACGCCGCCGACCGCCGGGCGATTGGCGCAGCGCAGCTCCAACTGCCCTCCCTGAAGGGCGATCCGGACGCTGACCGGCTCGCCGGGCGCGTACTTGAGCGCGTTGGTGACACCCTCCTGGACGATCCGGTAGGACTCGCGGGAGAGCACCCCGGGCAGCGCGCCCGCCGACACCTCGATCCGCGCCTCGACCGGGCTCCCGGCCGACCGGGCGGTGTCGAACAGTGCGGGCAACTGGTCGACACCGGGCTGTTCGGTGGCCGTTCCGTTGCCGGCCGCGCCCTCCGGCGTCTCGCGGAGCAGGACGAGGGTGCGTTCGAGGTCCTCCATGGCCCGGCGGCCGGTCTCCTCGATGACTTCGAGCGCCTTGGCGGTGAACACCTGGTCCCCGACTTCCCGCGCGGCACCCGCCTGAAGGACCGTCACCGTCAGTGCGTGGCCGATGGAGTCGTGCAGCTCGCGGGCCAACCTGTTGCGTTCCAGCAGCCGTTCGGCGCGCAGCTCCGCCTCCGCCAGCCGCTCCGCCGGGGATGGCCCCAGAAGCCTTACAGCCATGGCGAGTTGGAGGCGCCCGGCGGACACCACCAGCCAGCCGTAGCCGATCACCAGCACCGGGGCGAGCGGGAGGTACCAGAACGAGTCCGGTCCGGTCAGCAGGTCGTAGCCGCTGGTGAGGCCGAAGGCCGTCGCGAACCCGACCACCGAGCCGAGCACGACCCGCCCGATCAGCCAGCCGGCGGTGCGCCGCCGGTCCGCCCAGGTGCGGGAGGACTCGGCGGCGATGTCCTCCTCGCGGTCGGGCAGCAGCAGCAGTCGCGCCTGCACCCCCTCGGCGCGCCGCGTCGCGGGGACGAGGGCGACCAGGGCGAGCAGGGCGGTGTCCACCGCGGCGCCGGCGACCACGATCTCGCCCAGGCTCTTGTGGTACGTCCCCGGGTAGATCATCAGGACGACGCCCACGAAGATCCACCCGACCAGCAGATGCAGCAGGCGCGCGTACGTGGCGCCGGCCAGCAGCGGCGCGAGGATCCTGGGCATTCCACCATCCTGCCAGCTCAGCGGTCGGCCCGGGCTCCCCCGCCGGCCTGCCGCCGTCTCCCTCCCGGGAGGGAGACGGCTCCCGACCCCGGCGGGATCCGCCGGTACGGCCCGCTCCGGTCGAATGTGACCACCAGCCGGACGACCCGGCACCGGAGCACCGAGAGGGGAGCGCGGCCGTGATCGAGATCCAGGGCCTCACCAAGGAGTACGACGGTCGGCGCGTCGTCGACGACCTGTCCTTCGAGGTCCGGCCCGGCCTGGTGACGGGCTTCCTCGGCCCGAACGGCGCCGGTAAGAGCACCACCATGCGCCTGATCCTCGGCCTGGACCGCCCCACCGCCGGTAGCGCCCTGGTCGGCGGCCGCCGGTACACCGAACTCGTCCAGCCGCTACGACAGGTGGGCGCCCTGCTGGACGCCCACGCCCTGCACGGCGGCCGCACCGCCGCCGGCCACCTGCGCTGGCTCGCGGCGAGCAACGGCCTGGCGCCGCGCCGGGTGGACGAGGTGCTCGCCCAGGTCGGCCTGACGGACGCCGCCGGACGGCGGATCCGCGGCTTCTCCCTCGGTATGCGCCAGCGCCTCGGGGTGGCCGCCGCGCTGCTCGGCGACCCGCCGGTGCTGCTGCTGGACGAACCGGTCAACGGTCTCGACCCGGAGGGCATCCGCTGGATCCGCACCCTGTTGCGCGAACTGGCCGCCGAGGGCAGGTCGGTGCTGGTGTCGTCCCACCTGATGACCGAAATGGCGCTCACCGCCGACCACTTGGTGGTCATCGGCCGTGGTCGGCTGCTCGCGGACGCCGCCACCGCCGAGTTCATCGACCAGCACGGCCGGACCAGGATCCGCGTCCGGGCCGTCAACTCGGCCAAGCTCGCCGCCCTGTTCGGCGGCGACCTGCTCCGGCAGTCGGACACCGCCGGCAACCTCACCGCGACCGAGGTCGACGACGGCGCCTGGGAGGTGACCGGCGCCGAACCCGAGCAGATCGCCGCGCTCGCCGCCGCACACGGCGTGGTCCTGTACGAGATCGCGGTCCAACAGGACTCGCTGGAGGAAGCGTTCATGCGGATGACCGCCGACAGCGTCGAGTACCGCGCCGAGGCCACCGCATGAGCCCCGACTCAACTCTCCGGCACCACCTCTGCGCCTTCGACGCCGAGCGGATCAAGCTCACCACCCTCCACTCGCTCTGGATCACCCCGCTGCTCGCCTTCGCGCTCACCGTGGGCACCACCACGGCGATCGGTGCGGCCCTCGGCGGCTCGGAGCACAACCTCACCGACGACCCCGGCGTGGGCGTCTTCTACGGGCTCAACTTCGGCCAGGCCGCGCTGGTCTGCTTCGCGGTCCTGCTGATCGGCCAGGAGTTCAACACCCGCATGATCGACGTCTCGCTGACCGCCGTCCCCCGGCGCGGACGGCTGTACGGCGCCAAGCTCACGCTCGGCGCGCTGGTCGGCCTCGGCGTCGGCGCGGCGGGCACGGCGGGCGCCTTCGCCGGGTACGCGGCCACCGTCCCCGGCGACTGGGACGGCCCCGCCTTCGTCCGCAGCGCCACCGCCGGCGTGCTCTACCCGGTGCTGCTGGTGGTGTTCTGCCTCGGCGCGACCGCGCTGCTCGGCAACCTCACCGCCGCCATGGGACTGCTGGTCCCGGTCTTCTTCCTGCTCTCGCCGCTGCTCGGCGGCGTGGCCGGGGTGCGGCAGGTGGCCCAGTTCCTGCCCGACCGGGCCGGCCAGTACGCGATGCACTACGCCGACGACCCGCAGGTCTCGTACGGGCACTGGACCGGACTGCTGATCATGGCCCTGTGGGCCGGCGCCGCGGCCTACGGCGGCCTGCTCGCCCTGCGGCGCGCCAAGTGACCACGAACGAAGGGAAGATGACCATGAGCGCGGCCCACGCCCTGCGCGCCGAACGGATCAAGTTCACCACCCTGCCCTCCCAGTGGGCGGCCCCGCTGGTCGCCCTGGTCCTGACCGTCGGGGTCACTACGGCCGTCAGCGCCGCCTCCGACCCCAAGACCGTGGCCCCCGGCACTGACCCGGCCAACGGGATCTACTACGGGCTGCTCTTCGGGCACGTGGCCGTGGCCTGCCTCGGGATCCTGCTGATCGGCCAGGAGTTCAACACCCGCATGATCAGCACCTCGTTCATCGCCGTCCCCCGGCGCGCTCGGCTGTACGGCGCCAAGCTCACGCTCGGAGCCGGGCTGGGCCTGCTGCTCGGGCTGGCGTCGACGGCGGGCTCGTTCCTGGCCGTCGACGCCACCGTCGGACTGGACTGGTCAACCCCCGGCCTGGCCCGCAGCTTCGTGGCCGGCGTGCTCTACCACCCGCTGCTGGTACTGCTCTGCCTCGGACTGACCACGATGCTGGGCAACTTCAGCGCCGCGCTCGGCCTACTCGGCCCGATGGTGTTCCTCGGCACCACCTGGCTGGCGGCCATCCCCGGCGTCCGCGAGGTCGGCCAGTTCCTGCCCGACCGGGCCGGCCTGTACGCGATGCACACCCGGACCGAGGCCGGCATCCACTACGGCCACTGGACCGGACTGCTGATCATGGCCCTCTGGACGGCCGCAGCCGCCTACGGCGGGCTGCGGGCGATCCGGCGGCACCAGGCTTCCGGCGAGTAGCGCCCGACGGCGGGCGGCGGGCCGGCGGGCCGGTGGGCCGGTGGGCCGGTGGGCCGGTGGGCCGGTGGCCGATGACAACAAACAGCGAACAGATAACAGATTTCGAAATCTGTTATCTGTTTGCTGTTATCTGTTCGCTGTCATCTGTCACTCGTCACCCGAGCCAGCCAGGGCGGACCAGGCCAGACTCGTAGGCGAGGACGACCAGTTGGGCGCGGTCGCGGGCGCCGAGCTTGACCATGGCGCGGCTGACATGCGTCTTGGCGGTCAGCGGGCTGACCACCAGGCGGCGGGCGATGTCCTCGTTGGAGAGCCCGAGCCCGACCAGGGCAAGCACCTCGCGTTCGCGTTCGGTGAGCATCTCAAGGCCGACCGCCTGCGGTTCCTTCGAGCGGGCGGCGAACTCTCCGATCAGGCGCCGGGTGACGCCCGGCGAGAGCAGCGCGTCACCTGCGGCGGCGACCCGGACCGCCCGGAGCAATTCGGCCGGCTCGGCGTCCTTGACGAGGAACCCTGCCGCGCCGGACCGCAGCGCCTCGAAGACGTACTCGTCGAGCTCGAAGGTGGTCAGTACGACCACCCGCACCCCGCCGAGCTCCGGGTCGGCCCCGATCCGCCGGGTGGCCTCCAGGCCGTCGAGGCGGGGCATCCGGATGTCCATCAGCACCACGTCAGGACGCAGCTCGACGGCGAGACGCAGGGCCTGCTCGCCGTCGTCGGCCTCGCCGACCACCTCGACGTCGAGCTGGGCGTCGAGCAACGCCCGGAAACCGGCCCGGACCAGCATCTGGTCATCCACCAGCAGCACCCTGATCATCAGTCACCCCTCGTCAAGCGGGCCCGGACTCGGAATCCCGCGTCGTACGGGCCCGCCTCCAGGGTGCCCCCGAAGGCGGCGACCCGCTCCCTCATCCCGACCAATCCGGCTCCCGAGCCACCCGCGTCGCCGCCGCCCACCGGGCCCGGGTCGTCGATCCGCACGGTGAGGCCGTCGGCCGTCCGGGAGAGCAGCACGGTGGCCGTCCGGGCGGCGGAGTGGCGGATCACATTGGTCAGGGCTTCCTGGACGATCCGGAAGGCGGCCCGCTGGACGGCGGCCGAAACCTCCCCGGGGATGCCCTCGGAACGGACGCTGACGGTCAGGCCTGCCCGGCCGGCCTGGTCGACCAGTTCGTCCAGCCGGTCCAGGCCGGGGGCGGGAGTGCGCGGCGCGGTGGCCCCCGGTCCGCGCAGCGTGCCGAGGACCTGCCGGACCTCGCCCAGGGCCTCCTTGCTGGCGGCCTTGATCGTCGCCAGGGCGCTTCTGGCCTGTTCCGGGCGGGTGTCGATGAGTTCCAGCGCCACCCCGGCCTGGACGTGGATCAACGAGATGCTGTGCGCCAGGATGTCGTGCAGCTCGCGGGCCATCCGCAGCCGCTCCTCGTCGACGCGGCGCCGCTGCGCCTCCTCCGCGGCGGCTCTGGCGGCGGCGGACTGCTCGCGGCGGGTCCGGGCCAGTTCCGCACCGGTCGCGATGAGCAGCAGCACCGCCGTGACGCCCAACTCCTGCCAGGCGTTGGCCTGCCAGCTCTTGGCCCGCAGCCAGTCGTGCGGAACCGCGTAGCTCATCAGCAGCTGACCGACGTAGAAGGCGCCGCCGCAGGCCCAGGCCGCCCGCCGTCGCCCGCACTGGACCGCGACGAAGAACGCCACACCAAGACTGACGAAGACCGGGCCGTACGGGTACCCGGCGAGCAGGTAGCCGATGGTGACCGCTGTGGTGCCGACCATGACCGCCGCCGGGTGGCGGCGGCGCAGCAGCAGCGCGGCGGGGCCGAGCAGGAGCAGCGCGTAGCCGAGGGCGTCGAGCTGGACGCGGTCGGGCTGCCGGTGTCCTGCGCCGACCGTGCCCGCCACCTGGAAGCAGGCGACGGCCAGCGACGAGAGCACGGGCAGGCCCGCCCGGCCGGACCGGTTCCACGGCGGCTTCCACGACGGGCGCAACTCGTTCATCCCGGAAGGCTAGTGCGGCGCGCCACACCTGGGCATCAGCTCGCGGGTGCGGGCGCAGCTACTCCCGCCGTAGTACGCGACTGGCCCGTGGAGGGGGTGCCGCCGTCCCGACGCCACAGCGTCAGGCTCACCGCGACGAACCAGAGGAAGCCGACGTAACGTCCGACCGGGATCAGCAGCGTGGCCGGCTCGGCGACCAGCGAGAGCAGAGACAACATGCTCGCGGCGGACAGGGCCAGTCCGGACCAGGCCACCCAGGCGGGCAGCGCCCGGCTCACCAGCGCGGTGCGCGACACCTGCCACAGGACCACGCCGAGCGTACCGATCGCGGGCGCGGCGCCGGTGATGAAGGCGAGGTCCATGAGGGCGCGGGACACCGGCAGGTCCGCGGCGGTGCCCAGCAGCGACAGGACCCAACCCGCGCTCGCGGACAGCACCAGCAGGACCCCGGACGCACTGCCCGCCGCCCGGACCACACCCGCCCGCACCGGGGTGCCGTAGCGGCCCACGAACTCTGTGAGCCAGGGGACGAACGCCAGCAGCGCCAGTGCCGAGAGCAGTTGGAACAGGGCTCCCACCTGAAGCGAGCGGTGCAGCGCCGCCGGATCGGCGAGCAGGTACTTCCGCACCACGTCGTCACTGGAGTACGGGGTGGCGAACGGCCCGGAGGGCGCGGTGATGCCGCTGATGACGAGGCTGGCCACGAAGAGGAGCACGTACAGGATGCCGCTGAGCGCTCCCGCGGACGACCGGCGGGGCGAGGTGAAGGACGACAAGGTCGACAGCCTCCAGGCAAGGGACGGCGCCGGCTGGAAGGCCCACGTCCGGCGCGGTTCAGTTCACCGCGCCGGCCGCGCCGGGGCGTCCTCCGGAGGAAGGCTTCCGCCGTACGCCCTCGGGGGTGCCGGAGCACCGGCCGCCCTCACACAGGCCTGGTGCTTCGGCCGCGGGTCATACCAAGGGCTCGGCCACCAAGAGAGCATTGTCCCTTGTGTCGTGTCAGCAGCTGGTCTGAGACTGGCACTTCGACCTCCTCCCAGCGTCGTACCACCGGGACGCGACGCTACGTCAGCAGGAGTATCCCGACGGTCGCCGCTCGGACGACGACGGCGTGCAGGCGCGGCGACGAGGATTCCTGGGGTCGGCACGGGCGGCAGGTGCCCGCATCGGCGGATCAGTCCGGGGCGACGCGCCGGCCGCCAGGCCGGCGCCCTCAACCCGGCGCGACGCCCGGCCGAAGCCGATGACGCCACGGTCCCCTCCCATGTCTGACGAGACCACGCCGCCCGCCGGCCGATTCACCGTCAACCGAGAATCCACGGAGCCACACTGATGACCACGCCACTGCCCACCTATCCCGATCTCGCGGGCAAGGCCGCCCTCGTCACCGGAGGTTCCCGGGGCATCGGAGCCGAGACGGCAAAGGCCCTGGCCGCCAACGGTGTCAAGGCAGCCGTCGTCGGCCGCGACCGGAGTGCCGTCGACCGGACGGTCGGCGAGATCCGCGCGGCAGGCGGAACGGCGGTCGCGATGACGGCCGACTGCACCGATCCCGCCGACCTCGTGCGGCTGCGTGCACAGGCCGAGCAGTCCGTCGGTCCGATCGAAGTGCTCTGCGCGTTCGTCGGCGGAGGCGGCGACCCGGTGCCGATCGAGCAGATGAGCCTGGAGCACTGGCGCTCGGTGGTCGACCTGAACCTGACCACCACCTTCCTGGCCGTGCAGACCTTCCTGCCCGGCATGATCGAGCGCGGCGGCGGTTCGATCATCACCATGGCGTCCACCGCCGGGCGGCTTCCCGGCGGTGCCGCCGCCTCCTACGCGGCGGCCAAGGCAGGCGTGCTGATGTTCACCCGCCAGGTCGCACAGGAGGTGGGCCGGTACGGCGTGCGGGTCAACTGCCTCGCTCCGTCCTTGATCATGACGGAGAGCCAGCAGGAGCGCATACCCGCCGAAAAGCTCCCGCTGATCGTCAGGCAGTTCCCGCTGGGCCGCGCAGGAGTGCCCGCCGATGTCGCTCACGCCGCGCTCTTCCTCGCGTCCGAGTCGTCGTCCTGGCTGACCGGCCTGACGATCGACGTGGCCGGCGGGCGCATCATGCTCTGACGCCGGTGGCCGGCCGCAGCCACAGGCCGGCGACCACGGCGCTCGCCACGAGAGCCTGACGCAGGCCCCCTCCCCCGTCGTCTCCCGAAGGACCCCGTATGACCACCCCCGCCGCGTCCTCCGCGGCAACGCCCCGTCCGGGCACCCGGCAGCCCAAGAACTTCCGCCTCTCACCGACTGCCCGCAAGAGCGCGGTGGTCGTGCACATCGTCAGCTCGGTCAGCTGGCTGGGCCTGATGCTCTGCCTGCTCACACTCGGCGCGACAGGGCTGCTGACGGACAGCGCGGAGACCCTGCGCAGCGCCTACCGGATGATGCCGGTCCTCGGCGACGCGCTGGTCTTCCCGCTGAGCCTGCTCTCCCTGCTGACCGGACTGCTCCTCGCGCTCGGCACCCCCTGGCGCCTGTTCAGGTACCGCTGGGTTGCCGTCAAGTTCTGGCTCACCCTGGCCGCCACCGCCGCCTCGATCTTCGAACTCACCGCCCGGCTGCACGAAGCGGCCCACCTGGTGGACCAGCACCCCACCGGCACCATCGCGGACATGCACCTCGGATTCACCCGCTACAACCTGGTGATCATCCCGATCGTCGCGCTGTCGGTGTACGTCGCCAACGTCGTGCTCTCCGTCGTCAAACCGTCGGGACGCCACCATGCCCGTTCACGGCCCAGTGGCGGGTGAGCCGAGGCAGGGCCGAGCTCGCTGTCAGACCTCAGCAGTCCCCCGCAATGCCGGGTGGTCCGCGATCACCGTGCAGCTACCCGGCGCGATCTCGGTGAAGCCCGCATCCCGGACCAGCGGCAGACCGCTGGTGACCAGCCCCTCCCACGCCTCCGCCGGGGCCGTCCGCACCGCGAGCGCGAATCCGGCCTCGGCCCACTCCTTGCGCTGCGCCTCGTCCAGCCGCCACCAGGCCAGCTGGGCGGCGTGGCCGGTCTGCGCCATCGTCTTACCCGCGCTCATCTCCAGCTCCGGGTTGAGCCACAGCACCGGCAACCCGGGCTCAGGAGCGCCGACCTCGGTGGTCTCCTCCAAGTCCGTCCCGGAGACCTGGAGCTTGGCGAGGTCCTTCGGCCAGCCATCCAACGGCACCGGCGGAAACACCCGCACCTCGGCCTCCCGTCCGCTCACCGTGATCCCCGGCAGTTCGCCCGCCCGGCGCCACTCCCCGCCCCGGGCCCGCCGGACCACCTTGCGGATCCGGGCGTCCTCCCAGGCCTCGACCCGCTCCGCCCACTCGCCGTCCGTGTCGGTCACCCGCGAGTCGGACAGCAGGGTGAGCACCGCCCGGGCCGAGGTCTCCAGCGCGTCGGTCCGCCCGGGCGGCGTGGCCTTCTCCAGCCGGACGAGCAGCGGCAGCACGTACTGCGGCCGCGCGTCACGGTCCGCCGGGGCCGGGGCGTCGTCGGCAGCGGAAACGGGCGCCGGAGCGGAATCGGAAGCGGCATCGGGAGCAGGGGTGTCGAACGGAGAAGTCACCCGTCCAGCATGCCAGCCCCGCCACCCCGGTGATCACGCGGTGCCGGGAGCCCGTACGACCCGCCCCGAACCACCCGAGCCGCCGCCATCTCCACCCCCGTCCCTACACGCCCCTGCCCCCGCACGCCCCTGCCCCTGCACACCCCCGCCCCCGCACACCGCCGCTCAGCGCAGCCGCTGCCGCAGTTCGTCGACGGCCGACCGGATGCCGGCGCTGTAGGCGTCCTCGGGGAGCGCGTCCAGGCTGCGCACGGCGCGTTCCAGCTGCTCGCGCGCGAGGTCGGGCTCGCCGAGCTTGAGGTGGTCCGAGGCCAGGTTGAGGTGCAGCGAGGGGTAGAACGCGCGCACCTGGAGGGCGGACTCGTAGGTCTGGGCACGCTCGGCGGTCAGCGAGTCGGCGGCGGCCAGCGCCCGCCGGTCCCACTCCAGCTCGTCCTGCGGATGGTCCTGTAGGTCGGCCAGGTAATGGGCGAGGACGCAGCGGTGGAAGACGTCGCCCCGCTCGCCGAGCGCCGCCCAGAGCGCCTCGAAGCTGGCCCGCGCCTCGGCCGTCCGCCCGCGCTGGGCGGCCTGCACGCCGTCCAGTCCGAGCGCGATCCGGGCGAGCACCTGGTCGTCCCGGCCCGCCGGACCGTCTGCCCGGGCCGGACCGTCCGCCCCGTCCGGTCCCCCGGGTACCGCACGCACATCAGACGTATCGGACATGCCCGCAGCCTAGTCGCCCACCCGTCGCAGCGCCCGAAGAGCACTTCGCACCATCCCGACCAGGGCCAACCCGGCCCGACGGCCGGTCAGCGCCGGTAGCCGCGCTGCGGGTCCCGCGCCTCCGCGTCCTCGTACGTCAGGAACCAGCCCTCCGGGTGCGTGGCCGCCAGCAGCACCTCGGTGCGCTGCTCGGCGCCCAGCTCCGGGTCGCCGTCGTCCGGTCCGTAGACGCCGAACAGTTCGTCGTGACAGCCGTCCCAGTCGTAGTCGTACAGGTCGGCCGGCAGGTCGCCCATCATGTCGGCCACCGACTCGGGCTGCGCGCCGAGCAGGGCCCGGGCGTCCACCAGGGCCATCCGCAGCCCGATGTCCTCGGCCAGACATCGCGGCAGCGGCCATTCACCGAGCGCGAGGTCGTCGGCCAGGTCGTCGAAGGCCCGGGCCATGGCGCGGCGCCAGTTCCGGTGCAGCCGCCAGGTGCGCTGGGGCAGGCGGGCGTAGACCGCCCAGTCGGCGTCCTCGCCGTCGACGACCGGGTCGTCACCGTGCTCGTCGAAGTCGTCGTAGGCGGCGTCGGCCAGGCCGATCAGCTGGGCGTGCAGGAGGCAGGCGGTGCGCGGGGTGAGGGTCCAGTCCGCGCCGGCGCCGCCGTCCTCGTCCTCGTCGCCCTCCAGCGGGAACAGCTCGGCGAAGTCCGGCGCGAAGTCCTCGGTGACGCTGATCTCCAGCGTGCCGCCGATCGCCTCGACCCCGGGGATCGCGGCCACCAGCCGGTCCGGGTGCAGCAGTGCGCCGAGCGCCGCGTTGGCGTCCTCGGAGACCTCGCGCAGCAGCTCGCGGCGCTGGCCGACCGGGTCGACGCCCTCGAACACCAGCTCCTCGACGGCCCTGATCGCGGCGGCGCGCAGCGCCGGCCAGTCGGTGATCCGCAGGCCCAGCACCACCGTCGCCTCGATCTCCTGCGCGCCGGAGTCCTCCGCCGCGCCCGGCCCCTGTGGATGATCGCTTCGCTCGCCCATGGGGCTACGGTACGGCCTTTCGGCCGCCCGATCACCGGTCTGAACCAGCTTCTGGACCCCTTCTCGGCCATCGCCCGGCCCCGCCTCGATCACTCGGACGTACGACACGGCAGGATGGACCCATGGCTGACATCAACGAGTACGGCGGCGGGCAGGGCCCGAACGCCGACGTCCTGGTCGTGACCACCAACGACATCCCCGGCTTCCGGGTCGATCATGTGATCGGCGAGGTCTTCGGGCTGACCGTGCGCAGCCGCCACCTCGGCAGCCAGATCGGCGCCGGACTGAAGTCGCTGATCGGCGGCGAGCTGCGGGGCCTGACGAAGACCCTGGTCGAGAGCCGCAACGAGGCGATGCAGCGGCTGATCGAGCAGACCAAGGCGCGCGGCGGGAACGCGGTGCTGATGATGCGCTTCGACGTGACGGAGGCGGCGGACGTCGGCACCGAGGTCTGCGCCTACGGCACGGCCGCGGTGATCTCCCCGGCCGTCTGACGCGTCGCCCGCGCGGGGCGCCACGCGGCGGGACCGCAAGCACCCGCGGACGCGGGAACACCCGCCGCACCCCCGATGTTTCACCGGCGTGACTGTTTACGGTGCAACCAATGGCGGGCAGCGGCACGCGGACGTCCTGGTAGTGGACGTCCTGGTAGTGGACGTCCACGTGGTGGACGTCCTGGTGGTGGGCGCCGGACAGGCCGGACTGTCCGCCGCCTACCACCTCCGCCGCCGCGGCTTCGCCCCCTACCGGGCGGACGCCGACGGCGGCTTCGTCGTGCTCGACGCCAACCCCGCGCCGGGCGGCGCCTGGGCGCACCGCTCACCGTCCCTGCGGATGGCCACCGTGCACGGTTTCCACGACCTCCCGGACGCCGAACTCCCCGCGCCCGACCCCGAGGCCCCGGCGCGCGAGGTCGTGCCGGGGTACTTCGCGGCGTACGAGGCCCGGCACGCGCTCCCGGTCGTACGCCCCGTCGCCGTTCGCGCGGTGCGCGCCGAGTCGGACCGCCCGGACTCCCGGCTGCTGGTCGAGACCGACCACGGCACCTGGTCCACGCGGGCGCTGATCAACGCCACCGGCACCTGGACCCGCCCGTTCCTGCCCCACTACCCGGGCCACTTCGCCGGTCGCCAACTGCACTACGCCGACTACCGCGGCCCCGGGGAGTTCGCCGGCCGGCGCGTCCTGGTGGTGGGCGGGGGCGCTTCGGCGATCCAGGTGCTGTCCGAGGTGGCTGCGGTCGGCGAGACGGTCTGGGTCACCCGGACCCCGCCCGTCTACCACGAGGGGCCGTTCACCCCCGAGTACGGACGCGCGGTGGTCGCCAAGGTCGAGGAACGGGTCCGGCAGGGCCTGCCGGTGCGCAGCGTGGTGAGCGTCACCGGGCTCGGCCCGTCCGTCGCCTACCAGCGTGCCGAGGAACTGGGCGCCCTGCACCGCCGCCCGATGTTCGACCGGCTCACCGAGCACGGCGTCGCCTGGGGGGAGGAGGAGCTGGCGGTGGACGCGATCGTGTGGGCCACCGGCTTCCGCCCGGAGGTCGGCCACCTGGCCCCGCTCGGGCTGCGCTCCCCCGGCGGCGGCATCGCGCTCACCGGCACCCGTGCCACCGCCGACCCGCGCGTCCACCTGGTCGGCTACGGCCCGTCCGCCAGCACCATCGGCGCCAACCGGGCCGGTCGCGCCGCCGTCAGCGACCTCGTCCACCTGCTCGGCGACCCGGCCAGGCTGCCCGCCCCGGCCGTGGTCTGAAGCAGTCGGGAGGGGAAGGGCGGGGCGGTCGGCCGCTCAGCGGTCGTAGTCGACCGTCACCCGGTCGGTGATCGGGCGGGCCTGGCAGGTGAGGACGTAGCCGGCAGCCAGCTCCTTCTCCTCCAGCGCGAAGTTGCGGCGCATCTCGACCTCGCCCTCGGTGACCAGCGCACGGCAGGTGCCGCAGACCCCGCCCTTGCAGGCGAACGGCAGGTCGGGGCGGGAGCGCTGGGCACCGTCCAGGATCGAGCGGTCGCACGGCAGGGAGAGCGTGCTGCCGCGCCCGTCCAGGACGACGGTGACCTCGCTGTGCGGGCCGTCGGCCGCTCCCGCCGCGCCGTCCCGGTCCTCCGGTCGCTCGGACACCGGCTCGTCCTCGGCGTGGAACAGTTCCTGGTGCACGCGCTCGCCCGGCACGCCCAGCCCGGCGAGCAGTTCCTTCGCCCCCGCGACCATCCCGAACGGGCCGCACAGCCACCAGTGCCCGACGCTCCCGACATCCACCAGCGCCCCCAGCAGCGCCCCCACCCGCTCCGGGTCCAGCCGCCCGCTGAGCAGTTCGGCGTCACGGGTCTCCCGGGACAGGACGTGGACCAGCTGGAAGCGGCCGAGGTAGCGGTCCTTCAGGTCGGCCAGCTCGTCCGCGAACATCACGGTGTCGCTGCGCCGGTTGCCGTACAGCAGGGTGACGGTGGAGCTGCGGTCGGCGGCCAGGACGGACGCGGCGATCGACAGCATCGGGGTGATGCCGGAACCGGCCGCGAGCAGCACGTGCTCGGCCGGAACGCCGAGGTCGGGGGTGAACAGGCCCGACGGCGTCAGCACGTCCACCTCCTCGCCCGGCCCCGCGTCCCGGACCAGCCACCGGGAGAACAGCCCGCCGGGCACCTCCCGGACGGCAATCCGCAGCGGCCCGTCGGCGGGGGCGCAGATCGAGTACGAGCGGCGCTCGTCGACGCCCTCCACCACCTTGCGCAGCGTCAGGGTCTGCCCCGGCCGGAATACGAAGTCCGCCGCGAGCCCGTCCGGCACCTCGAAGGTCACCGCCACGGCGTCGTCGCAGAGCCGCTCGACCCGCTCGATCCGCAGCCGGTGGAAGGTCGGGCGGCGGGCGGGGCGCAGCGTGGACACCGCGGCCTCAGCGGGAGTGTCGGCGTGCGCGGCGACGGAGGCTTCGGTCTGGGAGGCTTCGGTCTGGGAGGCGTCGGCCTGGGACGCGGCGGGCTGGGAGGCGTCGGCCTGGGACGCGGCGGGCGAAGCGGCGGGCATTCAGATCTCCTTGACGCGTTCGAACGGCTCCCGGCAGGCGCGGCAGCGCCAGAGCGCCTTGCAGGCGGTGGAACCGAAGCGGGACAGCTCCTCCGTGTCCGCACCGCCGCAGCGCGGGCAGGGCACGGGGGCGGCTGCGGAAGCGAAAGCGGCAGCGGAGGTGCCGGCCGGAGCGGCGGTGCGGGTGGGACCGAGCGCGAGCGGGACCGGGCCGGCCACGCCGGCGGCGGAGGTCGGACGCGGCGGGGCGATACCCGCCTCGACGAGTTTGCGGCGGCCCTCGGCGGTGATCAGATCGGTCGACCACGGCGGATCCAGCCGCAGCCGGACCCGGACGTCCCGGTACCCGGCCGCGCGCAGCCGGCGGTCCACGTCGGCGGCCATCTCGGCCACGGCGGGGCAACCCGAGTAGGTCGGGGTCAGCCAGGCGGTCACCGCGCCGTCGTCCACCGCCACCTCGGCCAGCACGCCCAGGTCGGCCAGGGTCAGCATGGGCAGCTCCGGGTCCGGCACGGCCGCCGCGACCTCCCAGGCCGTCCCGCGCTCCGTCAGCGCCGCGCTCACCACGTCGCCCCCGGGTGCGCGCGGGCCAGCACCTGGAATTCGGCGAGCAGCGGGCCGAGCGCCTCGGTGTGCACGCCGTCCCGGCCGGCCCGGCCGAGCACGGTGGCCAGCGGCCGCACGTCCGGTACGGTCAGCCCGGCCTCGGCGAGAACGGCGCCGAGCGAGCGCAGCACCGGTTCGCGCAGCACCGCCGGATCGGCGCCCGTCCGCAGCTCCACCGGGTGGGCCGTGAACAGTTCCTCCAGCAGCGGCCAGAGCGCGTCCAGCCCGGCCTGCATCCGCGCCGAGGAGTACGGCGTGCCGTCACCGAGCCGAAGCGTCCAGGCGGTGGCGTACTCGCGGTGGTACGCCAGCTCCTTGACGCCCCGGGCGGCGACCGCCGCCAGCACCGGGTCCGGGTGCGCGCTCAGCGCCTCGTACAGGGCGCAGCGCGCGGTGGCGAACAGCAGCAGCCGGGCGATCGAGTGGGCGAAGTCGCCGTTCGGGGCCTCGACCAGCCGGACGTTGCGGAACTCGTGGTCCTCCCGCCAGTACGCCAGGTCGTCCTCGGTGCGGCCGGAGCCGTCCGCCTGGCCGGCCCGGGTGAGCAGCAGCCGGGCCTGGCCGAGCAGGTCGAGGCCCAGGTTGGCGAGCGCGACCTCCTCCTCCAGTTCGGGCGCCCGGGTGCACCACTCGATCAGGCGCTGGGAGAGGATCAGGGCGTCGTCTCCGAGCATCAGGCAGTAGGCGGCGAGGTCCGCGCCGTCCACTCCGGCGGGCACGGCGGTGTCCACGCCGAGCAGCGGGTCGGCGAAGCCCGTCCCGTACGCCCAGCGGCCCTCGCCCTCGGGGCCGGGCGTGGCTTCGGCGAGGCCGAGGTAGACGTGGTCGTCGGCGTCAGCGCCGGCCTGCGTGCTGTGGTCCTGCATGGCGGTTCCCCCGTCAGATGTGCGGGACATCCTCGGGGATGTCGTAGAAGGTCGGGTGGCGGTAGACCTTGTCCCCGCTGGGCTCGAAGAACGGGTCGCGCTCGTCCGGGGTGGAGGCGGTGATCGCGTCCGAGCGGACCACCCAGAGGCTGACGCCCTCGTTGCGGCGGGTGTAGAGGTCGCGGGCGGCGAGCAGGGCCATCCGGTCGTCGGCCGCGTGCAGCGAACCGACGTGGACGTGGTTCAGCCCGCGTCGGGGGCGCACGAACACCTCGTACAGCGGCCAGCCGGCCTTGGACTCGGTCACTTTCCGTTCTCCTGTTCCGTGGGCTCGCCCGTACGCCCGGGCTGCCCGGCTTCGACGGGCGGTTCGGATCCGGTGGGCTGCCCAGGTTCGGCGGACTGTTCGGCGCGGCGCTTGGCCGCGTAGGCGACGGCCGCCTCACGGACCCAGGCACCGTCCTCGTGCGCCGTCCGGCGGCGTTCGACCCGCTGGGCGTTGCACGGGCCCTGGCCGTGGATGACCCTGGTCAGCTCGGACCAGTCCGGCTCGCCGAAGTCCCAGCCGCCGCGCTCCTCGTTCCGGCGCAGCTCGGGATCCGGGAGCGTGACGCCCAGGTGTTCGGCCTGCGGGACGGTCATGTCGACGAAGCGCTGGCGCAGCTCGTCGTTGGTGTGCCGCTTGATTCGCCAGGCCATCGAGCGGGCGGTGTTCGGCGAGTCGGCGTCCGGGGGCCCGAACATCATCAGAGACGGCCACCACCAGCGGTCCACCGCGTCCTGGACCATCCGGCGCTGCGCCTCGGTGCCGCGCATCAGTGTCAGCAGCAGCTCGTAGCCCTGACGCTGGTGGAACGACTCCTCCTTGCAGATCCGCACCATCGCGCGGGCGTACGGGCCGTAGCTGCAGCGGCACAGCGGGACCTGGTTGCAGATCGCGGCGCCGTCGACCAGCCAGCCGATCACGCCGACGTCGGCGAAGGTGAGGGTCGGGTAGTTGAAGATCGAGGAGTACTTCTGCCGGCCGGAGATCAGCTTCTCGGTCAGCTCGGCGCGGTCGACACCCAGGGTCTCGGCGGCGGCGTAGAGGTAGAGGCCGTGGCCGGCCTCGTCCTGGGCCTTGGCGAGCAGGATCGCCTTGCGGCGCAGCGAGGGGGCGCGGGTGAGCCAGTTGCCCTCGGGCTGCATGCCGATGATCTCGGAGTGGGCGTGCTGGGCGATCTGGCGGACCAACGTGGCCCGGTAGGCGTCGGGCATCCAGTCCCTGGGCTCGATCCGCTGCTCGGCGGCGACGACCGCCTCGAACCGGTCCTCCAGCGCCTGCGCGGGGACCGCCTCGGCCACCTCTGCTGTCACCACGATCACCTCTCGTGTCCCGCGCCGGCGCCCACGGCGCCAACCGACTGACCGTTCGGTCGGTACCATTCTGCGCGGCAAGGTGGAGGGATGGCAAGGGACGCGGGTGAGGGGCGGGGTTTCGGGCGGCGGACAGTCGTCGACGGGCGGGCTGCGGCGAGCGGGCGGGCAACAAACAGATAACAGCTAACAGATTTCATTATCTGTTAGCTGTTATCTGTTATCTGTCAGCTGTTACTTGTCATCCGTCTTCTGTTCTCTGTTCCCTGTTCCCTGCTCCCTGTTCGCCGACAGCCCCCGGCCGCCGGCAGCCCGCTCAACCCTCCGTGCGGTCGCGCAGCCTCGGCAGCGGTACGGCGAGGAGCGCGGCCAGCAGGGCGATCCGGGGTGCCAGCTGGTCGAGCCGGATGTGCTCGTGCCGGGCGTGAGCACCGGCACCGACCGCGCCGAAGCCGTCCAGCGTCGGCAGCCCGCGCGAGCCCGGCAGATTGGTGTCCCCCGCGCCGCCCGCCGGACCGCCGTCCAGCTGCTGCCCGAGCACCGCGGCGAGTGAACGAACGTGCCGCAGCAGCGGGTTGCCGGTGCGCTCGGGCCACGCCGGACGGCTGGACAGCACCTCGGTCCGGACCCTGGCCCCCGGGCGCAGCGCGGTGAGCCGAGCCAGGTTGTCGAGCGTACGGCGCTGCGCCTCGACGGTGGAGAACCGCAGGCCGAGCTCGGCCTCGGCCCGGCCCGCGACCACGTTGGCCCGCGAACCCCCGCTGATCCGACCGGCGTTGAGCTCCGTCCCCGGCTGTCCCGCGAGGCCGCGGACGACGACGAGCTGGTCGACGAGTTCGTCGACCGCCGACACCCCGTCGTGGGCGTCGTTGCCCGCGTGGGCCTCACGCCCGGTGACGGTGAGCCGGACCCGGGTGCTGCCGCGCCGAGCCGTCTTCAACCGGCCGTCGGGGTGCGGAGGTTCGAGCCCGAGGACCGCAGCCGCGCCGCGCAACTGGCGCTCGACCAGGCGCCGTCCGTCCGGACTGCCGACCTCCTCGTCGGAGACGACGACCAGCCGGACGGCGCGGTGCGGCCGCTGCCCGAGGTCGGCGAGCAGGGCGAACGCGCCTTCCAGGATGGCGAGTCCGCCCTTCATGTCGACGACGCCGGGGCCGCTGAGCAGACCGTCCTGCTCGGTGACCGGCCAGTCGGCGAGGGTGCCGACCGGCCAGACGGTGTCGTGGTGGCCGACGATCAACAGGTGCGGCAGGGTCTCGTCCTGCCCCTCCCACTCCAGGACCAGGTGGTCACCGGCCGGCCCGGGCTCGCGCTGCGCGGTGGCACCGGTGGCGCTGAACCCGGCGCTCAACTCCTCGGCGAGAGCGTCGAGTCGGGGCACGTCTCCGCTGGGCGACTCGATCCGGGCCAGGTCCGTGCACCGGCGCCGGACGGCCCCGGCCAGCGTACGGGCACGGGTGCTGAGGGCCTGCGGCAGGCCGGGGAGTGCGGCGGTCGCGGCAGCGGTGGCCGAGGCTGTGACGGTGACCGTGGCCGTGGCCGTGGCCGTGGCATGAGCGGTAGCGGTAGCGGTAGCGGTGAGGGCCTCACCGTCAGCAGCGGCCGGGAGGTCGACGGGGGCGCGGTCCGAGGCAGGGGCGGGCGCGGGGGCGGAGTCACCGTCGGGGGCGGCGGCACTCGGCGCGGCGGGCGACCCGACGATCTGGGGACTCAACGTTCGCCTCCGCGGCCGCTGCCGGTATTCAGCGGCCGGACCGGCCGGCCACCCCAACCCGGCTGCCAGGCCCGGCCGGACCGCGCCGATCGACCGGGATGGTGCCCGGCCCTTCGGAACGGACCGTCTGGCCCAAGTGCGGTGGAACGGCTGGGCGGCGTGCTTGGCATTGCGTCCTCCTCGCTCGATCCGGTGGCCCCGGTCCGCCCGGGGCCCCGTGGACGGCGGCTTCCTGACGGCGGGCGCAACGGGCCGGACCGCCGCAGGGAAGCCGAGATGTGAGCCTAGAAGAACCGTTCGGCTTCCTGCGAGGTGGCCCTGCTCCCAGCGTGCCGGGACCGGGCCCTCAGCCTCGGACACCCGTCGGAGAACAGCGGCGGGCGCGCGGCGCGCGGGCCTGGATCGGCGCGCGGGCGCGGTCGCCGGATCGCGCCCATCTCCACCATGGACCCGCCGCCCGGGTTCGGCAGCGCAAACCGCCAAGGCGCGGGATTTCCACGCCGGATGGGTGACAACGGCTCAGCGCGCGGTACGAACCGGGAGCACGCGACCGGCTCAGGGGGAGCCCGGTCCGACGCCCCGGGAACACTCGCGTGAACACCGGACGACATGACGCCCCACCCACCACCGCGCGCACCACCGGGCGTCGCGCATCGGCAGGACCAGCGACCACACGAGCCACGACGGCACCGCACCATCGCACCGCACCGCACCGCCCCACAGCGCCCGGTGCCGGCTCAGGCGCCGTCCCCGACCAGCCCGGAATCGCGCGCGAGCAGCGCGGCCTGGACCCGGTTGCCGACGCCCAACCCGGTCAGGATCCGGCTGACGTGCGCCTTCACGGTGCTCTCGCGCATCCCGAGGACGCCCGCGATCTCCGCGTTGGAGAGCCCGTCGGCGAGTTCGCGCAGCACGTCGGTCTCGCGCGGGGTCAGCCCGGCGACCCGGTTGCGGGCGGCGACCGACCGGGGCGCACCGGTGCGGTGGTAGCGGTCGATCAGTCGCCGCGCGGCCGCAGGGTGCAGCATCCCCTGACCGCCGGCGACGACGTGGACGGCCCGGGCGATCTCGGCGGGCGGGGTGTCCTTGAGCAGGAAGCCGTCGGCCCCGGCAGCGAGCGCCTGGTACACGTACTCGTCGAGGTCGAAGGTGGTGAGCGCGATCACGCGCGGGGCGTCGGGCAGTTCGCGCAGGCGCCTGGTGGCGGCGATGCCGTCGAGCCTGGGCATCCGGATGTCCATGAGCGCCACGTCGATCCGCTGGCTGCGGGCGAGTTCGACGGCCTGCAGTCCGTCGGTGGCCTCGGCGACCACGGTGAGGGCCGGGTCCTGGGCGAGCAGGTCGACGAGGCCGAGCCGCACCAGCGCGTCGTCGTCGACCACCATCGTGCGGATCATGCGGCGTCCTTCGGCTGCGGGGTCGGGGAGGGGGCAAGGGCCGGAGAAGGCCCGGATCCGAGGCCGTGTCCCGGTCCTGGCACGGGTCCTGGCACGGTCCGCGGCGGGCGCTCCGGTGCGGGCAGGCGGGCTGCGAGCCGGAAGCCGCCACCACCGTCCGGTCCCGCGTCGAGGTAGCCGCCGAGCGCGTCGACCCGTTCGGCGAGCCCCACCAGACCGTACCCGCCGCCGGTGCCCGGCCCGTTCGGCGACGCCTCCCCCGGACCGTTGCGGACCTCGACGGTGGTTGCCGGGGCGCCGTAGCGGACCCGGACGGTGACGGGCGCGGCGTGCGCGTACTTGCGGGCGTTGGTCAGCGCCTCCTGGACCAGGCGGTGCACGGCCAGCCGGTGGGTGGTGGGGACGGTCTCCGGGTCGCCGGAGAGGGCCAGTTCGACCTCTTGCCCGGCCGAAGTGGCCTCACCGACGAGTTCGGTGAGGTCGCGCAGCGCGGGCGCCGGGACGCGCGCCGGGACGGGCACCGGGACGCGCGCCACCCGGGGCGGTGCGGCCGGCACCTCCTCGGCGGCCGGTGCTGTCGGCGGGTCGGCCCGCAGGGCGCCGAGGACGTCACGCAGGTCGTCGAGCGAGTGGGCGGCGGTGGTGCGCAGCAGTTCGAGGCGGTGGGTGAGCCGGTCCGGGTCGGCGGCGACGGTACCGGCGAGGGCCTGGTCGCGCAGCACCCCGGCGTGCAGCACCAGCAGGCTGAGGCGGTGGGCGAGCACGTCGTGCATCTCCCGGGCGATCCGGGCCCGTTCGGCGGCCTGGGCCCGTTCGGCGCGCAACTCGCGCTCCCGGCGCAGCGCGTCCACCTGCTCGTGCAGGGTGCGGATCAGCACCCTGCGGCCGTGCAGCCACAGGCCGAAGGACAAGGTCGCCGCCTGAACGAGGAGTTGGGATCCGGTGGTGCCCGCCCAGCCGACCAGCGAATCGGCTCGGGTCGCGCCCACCATCGCGATGAGGGCGCCGCCGGCCGCCGCCGGGCCGGTCCGGCCGAGGGAGGCGAGGTAGTAGACGCTGAACAGCCCGGGAAAGGCGCGGTTGAACAGGCCGCCGGTGAGCACCGGCAGGACGGCGGAGGCCATCGGGTAGCGGCGGGCGAACAGCAGGGAGAGCGAGGCGAGGACGGCCACGACGGTCCGGGGCAGCCGAAACGGCTCATCGGCGTGGACCCACTGGGAGAGGCCCTCCTCGGCGGTGAGCGCGAGGATGCCGAGCAGCAGCAGGGTTTCGCTCCACAGCCGGCGGCCCGGGCCGTACCAGCCCAACAGGCCTGCGCGCATCGGGCCGCTCCCGTCCTCTCGCATCGGGCTCCCTCCGCGCTCGCTCCGTCCGTCCGTCGCCTGTCCGTCCGTCCGTCCGGCTCGATGTTACGGGCGGGCGGCGGGCGGGTGCCCCCTTCTCCCGGGTACCCGCACCCTCGACTTTCGTCGGGGGTACGCGTCGCTCGTCGGCCGATTCGGGGTGCGGCGGGGCTGCCTAGCGTCGAAGGCATGACCACCGAACAGCTTCGCCCGCGCCCCGACTTCCTCACCCCGCAGCGCAGTTCACGGTCCGCCGGGGACCACCTGCTGTTCCTCGCCGAGGCCCTGCGCACCTTCCACGACACCGGAGCGCTGGCCCCGAGCGGTGAGGACCTCGTGAACGCCCTGGTGGTTCCGGCCACCAGCCGCCCGAATCGGCCGATCTCGGTGCTGGAAGTCGGCGCCGGGACGGGCGTGGTGACCCGCCGGCTGGCCCAAGTACTGCTCCCGGGCGACCGGCTGCACGTCGTCGAGGCGAACCCGCGCTTCGCCGACCGGCTGCGCGAGGACCCGGTGCTGGCCGCACGACGCCCGGGTGTCGCCCTGCGGCTGTCGGCCTGCCGGGTGGAGGAACTGCCCCAGGACCAGACGAACGTGACGGGCCGAGCCGGCGAGACGGACGAGCGGTACGACGTGATCGTGTCGGGCCTGCCGTTCACCAACTTCGAGCCGGCCCAGGTACGCCACCTCCTCGACCTCTACCTGCGGCTGCTTCTGCCCGGGGGCGAGCTGACGTACTTCGGCTACCTCGGCACGACGACGGCCCGCACCCTGTCCTCGGGGCCCCGGCAGAGCGCCCGCCACCGGGCAGTGGTGCGACTGCTGCGGCGGTTCGAGGCGGCGTACGGGCTGGGTGAGCGCACGGTGTGGCGCAACCTGCCGCCGGCCCGCGCCTACCTGCTGCGGTCACTGGGTGGGCGGGAGGACTGGGGTCCGGCCTCGCCGCCAGAGCCCCCGGCCGGCGAGGCCGCGGCCGGCGAGGCACTCGCGTACGAGAACCGCAGCCGGGCGGCCGATCGAGTCGGCGGGTGACAGATAACAGGTGACAGCTTTCAGATAACAGATAACAGACGACAGCGAACAGATTTTGAAATCTGTTCGCTGTCGTGTCATAGTGGACCCCGGGTCACCCCACCCATCGCCGCACCCACCCCTGGAGTCCCCGTGGCCACGACCTCCCGCCCCACGCAGCGCACCCTCGGCACCTCCGGACCGGTCACCTCCGCCCTCGGCCTCGGCTGCATGGGCATGTCCGACCTGTACGGCCCGGCCGACGAGGCCGAGAGCATCGCCACCATCCACGCCGCGATCGACGCCGGGGTCACCCTGCTCGACACCGGCGACTTCTACGGCATGGGCCACAACGAGCTGCTGATCCACGAGGCCCTGCGCGGCCGCGCCCGCGAGAGCGTGCAGATCAGCGTGAAGTTCGGCGCCCAGCGCGGCCCGGACGGCCAGTGGCTCGGCTACGACGCGAGCCCCGCCGCCACCAAGACCGCCCTCGCCTACACGCTGCGCCGACTGCGCACCGACCACATCGACGTCTACCGCCCCGCCCGCCTGGACCCGAACGTCCCGGTCGAGGAGACCGTCGGCGCCATCGCGGACCTGGTGAAGGCCGGCTACGTCCGTCACATCGGCCTGTCGGAGGTCGGCGCCGACACCCTGCGCCGCGCCGCCGCCGTCCACCCGATCAGCGACCTGCAGATCGAGTACTCGCTGATCTCCCGCTCGATCGAGGACGCCATCCTCCCCACCGCCCGCGAGCTCGGCATCGGCATCACCGCCTACGGCGTGCTCTCGCGCGGCCTGCTCAGCGGCCACTGGGACCAGGGCCGCGCCCTGGCCGGCACCGACTTCCGTGGCCACAGTCCGCGCTTCCAGGGCAACAACCTGGCCCACAACCTCGCGCTCGTCGAGGCACTGCGCGCGGTGGCCTCCGCGAAGGAGGCGAGCGTCGCCCAGGTCGCCATCGCCTGGGTCGCCTCGCGCGGGGAGGACGTCGTTCCGCTGGTCGGCGCCCGCCGCCGCGACCGCCTCACCGAGGCGCTGGGCGCGCTGGACGTCACGCTCACCGCGGCCGACCTCGCGGCCATCGAGGCGGCCGTCCCCGCCGGCTCCGCAGCGGGCGACCGCTACGCTGCCGCCCAGATGGAGCACCTGGACAGCGAGCACTGACCCACCGGAACCGGCCCGACGGCCGGGGACGGCAGCACCACCCTCGACCGCACGACCCTAAGGACGGACCTCCCCGTGACCACGGACACCACACTCACCGCCGAGCAGATCCTGATCGCGGCGGAGGACGTCCTCCGGCGGTTCGGCCCGGCCAAGGCCACCGTCGTGGACGTCGCCCGGATCCTCGGCGTCAGCCACAGCAGCGTCTACCGCCACTTCCCGAGCAAGGCCGCGCTGCGCGAGGCGGTCACCCAGCGCTGGCTCGACCAGGCGCACCACCAGCTCGCCTTCATCTCGACCGAGGCCGGCTCGGCCGTCGAGCGGCTGCACCGCTGGCTGGTGACGCTGTTCGCGGCCAAGCGGAAGAAGGCGCTGGACGACCCGGAGCTGTTCGCCACCTACATGGTGCTGGTCGAGGAGAACAGCGGCATCGTCGAGGCGCACATCGACACCCTGGTCACCCAGATCGCCCAGATCGTCCAGGACGGCATGGAGAGCAAGGAGTTCAAGCTCGCCCACATCCTCTCCACGGCCCGCGCCGTCTTCGACGCCACCGGCCCCTTCCACGACCCGGCGTACGCGTCCTCGTGGTCCGAGCCGACCATCGAGGACCGTTTCGAGGCCCTCTGGAAGCTCATCCTCGGCGGCCTGCTCACCAAGTGACGCCCCTCCGAAGCCCCGGGCGCCCCTGAACCCGGACACCGACGGCCGGGCTCGCCGGCACCGGAGCGAAACCCGGTCGCCGACGGGCCCGGCCGTCCGGCAGACTGCCGCGCACGGTTGATCTCACTTGGAGGACGACATGCGTCCGGCCCGTCCGACCCCTCCGCCCCGTCCAACCCGTCCGACCCTGGACAGTTTGCAGGGGCTCGCCCTCGGCGACGCCTTCGGCGACCGCTGGTTCTCGTGGCCGCTCGACGAGGCGCCCGCCGCGCTGGCCGCTCGCCGGCTCCGCCCGGCGCCCTGGTACTGGACCGACGACACCGCGATGGCGCTGGTCCTCGTCCGCCACCTGGCCTCCTGGGGCGAGGTCCGACAGGATGCGCTGGCCGGCGAGTTCGCCGAGGAGTACGCCCGCGAGTACGGGCGCAAGTACGGCCCGTCGATGCACCGGGTACTGCGTGAGATCGGCGCCGGCGGGGACTGGCGCGCCATCACCTCGCGCCAGTTCGAGGGTCAGGGCTCGTACGGGAACGGCGCCGCGATGCGGGTCGCCCCACTGGGCGCCTGGTTCGCGGACGACCTGGACGCCGTCGCCCGGCAGGCCGAACTCCAGGCGCTCACCACGCACTTCCACCCGGAGGCGGTCGCGGGCGCGGTGGCAGTCGCCCTCGCCACGGCACTCGCTGTCCGCAGCCGGGGCCAAAACCCGCCCGGCCGTGCCGAGTTGCTGGCAGAGGTGGCCGGGCGTCTGCCGGACGGCGAAGTGCGCTCCGGTCTACGGATCGCCGCCCGGCTGCCCGGACACACGAGCGTCCGGCAGGCCGCCAACGTACTCGGCTCCGGGTTCATGATCTCCGCCCCGGACACCGTCCCGTTCGCCCTCTGGTCCGCCGCCGGGCACCTGGACTCACTGCCCGAGGTCATCTGGCACACCCTGGAGGGCTGGGGCGACATGGACACCACCTGCGCGATCGCCGCCGGGGCGGTCGCCGCTCGCACCGGCCTCGCCGAGGTGCCGACCGCCTGGCTGGCCGCCCGCGAGGACCTGCCGGAGTGGGTCGCGGAGGCGTCGGCACCGACGCGCTGAGCCGAGCCGGCCGCCCCGTGGGCCTGGCCGGCTCGGCTGTGCGACACCGTGTCCGCGTCGGCGCGGGGCCGGTTCCCGGCGCTCGGGCTAGCGTCGGGAGCTGCCGAACACCAGCCGGTAGATGATCAGCAGCACCAGGGCCCCGCCGATCGCCGACACCCAGGTCGCCATGTCGAAGAAGTGCGCCGTCACCGACCTGTGCAGGAAGTGCGAGGCGATCCAACCGCCCACGAAGGAGCCGGCGATACCGATCAGGGTTGTCACGATCAGGCCGCCCGGGTCCTTCCCCGGCAGCAGCAGCTTGGCCAGTGCCCCCGCCAGCAGGCCAAGCACGATCCACGCGACGATGCTCATCTGTCCCTCCCGTCCACGGCGCGGCGGCCCCGTTCCGCCGCTCTGCCAGGAAGGACGCCGCCCACCACCGCCCGGTTCCGGCGCCGCGGAAGCACCGGCCCGAACCGGCCACCCCGGACCGGGCCGCTCCGGGCACGGCACCTTTCCGGCGGGGCGCCCGCGCCGGGATACTGCGGCCATGCGCATCCTGATCGCCACCGCCGGATCCCGGGGCGACGTGGCCCCGTTCACCGGGCTCGGCGCCCGCCTCCAGGCGGCCGGCCATCAGGTGGCCGTCGCAACCCACGCCACCTTCGCCGCCTCGGTGCGGACCGCAGGGCTGGAGTTCCGCCCGCTGCCGGTCGACCCGCGCGCCGAACTCGCCTCCGCCGAGGGGCGGCGCCTGCTCCAGGCCGGCACCGGACCTCGCGCCGTCCTGCAACTTCTACAGCTGGGGCGGAAGTTCATGCCGGAGCTCGCCGACGGCATCGCCGACGCCACGGCACTCGGCACCGACCTGCTGCTCACCACCAGCACCACCAGCCCGCTCGGCCAGGTCGCCGCCGAGGCTGCGGGCATTCCCAGCATCGGCCTACACCTCCAACCCCTCTCCCCCACCAGGGAGTTCGCGCCCGCTGTCACCGGTGCCCGCTCACTCGGCCGCCCGGGCAACCTGCTCGCGGGGCACGCCGTCCAGGTCGCGACCGACCAGCTCTTCGCCCCCGCCGTACGCGGGCTGCGGCGCCGCCTCGGCCTACCGCCGCTCGGCGCCGCCCACGCCAGGCGCAAGTACCCCGTCCTGCACGGGTTTTCGCCCGCCGTGGTCCCGCGGCCCGCCGACTGGCGCCCGGGGCTGGACGTGGCCGGTTACTGGTGGCCGGTACGGGATCCGGACTGGCACCCCCCGACCCGACTGCTCGACTTCCTCGCCGCCGGACCGCCGCCGGTCTTCGTCGGCTTCGGCAGCCTGGTCGTCCCCGACCCCGGCCGGCTCACCGCGACGGTGGTCGCCGCGGTCCGCGCCGCCCGGGTCCGGGCCGTCCTGCAGTCGGGCTGGAGCGACCTCGGAGCCGGCGAGGCGGAGGACGTCCTGACCATCGGCGACGCCCCGCACGACTGGCTGTTCCCCCGCATGGCCGCCGTGATCCACCACGCCGGCGCCGGCACGACCGCCGCCACCCTGCGCTGCGGCACGCCGGCCGTACCGGTACCCGCACAGCTCGACGCCCCGTTCTGGTCCGACCGGCTCACCCGCCTCGGCGTCTCCCCCGGGCCGGTACCGCTGCACGCCCTCACCGCCGCACGCCTCGCCGCCGCCATCCGCCAGGCCCTCGACGACCCCCGCTACCGCGACCAGGCCCGGGCGGCGGCCGCCACGCTCGCGGCCGAGGACGGTGCGGCGAAGGTGCTCGCGGCCGTCGACCGGGCAGCGACTGGCGAATGACAGCGGGCAGCCGGCAGTGAACAAGTAACAGCGAACAGATAACAGATTTCGAAATCTGTTATCTGTTCGCTGTCATCCGTTCGCTGTTATCCGTCCGCTGTCACTTGTCAGCCGTCCGCCGCCGTCCGCCCGTGGCGCCCGCCCACCCGCCGGGCACCCGGGACAGCGCCCAGCACGAGGTACAGCACCGAGGCCGACCCGAAGCCGACCGCCCAGCCGTAGTCGGCCAGCGGCTTGAACACGGGCAGCAGCCCGTCCGCCGGGAACGGCCCGCCGTACGAGCCGCCGATCGCCAGGACGCCCCCGACCAACAGCGCCGTCACCGCCCGCCAGTTCCACCCGCCCGCGTACCAGTACGCCCCGCCCGGCTGGTACAGCTCGGCGAGTTGCAGCCGGGTGCCACGCAGCACCCAGTAGTCGGCGATCAGGACCCCGGCCACCGTCCCGAGCAGGCCGCCGACCACACCCAGCCAGGTGAAGATGTACACGTGCGGGTCGGAGATCAGCCTCCACGGGAAGATCGCGATCCCGACGACGCCGGTGATCAGCGCCCCGGTACGGAAGTCGACCAGCCGGGGCAGCAGGTTGGCGAGGTCGTAGGCCGGCGAGACGACGTTGGCGGCGATGTTCACTGACAGCGTCGCGATCAGGACGGTCAGCAGCGCGAACAGGATGCCGACCGGGTTCTCCATCTTCGCGGCGAGTTCGATCGGATCCCACACCGGTGCGCCGTAGACGGCCTGCGAGCCGGAGGTGACGAGGACGGACAGCAGCGCGAAGAGCGTCATCGTGGTCGGCAGGCCGAGCGCCTGCCCGCGGATCTGGGCGCGCTGGCTGCCGCCGAAGCGGGTGAAGTCGGGGATGTTGAGCGACAGGGTCGACCAGAACCCGATCATGCCCATCAGCGCTGGGAAGAAGACCTTCCAGAACCCGCCGCCCCAGCCCAGTTCGGACGGCTGGTCGAGCAACGGACCGAACCCGCCCGCCTTCACGGTGATCCATGCCAGCAGCGCCAGCGCGCCGACGATCACGAACGGCGCGGCCCAGTTCTCGAACCGCCGGAGGGTCTCCATCCCACGGGCGATGATGGCCATCTCGATCAGCCAGAACAGCAGGAACGACACCCACTGCGTCCATGGATAGCCGCCGAACTCCGCTGCCGTGCGCCAGGATTCTCCCAGCAGCTTGCCGGCCAGCAGGAAGATCCCCTCGCCGCCGATCCAGCTCTGGATGCCGAACCAGGCGCAGGCCACCGCCGCCCGGATGAGCGCGGGCAGGTTGGCGCCGCGCAGTCCGAACGCGGCCCGGGCGAACACCGGGAACGGAATGCCGTACTTCGTCCCGGCGTGCCCGGTGAGCAGCATCGGCACGAGCACCACGAGGTTGGCGAGCGCGATGGTCAGCACGGCCTGCTTCCAGTCCATGCCGAGCGCGACGAGCCCCGAGGCGAGCGTCCAGGACGGGATGTTGTGGGCCATGCCGACCCAGAGCGCCAGGAAGTTGTAGGTGGTCCAGGTGCGCCGTGCCACCGGGACCGGCCGCAGGTCGCCGTTGGTGAAGCCGTTGGACGGCAACTCCCCTGCGGCCGGTTCGAGTTCGACCCGGCCGTCGGAGTGATGCCACTGCCCGCCGCCGCTGGTCGCGGTGTCGGCCTTGGGCAACTCCCCTCCGTGTGAATGGCGTTACGTCTGGGGTTGGCGGGACAGGTGCGGGATGACGTCGGTCCCGTAGGCGTCGATGGTGGCCTCGACGGCGTCGTGCATGGCGTAGACGGCGAACTGGTCGACGCCGAGGGAGCGGAGGTGCTCCAGGCGGGCGAGTTGGGCCTGCGGCGGGCCGATGAGGCAGAAGCGGTCGACGATCTCGTCCGGCACGAAGGCGGTGTCGGGGTTCCCGGCCCGGCCGTGGTGGCTGTAGTCGTAGCCCTGGCGGCCCTTGATGTAGTCGGTGAGGGCCTCCGGGACGAGCTCGGAGTGTGCGCCGTAGTGGCTGACCAGGTCGGCCACGTGGTTGCCGACCATCCCGCCGAACCAGCGGCACTGCTCCCGGGCGTGGGCGAGCGCGGCGGGCGAGTCGTCGGCGGTCACGTAGGCGGGGGCGGCGACGCAGATGGTGACGGCGTCCGGGTCCCGGCCGGCCTCGGCCGCGGCGGACCGCACCGCCTTGACCATGTACTCGGCGAGGTACGGGTCGGCCAGCTGGAGGATGAATCCGTCGGCCTGACGACCGGTCAGTGCGAGCGCCTTCGGCCCGTACGCGCCCATCCAGATGGGGAGTTGGGCGCCTGGGCCGACCCACGGCAGGTGCATCTCGGTGCCGTCCACCTCGACCGTCCGCCCCTCGGCCAGCTCCTTGATGGCGTGCATGGCCTGGGAGAGCCGGGCGAGGGTGGCGGGGTGGCGTCCGGCGACCCGCATGGCGGAGTCGCCGCGGCCGATGCCGCAGACGGTGCGGCTACCGTACATGTCGTTGAGCGTGGCGAACAGGGAGGCGGTGACCTCCCAGGTCCGGGTGGAGGGGTTGGTGACCATCGGTCCGACGGTCAACCGCCGTGTCTCGGCGAGGATCCGGCTGTAGATGACGAACGGCTCCTGCCACAGGACGCAGGAGTCGAAGGTCCAGCCGTGGCTGAACCCGGCCTGTTCGGCGCGGATCATCCGGTCGATGAGCAGGCGGGCGGGCGGGTCTGTCTGCAGGACGAGGCCGATGTCCATGGTGGCTCCGGGGAGGGTGGTTCCGCCGCCCGGGCGGTCGTGCGCACAGGCCCGGGCGGCGGCGCGGGAGAGTGGTCAGGTCAGGTACTGGCAGGTGTCGCGGCGCAGGAACGTGCCGTGGCCGGCCCGGCCGAGCCAGGTTTCGCCGTCCAGCACGACGGTGCCGCGCGAGAGCACGGTGCGGGCGCGGCCGGTGAGTTGGCGGCCCTCGTACGCCGAGTAGTCGACGTTCATGTGGTGCGTGGCGGCGGAGACGGTCTGCACGGCGGTGGGGTCGTAGACGACGAGGTCGGCGTCGGCGCCGGGCGCGATGGTGCCCTTGCGCGGGTGCAGCCCGAACATCCGGGCGGGCGTGGTGCAGGCGATCTCGATCCAGCGCCGACGGGTGATGTGCCCGTCCACGACGGCCTGGTGGAGCAGGTCCATCCGGTTCTCCACGCCGGGCAGGCCGTTGGGGATCTTCGAGAAGTCGCCGCGGCCGAGTTCCTTCTGCCCGGTGAAGCAGAACGGGCAGTGGTCGGTGGAGACCACCTGGAGGTCGTTGGCGCGCAGTCCGCGCCAGAGCGTCTCCTGGTGCTCGCGCGGCCGAAGCGGCGTGCTGCACACGTACTTGGCGCCCTCGAAGCCGTCGGCACCGGTCTCGGCGAGGTTGTCGGTGGAGAGGAACAGGTACTGCGGGCAGGTCTCGCCGAAGACGTTGAGCCCGGCGTCGCGGGCCTGGACGAGCTCGGCGAGGGCGGCGGCCGCGGAGACGTGGACGACGTAGAGCGGGCTGCCGGCGACCTGGGCGAGCTTGATGGCCCGGTGGGTGGCCTCGGCCTCCAGGAGTTCGCGGCGGACCTCGCCGTGGTAGCGGGGTGCGGTGTGCCCGGCGGCGAGGGCCTGTTCGACCAGGACGTCGATGGCGATGCCGTTCTCGGCGTGCATCATGATCAGCCCGCCGTTGACCGCGCCGCGCTGCATGGCGCGCAGGATGCGGCCGTCGTCGCTGTAGAAGACGCCGGGGTAGGCCATGAAGAGCTTGAAGGAGGTGGACTCGCCGGAGTCGACGAGGGCGTCCATCTCCTTGAGGACGCCCTCGTTGACGTCGGAGACGATGGTGTGGAAGGCGTAGTCGACGGCGCAGTTGCCGTCGGCCTTGGCGTGCCAGGTGTCCAGGCCCTCGCGCAGCGAGCCGCCGACGGACTGCACGGCGAAGTCGACGATGGTGGTGGTGCCGCCCCAGGCGGCGGCCCGGGTGCCGGTCTCGAAGGTGTCGGAGGCCGAGGTGCCGCCGAAGGGCAGTTCCATGTGGGTGTGGGCGTCGACGCCGCCCGGGATGACGTAGTGGCCGGTGGCGTCGATGACGGTGTCGGCGCTCCAGGCCTCGGCGGTGGAGCTGCCGGTGGTGGCGAGGGCGGCGATGCGTTCGCCCTCGATGAGGACGTCGGCGTGGAGTTCGTCGGCGGCGGTGATGACGAGGCCGCCGCGGACGATGGTGCGCTGGTGCGGGTCGCGGGTGGTCATCGCGCTGCTCCTCAGGCCTCGGCGAGCGGTCCGTAGGCGTCGGGGCGGCGGTCCCGGTAGAACGCCCACTGCTGGCGGACCTGTTCGATCAGGCCGAGGTCGAGGTCGCGGACGACGAGCTCCTCCTCCTTGTCGGAGGCGACGTCGCCGACGAACTGGCCGCGCGGGTCGACGAAGTAGGAGGTCCCGTAGAAGTCGTTGTCGCCGTACTCCTCGGTGCCGACGCGGTTGATGGCGGCGACGAAGTACTCGTTGGCGACGGCGGCGGCGGGCTGTTCCAGCTGCCAGAGGTAGGCGGAGAGGCCTCGGCTGGTGGCGGAGGGGTTGTAGACGATCTGCGCTCCGGCCAGGCCCAGGGCGCGCCAGCCCTCGGGGAAGTGGCGGTCGTAGCAGATGTAGACGCCGACCTTGCCGACGGCGGTGTCGAAGACGGGCCAGCCGAGGTTGCCGGGCTTGAAGTAGTACTTCTCCCAGAAGCCCTTGACCTGCGGGATGTGGTGCTTGCGGTACTTGCCGAGGTAGCTGCCGTCGGCGTCGATGACGGCGGCGGTGTTGTAGTAGACCCCGGCCTGTTCCTCCTCGTAGACCGGGACGACGATCACCAGGCCGAGTTCACGGGCGAGGTCCTGCATCCGGCGGACGGTGGGGCCGTCGGGGACGGCTTCGGCCCAGCGGTAGTGCTCGGCTTCCTGGACCTGACAGAAGTACGGGGCGTTGAAGACCTCCTGGAAACCGATGATCTTCGCGCCCTGGGCGGCGGCCTCGCGGGCGTACCGCTCGTGAAGGGCGATCATGCTCTCCTGGTCGCCGGTCCAGCGGGTCTGGACGAGCGCGGCACGGACGATCTGCGACATGGATACCTCCGCAACTCCGCCGCCCGGCCATGGGGTCGGGCCTGCGGTCTGAGGGTTGACGGGGCGGGCGGGTCTCGTCTGCGGACCGCCGGGGATCCGCAGGGGTCTACGTGCGTAGAAAGCGGTCTGTAGACCGTAGGCCGGGCCTCGGTGGCCTGACAATACGTTGGCGGTAACGCATCTGGGGCGATCTCGTGACGCGGACACGCAGAGGGTCCCGGATGGGATGAACCGATCATTTACCCCGCGAGTGGGGTCCTTACGCATGCGAGTGCCGTTCGGCGGTTCCGGTCCAGAACGGCTCGACGGCCGGTCGGCCGCTCGGCCGGGGGTGGATTAGCGCGGCGCAGCCGAAGGCGGCCGGCCGAGGGGTAACGGGCAGCCGGCGGAGAGCCGACCGGCGGCGGAGCCGGGCGATCCGGCCCCATCCGGCTTGACTTCGTCCGGTTGGCTCGGGAAGGATCCGGCGCATGGACACCGGCACCACTCTGGTCTGCCGCCTGCACGTCGATCTGCGACGCCAGGCGAGTTCCATCTGTGCCTGTTGACCTTGGCTCTCCGCGCTGCCCCCGCCCTGTGACGTCCGCCAGGGCCCGCGCCGCACACCCGCACCCAGCGTTCTGATTCCCGCCCCGCCCGGCGCATCCGCGCGTGCCGTGCCGCTCCGTCGGCCCGTGCCCTCGCCCGCCGCCGGACCAGGGCGCACCCCGCCGACGTTCCCGCTGCACCCGAGGACGCCCCCATGAGCCTGAACCTCGCCCCCGACGAACCCGCTGCCGCCCAAGCCCCGACCCCGGCACCGGCACCGGCCAGAACAGCCAAGGCCAAGGCCACCGCCACCGCCACCGCCACCGCCACCGCGGAGACCCGCGCGCCGCTCACCCCGAGCGCCCTGCGCACCGTCGTCCGCGAACTGGCCGAACAGCCCGACCAGTGGATCCACCTCGTCCGGCTCTCCACCGAGGAGCGCTGGTACCGGCGGCTGGTGGCCGACGACGACCACGAGGTGTGGCTGATCAGCTGGCTGCCCGGCCAGTCCACCGGCTTCCACGACCACGGCGGCTCGCGCGGCGCGTTCACCGTCGCCCTCGGCGAGCTGGAGGAGCTGTCCCTCGGCGGGCCGGAGCAGGGCCTGCTGATCCGCCGGGTCCCGGCCGGCACCGCCCGCGCCTTCGGCCCCGAGTACGTGCACGACGTGCGCAACACCGCGTCCGGCCCGGCCGTGACTTTGCACGCCTACTCGCCCCCGCTGGGCTCGATGGCGCACTACGACCTGCGGGCCGGCGGGCTCGTCCGTACCTCGGAGGAAGGACCGGAGCAATGGTGACCACGATCGACGACCTGGTGGAGCGGGCCCGCGAGGGCGTCCACCGTCCGCGCGCCCGAGAGGCGTACCAGTCGCAGCTGGACGGCGCGCTGCTGGTGGACATCCGTCCGGCGGCGCAGCGGGCGGCGGAGGGGGAGATCCCCGGCTCGCTGATCATCGAGCGCAACGTCCTGGAGTGGCGGCTGGACCCGACGGGCAGTCACCGGATCCCCGAGGCGTCGGATTACGACGTCGAGGTGATCGTGGTCTGCTCGGAGGGGTACGCCTCCAGCCTGGCGGCGGCCTCGCTGCGCGAGCTGGGGCTGCACCGGGCGACCGATCTGGACGGCGGCTTCGTCGGCTGGGCGGCCTCCGGGCTGCCGACGCGCCGGGGCGGCTGAGAGTCTGGAGGGCCGGGGCGCTCGGCGGCTGACGGGCTGATCGTCCGGGGCCCGAGCCCTCGACCCGCCGTCAGGGTGTCCGTGTCCCACCCCTCTGACCTGCCGGAACGTCGGGCGTCCGGTCGGCCCCGGCCGTCCGGAGGCGGGGTCCGGGCCCCGTGCCGGGTGGTAAGTGAGAGACAGGAGATGATGCAGGTCATAGTCTGATCAGAGTTTCCGCCGGTCCGAAGCTGGGCAGCCACGCGGGCGGAAGAACGCCCGGGCGGTCGATCCGACAGACGCCGTCACGGCAGCGGCCGGTACGGCCCACGCCGTCGCCGCTTGTCGACGAACCGCCATCAACCGTACGACCGAAACAGGCGCCGCCTCCCCGGGGCGCCCTGACGAGGAAACTCCCCGTGATCAGATTCGAGGGCGCCGGCAAGCGCCACCCCGACGGCACCATCGCCGTCGAGGGCCTGGACCTGGACGTCCCGACCGGTCGGATAACCGTCCTGGTCGGACCGTCCGGGTGTGGCAAGACCACCCTGCTGCGCATGGTCAACCGGATGGTCGAGCCGACCTCGGGCCGGGTGCTGCTGGACGACACGGACGTCGCCGAACTGGAGCCCGCCAAGCTGCGCCGTGGCATCGGCTACGTGATCCAGCAGGCCGGCCTGTTCCCGCACCGCAAGGTGATCGACAACGTCGCCACCGTGCCCTACCTGCTCGGCTGGGACCGCAAGAAGGCCCGCGCCCGGGCCGCCGAACTGCTCGAACTGGTCGGGCTCGCTCCCGAGACCGGCAAGCGGTACCCGTTCCAGCTGTCCGGCGGCCAGCAGCAACGGGTGGGCGTGGCCCGCGCCCTCGCGGCCGACCCGCCGGTGCTGCTGATGGACGAGCCGTTCAGCGCCGTCGACCCGGTGGTGCGCGCCGGGCTCCAGGAGGAACTGCTGCGGCTCCAGTCCGAGCTGCACAAGACGGTGCTGTTCGTCACCCACGACATCGAGGAGGCCGTCCGGCTCGGCGACCAGGTGGTGGTCCTGCGCGAACACGGCCGGATCGCCCAGCTCGCCGACCCGCACACCCTGCTCACCACCCCCGCGGACGACGGCGTGGCCGCCTTCCTCGGCCGCGACCGGGGCCTGCGCGGCCTCGCCCTGCGCCCCGCGACCACCATCGCCGTCCGCCCGGTGGCCGACGGGCTGCGCTACGGCGGCTGGGAACTGGCGCTGGACGACGAGCGCCGCCCGATCGGCTGGATCGACCGCGACGCCGCCACCGCCGAGCTGCACCCGGTCTCCGGCTACCGGCCGGACGCCGACACCCTGCGCACCGCGCTGGACGCCGCCGTCCTCTCCCCCGCCGGGGCCGCCGTGGCCCTGGACGCCGACGGCCGGGCCACCGGCACCGCGAGCCGCGAGGCCGTCCTCGCCGCACTGTCCACCCCTGTGGCCGCCGCGGCGGCCGACGCAGCGGGCACGGCGGGCGGTGCGGGAGCCGGTGGCCCTGTGGACGCGGCGGGCGGTGCGGCAGCCGGCGCGGCGGCCGGTGACCTCACGGACGGGGCGGCCGGTGGACGGTGAACCGATCGTCCGCTGGTACTGGATCGGCGACCACCTCGGCTACCTCGGCGACCTGCTCGCCGACCACGCCGTGATCTCCCTGCTTCCGGTGCTCATCGGCCTGCTGCTGGCCGTCCCGCTGGGCCTGGCCTGCACCCGCTTCCCCCGGCTGTACCAACCGCTGTCCGCCGTCTTCAACATCGTCTACGCGCTGCCCTCGCTGGCCGTGTTCGTGGTGCTCATCCCCTACACCGGCCTCGCCACCCAGGCCACCGTGATGATCCCGCTCACCTTCTACGCGCTCGCCGTGCTGCTGCCGACCACCGTGGACGGCCTGCGCGCCGTCCCGGACCCGGTCCGGCAGGCCGCCACCGCGATGGGGTACGGGCCGTGGCACCGGCTGACCTCCGTCGAGCTGCCTGCCGCCGTGCCGTACCTGATCGCCGGGCTGCGGGTCGCGGCGGTGTCCAGCATCTCGCTGGCCAGCGTCGGCGCGCTGATCGGGCGCGGCGGGCTCGGCTACCTGTTCATCGACGGCTTCCAGCGCACGTTCCCGACCCCGATCGTGGCCGGCATCGCGCTGATCGCCGCCCTCGCGCTGGCCGTCGACCTGCTGCTGGTGGGCGCCCGCCGGCTGCTCGCGCCCTGGGCCGTCCGGGAGAAGGGAGCCGGTTCGTGAACTGGCTGAACTGGCTGGGCGACTTCTTCTCCGCCCCCGACCACCGCAGCGGCCCGGACTCGATCGTGCACCGGATCACCGAGCACCTGGTGCTCTCCGGCGAGGCCCTGCTGTTCGCAGCGCTGCTCGCCGTGCCGCTCGGGCTGCTGATCGGTTACACCGGGCGCGGCGTCACGCTCGTGACGGCCTTCGCCGGTGCCACCCGCGCCCTGCCGACGCTCGGCCTGGTGACGCTGGCGGTGCTGCTCGGCGGGGTCGGGGACACGGCCGTGCTGATCCCGCTGGTCGCGCTCGCCGCGCCGCCGCTGCTGGTGGCCGCCGTCGAGGGGGTGCGCGGCACCGACCCGGACGTCCGGGACGCGGCGCGCGGCATCGGGCTGACCCACCCGCAGGTGCTGTGGCAGGTCTGCCTGCCATCCGGGGCGCCGACCCTGCTGGCGGGCTTTCGCACCGCGACCGTCCAGGTGATCGCGACCGCCACCGTGGCCGCGTACGTCGGGCTGGGCGGCCTCGGCCGCTACGTCATCGACGGACTGGCCACCCGCAAGTACGCCGTCACCGTCGGCGGCGCACTGCTGGTGGTGCTGCTCGCGGTCGGCGCCCAGCTGTTCTTCGCCCTGCTCGCCCGGTACGCGCTCCCGCCCGGGATGCGCGCCCAGCGCCGGGCCCGCTGAACCTCGTTCCCCATCCTCTCCGGAAGGACATCTGTCACCATGTCGACAAACCACGGAAGCAGGCGCGCCGTCGTCCTCGGCACGCTCGCCGCACTCGCCCTCGGCGCCACCGCCTGCGGCTCCTCCGGCGGCGGCGACCCGCTCGGCGGCGGCTCCGCGGCGGGCTCCCCCGCCGCCTCGGGCGCCGGCGCCGGCTCGACGGTGGTCGTCGGCTCGGCGAACTTCCCGGAGAACGTGCTGCTCGGCTCGATCTACTCGCAGGCCCTCAAGGCCAAGGGCGTCAAGGTCGAGGAGAAGTTCAACATCGGCAGCCGCGAGGTGCTCTACGGGCAGCTCCAGAGCGGCAGCCTGAGCGTCCTGCCCGAGTACAACGGCTCGCTGCTCGCCTACCTGGACGCCAAGTCCACCGCCGCCACCACCGAGGAGGTGAACGCGGCGCTGGCCAAGACGCTGCCCGCCGCGCTGGGGATCCTCGACTCCTCCCCCGCCGAGGACAAGGACTCGCTCAGCGTCGCCCAGGAGAACGCCGACAAGTACGGCCTCAAGAGCATCGCCGACCTGGCCGCCAAGGCGGGCGAGTTCACGATAGGCGGTCCGCCGGAGTTCAAGTCCCGCCGCGAGCAGCAGCTCAAGGACGTCTACGGGCTGAACTTCAAGGAGTGGAAGCCCACCGGCGACGCCACCGCGAACGCGCTCAAGGACGGCACCATCCAGGTCGGCAACGTGTTCACCACCGACCCGAAGATCGTCCAGCTGAAGCTCGTCCCGCTGACCGACCCGAAGAACCTCTTCGGCGCGCAGAACGTCACCCCGCTGGTCAACAAGGCGAGTGTGAACCCCACCGCGACGGCGGCCCTCAACGCGGTGTCGGCCAAGCTCGACACGGCGGGGCTGACGGCGCTGATGAAGCGCGTCGCGATCGACAAGGACGACCCGTCGGCGGTGGCCAAGGACTGGCTGAAGGCCAACGGCCTCGGCTGACCACGCCTCGGCCGGCCCCTTGGCCGTGCCCGGTCGCGCCCCGGCCGTTCCTTGCTGGCGCCTCGCCCGCGCCCTGGCCGTGCCTTGCTGGCGCCTCGCCCGTGCCCTGGCCGTGCCTTGCTGGCGCCTCGCCCGTGTCTTGCGAACGCGGCGAGTCGGCGGCCCGGGAGGTCCCCCTCCCGGGCCGTCCGCGCTCGCGGGAGGATCTTCCCTTCGACGCCGCGGACATGACAGTGTGACGCCATGCGCACTCGTCTCCTCGCCGCCACCCTCACGGCATTCGCCGCGGTGAGCCTCGCTGCCTGCTCCAGCTCCGGACCGGGCCCCCACCCGGCCACCGCCGCGGCCGGCTCCCCCACCACCCCGGCCGCCGCCTCGGCTCCCGCCCCCGGCACCGCCTCGACGCCGTCGGCGCCCGAGTCGCCCTCGGCCTCCGCGCCCGACCCGGCCGCCTCCCCCTCGGTGCCCGCGGCCCCCTCGGCGCCCGCGCCCGACAGCCCCTCGGCCCCCGCCCCCGCCCCGGACTCCGGTTCCTCCGGAGCCCCCGCCCCGGCCAAGCCCACGCCCCCCAGCGACGCCGGCCTGCCCGGAAAGCCGGGCACCGACCTGACCGGCAAGCTGGTCGCCGCGCTGGACGCGATAGACCCGGCAATCGTCGGCGGCAAGCCGGACCAGGCCGTGGACCGGGCCCGCAACCAGTGCCAGGCGCTGTTCCAGTTCCCCAAGGACAAGTCGAAGCTGGTCGAGCTGGCCAACCAGCGCTTCACCTCGCCCGACCACCCGCAGGGCTTCGGACCGGACACCGCCGCGAAGATCAACGACGCGCTGCGGACCACCCTCTGCCCGCCGCCGGCGTGACCCGGAGCGCCCACCCGAACCGCCCGGTGTCCTGAGCACCGGGCCGCCGTGGCCGCGCTCCCGCCGACGGGCGCGCGGCCACGGCACCTTCGCTCTTCGGCACCTTCGCTCTTCGCCGGATCCACCCTTCGGCAGCGCGGCCACCCCGCCCCACCGGCCACCTCCGCCGCACCGCCCACCTCCACAGCCCCGGCCGCACCGCGCACACCCGGCCGATCGGACGGCCCTTCGGCCACGAGGGCGGTATGTTGACGAACTGTTAGGTCTCTTGACAGACCAGTGGTCTAGTCCAACCATAAGCATGTCGATCCGACCGGGATGCACTGTGGGGGTGTGACCACCGGCGGCTGAGGCACTGCCCTGCCCTGCCTGTCCCGCACCACCCCCGCTCCGTACGGCGTGCGCACACGCGTACCCGCCACCCGCCTCCGCGCGAGTCGGTGGGCTTCCGCGCGCCCGCACATCCGGACACCCAGCAGTCCCGCACGTCAGCACACCCGCACACCCACACGTCCGCACGTCCGGGCCCGCGCAGCCGACCCCACACGGCCGTCGCGCCCCGATCATGCGCGCATCCCCAACGTCCTGCCCCACCACGTATGTTGGAGAATCCATGCGTCTACGCAGAACCATCCAGGCGGCCCTGACAGCCTGTGCCACGCTGGCCGCCTCGGCCGGCCTGGTCGCCGCCGGGACGGGCTCCGCCCAGGCCGCGACCCCGCTCCCCAGCCGGGTCTTCGCCCCCTACTTCGAGTCCTGGACCGGGCAGAGCCCCGCCGCCCTGGCCGCCCAGTCCGGGGCCAAGCACCTGACGATGGCGTTCCTCCAGGCCGCCACCAAGGGCTCCTGCACCCCGTACTGGAACGGCGACACCTCCAAGCCGGTCTCCTCCTCGACCTTCGGCGCCGACATCGCCACCATCCGGGCCAACGGCGGGGACGTGATCCCCTCCTTCGGCGGCTACACCGCCGACAACACCGGCACCGAACTGGCCGACAGCTGCACCGACGTCAACCAGATCGCAGCAGCCTTCGAGAACCTCGTCACCACCTACGACGTCAGCCGGATCGACCTCGACATCGAGGACAACTCGCTGACCAACACGGCCGGAATCGACCGTCGCAACAAGGCGATCAAGATCGTGCAGGACTGGGCCGCCACCAACGGGCGGAACGTCCAGTTCTCCTACACGCTGCCGACCACCACCACCGGGCTCGCCTCCAGCGGTCTCGCCGTGCTGAAGAACGCGGTCAGCAACAACGCCCGGATCGACGTCGTCAACATGATGACCTTCGACTACTACGACGGCGCCACCCACGACATGGCGGCCGACACCCAGACCTCCGCGCAGGGCCTCTACAACCAGCTCGCCAAGCTCTACCCGTCCAAGACCCCAGCCCAGCTGTGGGGTTCGATCGGGATCACCGAGATGCCCGGCATCGACGACTACGGCGCGGCCGAGACCTTCACCGTGGCCAACGCCACCACCGTCTACAACTGGGCGGTGTCGAAGGGCATCAACACACTGTCCTTCTGGGCGCTCCAGCGCGACAACGGCGGCTGCCCGGGCAAGGCGGGGGACGACTCCTGCTCCGGCATCAGCCAGAACACCTGGGACTTCACCCACATCTTCGCGCCGTTCACCAGCGGCTCGACGGTGACCAACGACTTCTCCGTGGCCGTCAACCCCAACTCCGCGACGGTCACCGCTGGTTCGTCCACGTCGGCGGCCATCGCCACGGCAGTGACGGCGGGCTCGGCGCAGAGCCTCAACCTGTCGGTCAGCGGCGCCCCGGCCGGCGTCACCGCCACCGTCACCCCCGGCAGCGTCACCGCCGGCACCGGCGCCACCCTCAACGTCACCACCACCTCGGCGGTGGCGCCCGGGAGTTACCAGCTGACGGTCACCGGCAGCGCGGCCTCCGGCAGTCACACCGGCGTCTTCACCCTGAACGTCACGGGCACCCAGCCCGGCAACGACTTCTCGGTCGCGGTGAACCCGAACTCCGGCACCCTGGCCGCTGGTTCGTCCACGTCCGCGGCCATCGCCACGGCAGTGACGGCGGGCTCGGCGCAGAGCCTCAACCTGTCGGTCAGCGGCGCCCCGGCCGGCGTCACCGCCACCGTCACCCC